>NZFS01000007.1 GCA_002690725.1 Gammaproteobacteria bacterium
GCAGGAGATCTTGTTTTTACAGCTTTTTCAGGCTCTCACCAAGATGCAATTAAAAAAGGTTTTCAAGCTATTAAAAAATCTAATGATCCAAAGTGGGAAGTGCCCTATCTTCCAATTGATCCAGCTGATCTAGGTAGAAATTATGAAGCAGTAGTAAGAATTAATTCTCAGTCTGGTAAAGGAGGAGTTGCATTTTTATTAGAAAAAGATCATGGGGTCTCTTTGCCTAGAAGACTTCAGATTAGCCTGAGTCAAAGAATTCAAAAGTTAGCAGATGATACTGGTAAAGAGATTAGTAGCTCACAAATATGGGATATTTTTGAAAAAAAATACCTTCAACCTGTTAATAATTACTCGTACATAAAACACTCATCATCATCTAAAGACGATCTTCATAAATTAGAACTGACAATGAATATGAATAATAAAGAAACAACAATAAAAGGCACTGGAAATGGTCCAATTGACTCATTTGTAAATGGTCTTTCAGAAAAAATTGGGGTTGAAATAAAAGTTGCTGATTATCATCAAACGGCTATCTCCTCGGGATCAGATGCTAAAGCAGCAGCCTACATAGAACTAGAAAAAGATGCCAAAACATTTTGGGGAGTTGGGATACATCCAAATACTACTAGAGCCTCATTTGATGCAATTATTGTTGGGCTAAGTAAGTTATTAGAAAGCTAATCGAAATTAGGTTCTCTCTTTTCAAGAAATGCTTTTACAGCTTCTCTATTTTGATCGCTAACTGTTAATTCATTTTGAATTTCTGCTTCATTATGGAAGGTATTCCAATAACCAACTTCAAGAGATTCTCTCATCAATCTTTTCGTATGATTCAAAGATTGTGATGACCTCCTTGAAAGTTTATGCGCCCATTCTAAAGTTACTGTTTCAAGCTCATCTCTTGAGACCACTTTATTTGCTATCCCATACTTTAAACAATCTTCAGCTGATATTTTTTTTGCTTCAATCGCATGTTCATATGCTTTTGCAAAACCCATAAATTTTGGAAGATACCATGTAAGCCCGCCATCTGGTATCAAAGCAATATTGCTAAATACTGAAAGAATATAGCTGTCGTCTGACATTACTCTTAGATCACAAGACATTGCTATTGCAGCACCAATTCCAGCTGCTGGTCCAGCTATAGCTCCTATAACAGGTTTTGGCATATTAACAATACTCTCAAAAAATGGTTTATATCCTCTTAAAAGAGCATCTTTAGAACCCCTCCAGCTAGAATTTCTTTCACTTAAGTCAGCACCTGCTGAAAATCCTCTTCCAGCACCAGTAATAATAACAACTTTTATAAGATCATCTTGTTTAACGTCCATCGTTGCTTCTTGAAAATCCCAAACTAATTGCTCATTAACAGCATTAAGCAGTTTTGGTCTATTTAGTCTTATAATTGCAATTTTTTCTTTTTTTTCTAGGCTTATAGTTTCTAGTCTCATAGTTTTAACCTTTATTTTTTTGAAATAATTAAAAAACCATCATTCAATTTAATCATACCTGCTGACTCTTCTTTATCAGCTCTTGACCATGATACCAATGATTTTGAACCTGGGTTTGAAACTATGAAAGTTTTATATATTTCTTGCAGTATTTTACTATTAGGCATTGCAATGTTTGATTCTTTAATGGAATATCTTAAAACATCACATACCATACTCTTTGGAATTTTTTTAAGATCATTAAGATTAATTTTATTTCCAATCAAGTTTTTGTATTTATCATTAACTAAATTTTTATAGTTATTATTTCTTTCTTTTGCGATTGAAGATAGGGAATTAATTCTTTTAGGAAAGTCATTCCACCTGTCTTGAAGTAATGGAAAAACTTTATGTCTCAAAAAATTTCTATCAAATTTAAGATCTGTGTTTGAATCATCTTCAATATAATCTATTTTATTATCATTTAAATATTTCATAATTTCTTTTTTTGATACTTCTAAAAGTGGTCTGATTAATTTCGCTTGGCCAATATTCCTTTTTTTTGCAGGTCCCTCAATTCCATCTAATCCAGTTCCTCTAAGAATTCTCATAATAATTGTTTCAGCAACATCATCACTGTGATGTCCAAGTAGAATTTGATCATTTTTATTTAGAATATTTTGAAATATTTTATATCTTGCTTTTCTTGCTGCAGATTCAAGGCCGCCTCCGTCTGGTATTACTTTGGTAGATTCAATTATTAAATTGACATCTAAGGTTTTGCAAACACTAATACAGTGTTTCTCCCAATCAGAACATTTTTCAGATAATTTGTGATTAATATGTATTGCAGACAAATTAATAAATTTTTTTTCTTTCAATTTGACACAAAGATCTAAAAGAGCAGACGAATCAGGCCCACCGCTATATGCAACATAGATAGGCTGTTTAAAATCTAATGTATTCGAAATTAAGTCTGAGTTTAACAATTTAGGTCTCTAGAATATTTTTACCGAAAATATCTTCTAAATAAAATAAATTTTCTAGCGAAGGATTAAATTTAAAATTTTCTCCTATATCTATTATAGCCTCTGATTTATCAGTTGTTACTTTGACATTCAATCTACAATTTCCATTTTCCCAGAAACTCCTATCAACTGTATCAAGAATTTTGGAAAACTCTTCAATTGAAAATATTTGTGAATTATCTAAGTTAATTACAACCTCTTTTAATTTTTTATTTAATTCATTATCTATTTGACTTACTTCTTTTACTCGCATCCTAAACATCAATGAGCCCAGATCATTGGTTCTGTAATCATCAACCTCAATGGTACCTTTAAGATTTAATATTTCCCCTTCTTTTAAAAAATTATGACAATTTTCGAGAGCATCACTGGCTATAATTCCATCCATAGTTCCAGTGCCATCATCAAAATTTACAAAAGTAAGTGGTTTCCCTTTTCGATCCTTAATCTGTCTAACACTATTGATTAAACAAACTAATGAAGATTTTTTAATATTGTTGTTAAGTTGATTTATTTTATGAGAACTAATTTTTTTTATTTTGTCTTCAATTGCTAAAACAGGATGCCCTGATAAATAGTATCCTAAAGATTTTTTTTCTAGCTCTAATTTTTCACTTAATGATAACTCATGTAAGTTTTTATATTTTTCATATGGATTAAAACTTTCTTGCATATTAGCGAAAAGATCTCCACTTTGAAAATTTGAGTTTCCATTAAGATTTTTTCCATCATTCAACATGTCTTTAGTGCATTCAATTGCAATGGTTCTTGATGGTGCCAACGAATCAAATGCTCCTGATTGAGATAAGGCTTCTAAGGATTTTTTTCCACCAAGTCTTATATCTACTTTTTTTGAGAAATCCCAAAGATCTTTAAACTTTATTGTTTCTCTTTCTTGGCACAGGTGTTTGATGAAAGAATCTGCAACACCTTTAATAGCACCCAAACCATACTCAATTTTAGATTCACTATTAACTTCAAATTTTTTATTGCTTGACTGTATATTGGGCTTAAGTACTTCTATACCCATTCTTGAACACTCTTGAGTCAGTGCATAAATTTTATCTGTATTTCCTAGTTCAGAGGATAACACTGCTGCCATGAAATGTTCAGGGTAATATGTTTTTAGAAACGCTGTTTGATAGGAAATTAATGCGTAAGCAGCAGAATGAGATTTATTGAATCCATATTCTGCAAATTGATTAATTAAATCAAATATCTGTTCAGCATTTTTTTCAGTAATATCATTCTTAAGGCATCCTTTAACAAATATTTCTCTTTGTTCTTCCATTTCCTCTTTTTTCTTTTTTCCCATGGCTCTTCTCAATATATCTGCCTGGCCCAATGAAAAACCTGCCAAAACTCTAGCAGATTCCATTACTTGCTCTTGATATACGATAACTCCATATGTTTCCTCTAGAACTTTTTCTAATAACTTATGTGGATATGTAACCGGGCTCTTTCCATGTTTTCTATCGACAAATTCTTCATGCATACCAGAATTTAATGGACCTGGTCTATATAAGGCAAGTAAAGCAGTTATCTCTTCAAATTTTGTAGGTTTAAGCCTTTTTATGAGATCTCTCATACCTGAAGATTCAAGTTGAAAAACAGCCATTGTTTTCCCAGATGAAAGCAATTTAAATACCTCTTCATCTTTCAGTGAAATATTATTTATATCAATTTTCTTTGATTTATCTAAATCTTTATTTATTGATTTAACTGCACTATCTATTACTGTTAGAGTCCTTAATCCTAAAAAATCAAATTTTACCAGGCCTATTTTTTCAACATCATCTTTGTCATACTGAGTCATAACTGAGTCTGACTGACGATCAACATATACGGGACAAAAATCTGATATATTACCAGGAGCTATGACGACACCACCAGCATGTTTTCCAACATTTCTAGCAATCCCTTCAAGCTTGTAAGATAAATCAACGATCTCTCTAACTTCAGAGTCATTTTTTAAACTTTCAGCAAAAATTGGTTGATCTTTTTGTGCTTTATCAAGAGTCATACCTGGAGCAAAAGGTATCATTTTAGAGATTCTGTCTCCCAAGGCATAAGGTTTACCAAGTGCTCTTGCTACATCCCTAACAACCGCTCTTGCCGCCATTGTTCCAAAGGTCGCAATTTGTGAGACTGACTCAGAGCCATATTTTTTACTTACATAATCAATAACCATATCTCTTTTGTCCATGCAAAAATCAACATCAAAGTCTGGCATTGATAATCTCTCAGGATTTAAGAACCTTTCAAATAAAAGTCCGTGAATGATTGGATCTAGAGTAGTTATTTCTAAAGCAAAAGCTACTAATGAACCTGCTCCAGAGCCTCTTCCTGGGCCTACTGGCACATCATTATTTTTGGACCACTTTATAAAATCATAGACTATCAGAAAATAACTTGAAAAACCCATTGCTTCAATTTGGTCTAATTCATAATTTAATCTATCTATATATTCATTTTGTTTTTCAATTTCAAAATCATTGATATAGATTTTCATTCTTTCATTTGCAATTTCTTTTAAGTAAGAGTCAAAGTTATGTTTTTTCGGAACTGGATACTCCGTTAAAAAATAACCCTTTGTATCAAGTGAAACATTGCATTTTTTTGATATTTCATTTGTATTTTCTATAAGTGATTCATAGTCTTTAAATAGTTCACTCATTTCGTCAGGAGACTTGAAATATTGTTCTTTGGAAAATATTTTTTGTCTGTTTGGATCATTTAATGTTTTTCCAGTATTTATGCAAACTTTTGTTTCATGAATATCAAAGTCGTCTTGCTTTGAGAATAAAACATCATTAGTGGCTATTAATGGGATCCCTTTATCATTAGATATTGGTAATACATTTTTTATGTATTCCACTTCATCAAGTCTGTTTGTCATCTGAATATCAATCACAAAATCATCTCCAAAATGATTCCTAAAATTATCAATTCTTGAAATTGCCTCTGATGTATTGCCCAATTTCAAATACTCAAATATATGGCTCCCCTTCCCACCAGAAATTACAACAATGTCATCTTTTAATTTAATTAAATCATTAAATTTTATTATCGGTAGATTGAATGAATTATTATTGTGAGCTTTGGAAATTATTTTCATTAAATTCCTATGTCCATTGTTAGTCTTTGCTAAACATAAAAGTTCATAAGAAACATCATCATCTTCAAAAATTAATCTTATTGAAGCTCCTGATATTGGTTTAATGCCAGCTGATTCACATTTATTAAAAAATTTTACAAGTCCAAACATGTTAGATTTGTCTGTCAATGCAACAGAAGGCACTGAATTTTCAACAGCGTTATCTACTATCTGATCAATTGTTAAGAGTCCTTGTGTAATGCTAAATTCAGATGAAACTCTTAGGTGTGAGAACAATTTCATTATCTTATTTCAACACCTTTGAATGATTTTCTATGAATGCAACAAGCACCATTTAAGGCAATTGCTTGAAAATGTTCTTTTGTTCCATATCCTTTATTCTTTTTAAAATTAAATTCAGGATATTTTTTGTCGTACACGGTCATTAAATTATCTCTGTAAACCTTTGCAATTATTGAAGCAGCGCTTATTGTAGGTTCAATCGAATCTCCGCCAATAATTGTTTGCATTGGCACGTCTAAATCAGGTTTATGTATACCATCAATCAAAACTAAAGCTGGCTTTGATTCTAAGTTAAGTATAGCTCTTTTCATTGCTAATAAAGAAGCATTCAGTATATTTATATTGTCGATTTCTAAATTTGAAACAATACCAAATCCAAAAAATGAATTTTCGAGAATAATTTTTGATAATAACTCTCTTTTTTTTTCAGTAAGTTGTTTTGAATCCTTTAGATTATCTATTTTTGTTTTTAAAATTACAGCAGCAGCAACAACCGGTCCAGCCAAGCAACCTCTTCCCACCTCATCTGTGCCTGCCACCAGTTTACTTTTCAAAGTGTTCTAATAGCCTTTATAGCTTCTGGGTAACCTTTTCCCTTAAGTGCATTCCTGAGAAAGGATGCATCTTTTTCACGATTTGGTATAAAGCAAAGTGTTTCGTTAACTGCATTAATAATGTTTTCAACATTACATTGATTTTGAATAAGTTCTATATAGTGCCTTTTACCATATAATAAATTAGGAAGACCAACATCTTGAATTTTTAACATTCTTGAAATAATTAAGTAATTAAGAAAGTTCGTTTTGTAGCAAATCACAGGTGGGCATCCTAAGATTGCTGATTCTAAAGTAGCAGTTCCTGAAGTTACTATTGAAACTTCTGAAATTGACAAGAAATCTTTTACAGAGTTCTCAGCAATTAATATAGGAAGATCTTCATGACTAATAAATTCATGAATTAGCTTAGATAATTTCTTGTCAGTAGCAGGCACTAGATAGAAATAATTTTTATTATTTTCTGAATGTTCTCTTATAAAATCTACATAAACAGGCAACATATTTTTAATTTCTGAAACTCTGCTTCCGGGAAGAACTGATAAAAATTTTTTCGAGCTTTCTAAGTTGTATTTTTTAAAAACTTTTTGGTCATTTTCTTTCTGTGATTTAAAGAATGGATGGCCAATATGAAAACTATTATGTCCCTCTTTTTTATAGTAACTATGTTCAAAATCAAACAGGCACAAAGTTAAATCAATATAAGACTTTATTGATTTGATTCGGCCTTGTCTCCAGCCCCAAACAGATGGACTTACAAGCTGAATATTTTTGTTTGTACTCTGTTTTTTTAAAGCTTTATGGATTCCAATATTGAAATCTGGTGAATCAATACCAACAAAAATATCAATTTTTTTGTTTATAAAAAGATTAATTAAATTTTTTCTTAATTTGATAAGTTTTAAATAATTAAAAAAAGGTTCTATTAGCCCCATAATGTTTATTTCAGAAAAATGAAATACTGATTCAAGTCCTTGTAATTCTAATTTTGGGCCACCTACTCCAAACAGATTTACTTCGTATTGTTTTTTTAATTCCTCAATGAGGTCTGCACCGAGCATATCCCCTGAATGCTCACCACAAACAATACCAACATTGAGAACTTCTTTTTGATACACTTATCTTAAAATTCCTCTCTCAGATATCTCAAGAGATTTGATAAAAATATCTAAAAAAGAATCATTTTGATCATTGTTAAGTTCTTTGGATTTTTTAATAGCTTCTTCAATTTTAAGATTCTTTCTAAAGACCAACTTATATGCTTTTTTAATTAACGATACTGATTCAGGAGTCATATTATTTCTATTCATACCAACTGAATTCAGTCCAATAACTCTTGCTGGATCAGCTGCAACTTTAATAAAGGCAGGAACATCCATATTTATTGATGTGTTCATACCTATGAATGAATAGTCTCCTATATTACAAAATTGATGAATTGTTGTTAGGGCTCCTATTGTAATATAGTTACCAACATTAACATGTCCAGCTATACCGGCATTATTAGCAAAAACATTTCCATTACCAACTACACAGTCATGAGCAACATGTGAGTATGCCATTAGGAGATTATCGGATCCGATAGAGGTTATAGCTTTATCTTGAACTGTTCCCCTATGAACTGTTACACCCTCTCTAAAAATATTTCTATCTCCTATTTTAAGTTCAGTTTTTTCACCTTTAAATTTCTTATCAGGAGTATCTTCTCCAATTGTTGAGAACTGAAAAAAAATATTATCCTCACCAATACATGTCGGTCCTCTTAAAACGACATGACTAAGAAGTTTTGTTCCCTTTTTTATCTCAACATCTTCATCAATAATACAAAATGGTCCAACTTCAACAGAGTTATCAATTTTTGATTTTTCACTAATTATTGCTGTTGGATGAATTTTCATATTGCCTTCCTATCAGCACATAGAATTACTGCACTGCAAACCAATTCATTTCCAAGTTCCGCTCTGCAGTCAAACTTCCAAATTCCTCTTTTTTCACTCAAAACTTTACTGTATAAATCTATTGTGTCTCCAGGTCTAACTCTTTTTCTAAATCTAACCTTATCAACTCCAGCCAAGACATAAATCGAACCCTCCTCAGGAGTTTTATTCATAGTTACAAAACCAAGTATTCCAGAGGCTTGTCCTAATGCCTCAATTATTATAACGCCAGGGAAAATTGGATTATTTGGAAAGTGGCCCTCAAGAAAAAATTCATTTCCACTTATATACTTCTGTACATGTATCCCATTTTTCTCATCAATATCTATAACCTCATCTACAAATAGGAAGGGCTCTCTGTGAGGTAGATATTTTTTTATGTCATCTTTGGAAACTTTCATTTTATTGACTTAGTTTTTTTATATAAACCGATGACTTAGCCCAATTATCATGCTCTTGAATTGGCATTATTCCAACATAGTTACCAGGCTTAGTAATGCTTTTTGTAACTAAAGTTTGAGCTCCGACAATAACGTTTTCACAAATCTCTAAATGACCAAGAACTCCTGAGAGACCGCCCATTTGAAAGTTTTTACCAATTTTTGCTGAGCCTGCTATTGCGCATGATGCTGCTATGGCAGAGTTTTTTCCTAAGATAACATTATGAGCTATGTGAACTAAATTATCTAAAATAACTCCATCATGTATCTGAGTATCGTCAATTGCTCCTCTATCAATAGTACAATTAGCGCCGATTTCAACATTTTTACCAATTGTAAGGCCGCCTAATTGCTTAATTTTTATGTATCCATCATCTGTTGGAGCAAATCCAAATCCATCTGATCCTAAAACAGCCCCGTGTTGAATCATCGTATCTGTATCAATTTTAACGTTTTTAACAATTGAACAATTTGCATGAATAATAACATTTGGTCCAATTTCACAATTTGGTCCAATGAAAACATTTGGGCCAATATATACATTTTTATCTATAGAACTCTTATCGGAAATTACAGCAGACTTATCAATATAAGGGATATTTATTTTATTGTCATAATCGAACAAACTTGAGAGCTTTGCATAGGCTAGATATGGATCATCTGTTTTAAGATAATTAAAATTTTTATCAACTTTAAAGTCTTTCTTAACTATAACTGCACAAGCAACAGAAGATTTAAGCGAGGAGGCATATTTGCTATTCGATAAAAAAGTAATTGATGATTTTGTAGAATTTTCTATCGTAGATAAATTATCTACGTATAAATTCTCATCTCCAACAACTTCTGAATCAGTTACTTTTGCTAATTCCTTAAGAGTAAAGCTTTTATGCTTTGGCACTTTTACTCAGTTTGTGATGAAGCCTCAGATGAAGCTGCAACATCAAGCATTGATGTCACATCATCAGTAAGATCTAAAGCAGGATCACTGAAAAGCAAAGTTTCATTCTTAGCAAGCAAAACTTTGATTTGTTTTGCATTTATCAGCTCTCCAATGATTTTTTGCATTGAAGGTCCCATATCTGTGAAAATTTTTGTAGCTGTCTCCTCTTGAGCTTGTTGAATCTTTCCGGCAAGAAACTCTAAGTCTTGACCCATGTCCTGTATATCTTTTTGCATTTCTGCTATTTGCTCTTGAGATAAAGTTTCAAGTTCTTTTTGTAGTTTTTCTGCAATAGATTGTCTTTCTGCTTGCAGTGACTTAGCTTCCTCAAGATTAGATGAATAATCAGAATCTTCTTCCAATGCCTTAAAAGCATCTGCTGCGGTTTGAGTAGACAAAACTGCTGTTCGCATATCAATAACTGCAACGCCATCAGCTGCAAAAACAGGAATCGCAAATAAAGATAGCATTAAATAAATTTTTGTTATATTTTTCATAAATACCCCTAAAGTGGTTTGAACATTTTATATTAACTAGAAAACATTTCCTACTGTAAATTGGAATTCTTCCGTTCTCTCTTGGGGTCCAGCATTGGTTGGTTTTGCAATTGCAAGACTTAGTGGACCAAAACCAGTTATCCAAGTAACACCAACCCCATATGAATATCGAAGATCCTCAACAGCAGGTTTATAACAATTAATTTGGTATTCTTTACAATTNTCTGANAANACATTTCCAAAATCNAAGAAAAANGCNGATCTTAANGATCNNTGATCTTCAATAAANGGNANTNTAAATATTANTTGNANNCTGCCTTCAANNTTAATNTTTCCNCCAATNGGNCTGTCTCTNTATCTNGANGTAGAANNNGCATATGGATTNATATAAGGTGNATCTAATTCNCCATCNCCNTCAGTNTCNATNANATTTGGGCANGTNNNNTCNTCNTANTTAAATTCATAACANGGNGCGTCNGTACTTCTAGGTCCAAGTGTATTTGATTCAAAACCCCTTAAAGACCTTGGACCTCCTGCATAAAAATTTTGAAAAAATGGTGTTTCTTTTGTATCTCCGTATGCATCAAGATAGCCAAGCTCGCCTTGGAATCCAAATACAAAATTACTTGATAATGGTCTATAGTATTTTTGCCTGATATTGGCTCTATAATAATTTAAGTCACTACCAGGAATAGTAGTACTTAAGCTAAAAACTGTTGAAGAGCCAGATGTGGGAAATAGTCCTCTGTTTAAAGTTACTCTTTGCCAAGATGCCTGGGCTGAAATAGTTTCAAATAAATTTCCTTCTGTTGCAACGAAATCATATATTTCTCTTGCTGGTAATGAGCCTATGTCTATATCAGTTTTATCATATGTAAGACTAAAACCTAATCTTGTAATATCAGAAGTGGGATATCCGAATTGGGCCCCAATACCATTTGAATTTGTTAAGTAATTTGCAACATTGAATTCACCATAGTCTGTCTCCCTAAAATATAAGTTATAACCAAGACTAACTCCATCTTCTGTCGCATATGGGTCTACAAATGAAATATTATAACTTTCGCTATAAATATTTTTATTAATTCCTATACCAACAGTATTCCCACTACCTAAAAAATTTTGTTCTTGAAGATTAAATCCAAGCATTAAACCAAAATCACTATAACCAAGATTTCCACCAACACTTCCAGTAGTTTCTTCTTCNACGCTATAAATTATATCAATTTCATCCTCAGTCCCCACTACCGGAACAGTTTCAACATTAACCTCCTTAAAATAACCAAGTCTCTCAAGTCTTACTTTTCCAGCTTCAATACTATTATTTGATGACCACGCACCCTCAAATTGCCTCATTTCTCTTCTTAAAACTTCGTCTTGTGTTACATAATTTCCTGTGAAAAGAATTTTTCGTGTATATGTTTTGTTTCCAGGGATAACTAAAAATGTTAAGTCTACTTTATTCGATTCATCGATTACGTCTGTATTTCCACTTACCTCAGCAAATGCATAACCTCTATTACCTAAAATATTTACGAAAAATTCCTCAATTGACGTTATTTGAGCTTGAGAATATGTTTCATTTTTTAAGCTTTCTATGATTTCAATATACACCTCCTCTTCAAAAGGTATTTCTCCAACTAAACTCACATCATTTACAGTATATTTTTGACCCTCATTAACATTAAAAGTAACAAAAATTGATTTTTTATCTCGTGACAAGCTTATTTGAGATGATTCTATTGAAAATTTTAAATATCCTCTGTCTCTATAAAAAGATTCAAGAGTCTCAATATCACCAACCAATTTTTCTCTTGAGTATTGATTATTATTTGACAAAAATGAAAAAAATGAGCCTTCTGATAATTCAAAACTATCAAGCAACTCTTGGTCACTGAATGTCTTATTGCCAATTATGTTAATTTTTTCTATTTTTGCACTATTTCCCTCATCAACTTCAATATTAATGTTAATTCTGTTTCTAGGTTGANGCACTTCTTCTATTTCAACATCGGCACCATATCTTCCATTTGATGCATAAGACCGAACGAGTTCAGATTTTACTTTTTCAAGAGTAGATCTTTTATACACTTCTCCCTCATTGATGCCAACACCATCAAGACTTTCCAATAATTGTTCTGTCTTTAAAGCTTTATTACCAGATATGGCTATTTCTGAAATTGATGGCCTCTCAATGACAGTAATAATAAGAGTATTGCCCTCTTTACCAACTTGAATGTCATCAAATTGTTCTGTTGAAAACAATGATCTGATAATATCATTTGATTTTCTTAAATCAATTTTATCTCCCACACTGATTGGGATGACGTTAAAAATACTTCCAGTAGAAACTCTTTGTAATCCAATGATTCTTATATCACTTACAAGAAATTCATCAAATGACATTATCTGAAAGCTCAGAAAGAAAGAAAGAAAAATTATTTTTAATTTTCTCAAATCTTTGTCCTACTAAAAGAATCTTGAAATATCGTTAAAAATTGCGAAAAACATAAGCATTACGACAATAGCCGCGCCTCCAGTAAAGACCATATTTTCAATTTTTTCTGGAAGAGGTTTACCTCTTATTGCTTCAATTCCAAGTAAAGTAAGTTGACCACCATCAAGGACAGGTATTGGCAATAAATTCAACACCGCAAGACTGATACTTAACAAAGCCATTAAGTACATAAATGGTAGAAAACCTGCCTGAGCCGTGTCACCAGCCATCTGAGCAATACCTATTGGGCCACTAAGATTTTCAGTGCCCATATTCCCAGAAAGCATCTTTCCAATGAATTGAAGTGTTTTAAGGCTTAAGTTATAAGTTTCATATGAACCTTTCAAAAATGATTCTAAAAAAGTTCTTGAAGNTCCAAATGAAACACCCAAGACTCCTATTGTTTTTTCACCATTATCTTTAGAGCCTATATTTACAGGTATGTATATAATTTCTTGATTTCTGTTTATTTTAAATTCAATGCTAGTGTTAGGATTCTCTGATATTTCTTCTCTAATTTCGTTTGCAAAATTAATATTTTTGTTCCCAATCTTCAAAACTTTGTCATTTGATTTGAGGCCCGCTTTATCTGCAGATCCATTTGCAAGAACCTTGCCAATAATTGGTTGCATAAGATAAGAGATATCTAGTCCAAGGTAGTTTGTTGGATCACTTTGTGATTCTGAGCTTGGAAGGAAATCAGTAACATTTACTATGATATTAGTTAAATTTTCGCTATTAGGCCTTAATACAGAAAAATTTAGTTCGCCTGAAAAACCAGCATAACTAAGAAGCTCTAAATTAATATCTTTTGCATCCTTTACGGACGCACCATTAATGGATAATATTTTGTCTCCAACCTCAAATGCCTTATTTGTAGAATATGATATATTTTGGTTTGTTGACTCTATAACGGGGACAGTTTGAGGATCTATTGTATTTAAAAAAATTGCAGTAAATATGAATATTGATAATAGAAAATTTGCTAGAGGGCCAGCAAACATAATTGATGCTCTTTGCCATTTAGGCTTTGAATCAAAAGTGTTTTTTAGTTGTTCCTCAGTTAAGTCTTTTACAGACTCTGGATCTATTTCAATGAGCTTGTTTGTAATCATTGACACATAACCACCTAATGGTATTGCAGATAGAGCAAACTCTGTTCCGTATTTATCATTTTTTTTGTAAAAAACAGGCCCCATTCCAATTGAAAATCTTTGAACATGAACATTGCAAATTCTTGCGACAATAAAGTGACCAAATTCATGAATTGTTACAAGAACTCCCAGGAGGACTAAGAATGATGCTATGTATATAATTGTAGTCATATTTAAACCTTAAAATCTTTAAATGAAAGATTTTACCACCTTCTTTGCTTCAATGCGTGTCTGCTTATCTATATCATTAATTGAATCTATAGATATATCTTTAGACATAATATTTATATCAAAAGTTCTATATATGACCTCATAAATTTTATCAAAACTAATTAAGCCATTTATAAAACTTTCTACAGCAATTTCATTTGATGCATTAAAAACTGTTCCAAGGTTACTTCCACTAATACAGACTTCTCTAGCAATATTCTGAACTTGCATTCTATCTAAGGGAAATTCCTGAAATGACAAATTCAAAGAGCTGAAATTAAGAGAATCAAAATTAATTGGAACTCTTCTTTTATCAGATAATGCATGAGCAATAGGTACTCTCATATCTGGAGAGCTCATCTGACAGATACTAGATCCATCCAAATAAGTAACAATTGAGTGAATTATGCTTTGGGGATGAACAACTAAATCAAAATATTTTTCATCAAGATCAAATAGGTATCTTGCTTCAATAAGTTCTAAACATTTATTAACTAACGTTGCAGAATCAATAGTGATCTTAGATCCCATATTCCAATTGGGATGATTGAGAGCCTCTTGCAATCTTACTTTTTTTAAATCCGAAATACTTGAATTTAGAAAAGGTCCTCCAGATGCCGTGATTGTAATTTTTTTTACATCTTCCACACCACTCTCTCCTGCAAGGCATTGAAAAATCGCGTTATGTTCACTATCTATGGGAACAATTTCAGTATTATGTTTTTTTGCTAATGGTAAAATTAAGTCTCCTCCAGCAACAATGCTTTCTTTATTTGCCAGTAATAGTTTCTTTCCTGTTTGTGCTGACATGTATGTCGCTTTTAAACCAGCAAATCCTGATATAGCACATACAATTATGTCTACTTCTTGATCATTTATTAAATGCTGAAGGTCTTCATCACCATTTAAGTAAATATTTGAGGAATTTTTTTGATTGGTTTTTAAAGATTCATTTTCATTAACGTGTACGTATTTTGGAGAGAATTCTTTAGTTATTTTCATTGATTTGGATATATTTTTATTTAACGAAATACCAAATAAATTAAACAAGTCTCTATTTTTAGAAATAACATTCAGAACACTATCCCCAATGCTACCAGTTGCCCCTAGCAAAAGAATATTTTTCATTATGAAAACAGTACCAAAATAATTAAAAGCGGTGTTGCAATTAGGTGTGAGTCAATTCGGTCTAAAACACCCCCATGCCCTGGCAAAATACTACCTGTATCCTTGGTACCACTTTTCCTTTTAAAGTAACTTATCAAAAGATCACCAAAATAAGCAGATAAGCCACCTAGAAGAAAATATAAAACAATCCAATAATGAGCCTCAGCAATATATATTAGAAAACTACTAAAAAAT
This sequence comes from Gammaproteobacteria bacterium, assembly GCA_002690725.1. Classification (GTDB taxonomy): domain Bacteria; phylum Pseudomonadota; class Gammaproteobacteria; order Magnimaribacterales; family D2472; genus SAR86A. The sequence goes on from NZFS01000007.1 coordinate 15,456, forward strand.
AATGATGCTAACAGCCCTCCAATCAAGCCTTCTAATGTTTTATTAGGACTAATTTTTTTAACTATATATGTCTTGCCATATTTTGATCCTATCATGTATGCAAATGTATCAAATAATGCAGTATTAAAAATAATTGAACCATACGTAAAATATGGTGTGGATTGACACACAAAACCAAGCGAAGTTCCAGATAATAAAAGAAATATTGACCAAAAGCCAAAATTGAATATTAATAAAAAACCTAATAAAGTCTTTTGAAATTTATTTTTTATCCACTCATATTGAGCATATATACATACTAAACCAATAATTGATGCAAATAACCAGACATTTTGAAGAGCTAGCATAGCTACAACAAAAAATGCCAAGGCTAAACCCGTAATTACTCTCATATTAATTAACTTTCCTTTTCCCAAATCTTCTTTTAATTTTCTTAAAATCTCTTAAACATTTTATAAAGTCATTTCTATTAAAATCAGGCCAATATTTTTCTATAAACATAATTTCAGCATATGCTATTTGATAAAGAAGAAAGTTACTAATTCTTTTATCGCCGCCTGTTCTAATTAATAGATCAATTTCCTTAACTGGAACAGATGAAGATTCATGAATAATTTTTTCGTTTATATCTTGCAACTTTATTTTGTGATTCAAAATATTTGAAGATATTTTTTTCGTGATATCTACAATATCCTGTTTTCCACCATATCCAAGCGCAACATTTAAGTCTAGTTTACTCTTCTTAACAAATGTTTTTTCTTCAGCAAAATCAATTTTTTTAATAATTCTATTACCGAAATCATTTGTATGCCCAAAAAACTTTAGTCTAACCTTTTGCTCAATTAAATCAGGAACTTGTTCATCAATAGCATCTATCACTAATTTTTTGATAGCATTTATTTCAGATCTTGGTCTTTTCCAATTTTCAGAGCTAAATGCATAAATTGTTAAAGAAGATAGCTGTTGTTTAACTGATTCCTCAACTATATCTTTGACAGTTAAAACGCCTTTTTTATGTCCTTCACTAATTTTAAAAGAGTTTTCAATAGCCCACCTTCCATTACCATCCATGATAATTGCAACATGCTTTGGAATATTTTCTTTGTTTAAATTAGCCATCTCGGCTCACTAAATTTCAAGTAAATCTGACTCTTTAGTTTTTAGGTCTGAATCAACTATTGAAATGAATTTATCAGTTTCTTTTTGTATTAAGTCTTCAATTCTTCGAAGCTCGTCCTCTGATATTTCTGATGTTTGTTGTTTATCTTTTGCAGTTTGGTTAGCATCCCTTCTAATATTCCTAATTGAAACCCTAGAATTTTCTGCTTCTGATCTTGCTTGTTTTATATAGTCTTTACGGGTCTCTTCTGTTAAAGCTGGCATCGTAACTCTTATCAAATCAGAACTGGTACTTGGATTTAGTCCAAGATCAGAGCTGAGGATTGCTTTTTCAATTTCAGGTATTAAATTTTTATCCCATGGTAATATAACTAATGATCTGCCTTCTTCAATAGAGATGTTTGATGTCTGATTTAATGGTGTTTGATTGCCATAGTAATCCACATGAACATCATCAAGTATTGATGGATTTGCCCTTCCTGTCCTAATCTTATTAAAAGAACTTCTTAGAGCGGATAATGATTTTTCCATTCTTTGTGTCACATCGTTTAATAAATTATCCATACTAAGATATAAGTGTACCTATTTTTTTACCACATATTATGTCTTTAAGAGCATTGTGATTGTTAACATTAAAAACATTTATGTGCAAGCCATGGTCTCTTGCAAGCGTTAATGCTGTTGCATCCATTACTTTGAGGTTTTTTGATATAGCATCATCAAAAGATAAGGAATCAAAAAACTTAGCATCTTTGTTGATTTCTGGATCTGAATCAAAAACTCCATCAACTCTAGTTGCTTTAAGCATAAGATTTGCTTGTGTTTCTATTGCTCTTAAACATCCAGCTGTATCTGTAGTAAAAAAGGGATTGCCAGTACCAGCGGTGAATATTACAACATAGCCGTCGCTTAATAGTTGGATAGCTAATCTTCTATCATAATGCTCGACAATTCCAGACATAGAAATTGCTGACATGACTCTTGTTTTTATTCCAGCCCTTTCTAAAGAATCTCTAAGGGCAATACCATTCATTACAGTCGCAAGCATTCCCATATGATCACCTGCAACTCTATCCATACCAGCTTTATTAAGTTTTTCTCCTCTAAAAAGGTTACCGCCACCAATAACAATCCCAATTTCTGCATTCAATTCTCTGCAAGATTTAACAGAAAACGCCATATCGTCTAGTATTTTTGGATCTATGCCTTGTTTTTCATTGCCTGCAACAGATTCTCCACTAAATTTAAGTAGGATCCTTTTATGCTTTAAATCTGACATTTTTTATTTTAATTGCTCAGCTACCTCTTCAGCAAAATCTTTTGTTTCTACTTCAATACCCTCACCAACTTTTAGTCTTGTAAATGATATAACGCTTGCATTATCTTTTTCTAGATATTCACTAACTGTGATTTCGGAATCTTTGACAAATGCTTGCGATAACAAAGATACTTCAGATAAGAATCTTTTAACTTTTCCTTCAACTATTTTATCCATAATTTCTTTTGGTTTTCCAGAATCAAGTGCCTGATTTTGATATATTGCTCTCTCCCTTTCTAAAGCATCTTGATCCATATCTTCTTGAGATATGCATAGGGGATTGAATGCTGAAACATGCATTGCTATATCTTTAGCAATTATATCGTTTCCATTTTTTACAACAACAATCGAACCTAGCTTTGTATCACTATGTAAGTAAACTCCGACACTCATATCTGAATCAAATTCTAATGTTTCCAATCGCCTTATTTGAATATTTTCACCAATTGTTTGAATAAGAGACTTTCTTTCCTCTTCTAATGGCGAATCTAGAAAGGATGATGCATCTGTAATTTTAACGTTAGATATATATTCTTTAATCTTTTGACCAAAAGATAAAAAATTAGAATCTTTCGCAGCAAAATCAGTTTCAGAATTTAATTCTACTATAGTTGCATAATCATCTTTGACCGAAGTTATCAATATTCCATCTGCAGCAATCCTTGAGGATTTTTTTTCTGCTTTAAGTGCACTGTTTGATCTTAAAAAATCTAAGGCTTTCTCTATATTACCCTCGCATTCAACTAAAGCTTTTTTACAGTCCATCATTGCAACACCTGTTCTATCTCTTAACTCCTTAACTTGAGATGCTTTGATATCCATTATTACTAATCCTTTTTATTTTTTACTTCAGAAATATCGTCTTGATTGTCTTCTTCAACATCGTCTTTTATCTGAGATTCATTGCTATCAGTATCAACTTTTAATTCGTCTGTAATTTCTTCTTGAACCTCTTTACTTTGAACTTTATCTGTTTTTTTGACTTTTTGAATTACAGGCGAATCAGATTTTGGAGCAAATCCCTTTGAAGATTCAATGCCACTTGCACAAGCATCAGCAATGACCTTAGTAATGAGTCTTATTGATCTAATAGCATCATCATTAGCAGGAATAATAGTATCTATGCCATCTGGATCAGAATTAGTATCAACTATACCAATTACTGGGATTCCCATTTTTTTTGCTTCTAATACTGCTATTTTTTCATACTTAACATCTACAACAAAAATTGCATCTGGAAGGCCCTTCATATCTTTAATACCACCGACACTTGCGATCAGTTTTGTATATTCTTTTTGAATTTCAACAGCTTCTTTCTTAATTAGTCTTTCAATTCTTCCAGAAGAAATCATCTCTTCAATATCTAAAAGTCTTCTAATCGAGCCTCTTATAGTTTTCCAATTAGTGAGAGTTCCTCCCAACCATCTTTTATCAACATATGGCAATCCAATCTTGGAAGCCTCATCTTTAATAGTTTTACTAGCAGATCTTTTTGTGCCAACAAATAATATCTTATTTCCTTTTGAACAGATATCTTCAACTTTTGAAGCCGCTGCACTTAAGTGATCCTGTGTAATCTCAAGATTTATGATGCTAATCTGCTTTCTTGTATCATAAATAAATTCATCCATTTTAGGATTCCAGAATCTTTGTTGATGACCAAAATGAACGCCCGCTTGAAGCAGGTCTTTAATTGAAACTATACTCAATTTTATTCTCCTTTGGGGTTATTCTCCGATTCCTTTAATAAAGCANACTTTTTANAGCACCCCACTTTACAAACAANAGAATCTTCGTGTTTAAAGTTTGTGTATTNTATAGAAAATTTAATAATTTTTAAAGGTTTGTNTTANTTAACAATNTCTTCAAAAGAATATAGTTTTGGTTGGAGGTTNATTATTTTCTNTGCNCAATTCANTGCACCCGTTGCNAAAATATCTCTTGAAGTTGCATTNTGCTTAAAAATATATGATATATNTTTGTNTANAAANGTGACTGTATGAATCCCATTTATATCATCTTTTCGAATTGAACTAATTTCAACTATATCGATNTTATTTTCNCTATCAATTCTTNTTATTAACTTTTCAATTTCAACTGCTGTCCCAGAAGGCTTATCTAGTTTTTTNACATGATGAATTTCTTCAATATAACAGTTAACTTTATTTTTGTTTTCAATTACAAATTTTTTTATTGATTCTTTTAGCTGATGAACACCGATACTCATATTTGCAGCTTGAATTATAGGAATTTTTATTGATGCCTTATTCATATTTTCTAGAATCTCATTGTTCAGGCCAGTTGTCCCAATTACTAGCGGAACATTTTTTTCTAGCGTTTCTTCAATAATTTTTTTTGTAGAATCTGGATGNGAGAAATCAATTACAACGTCTGCNGTACTNAAATNACCAGTNAAATTGAATNTTTNATTTTTTTTTATTAAATTAATTATGGTCTCGCCCATTTTTCCTGATTTACCATTTAGATATAACTCAATCATTATTCTTTGATTTTAGAAACTGCTTTTAAAAAAGTATCAGTACCAGGATAATTTTTTGANTGACTTAAGGATGAACTAAGTTCGTTTAAAAGTTTNATTTGATCTCTNTTAAGATTTGTCGGTGTTTCAACAACAACTCTNCANAATATATCCCCTCTTCTCCTATCNCGCACAATTGAAGCACCCTTTGATTTAATTCTAAATACTTTTCCTGTTTGTGTNTTTGCTGGAATTTTCAATGAAATCGATTTCTCTAGNGTAGGAATTTTAATAGAACCACCAAGAATNGAAACTTCAAAAGGAACTGGCGCTTCTATATACAAATGTCTACCATCTCTCTCAAAAAGAGGATCATCTTTTACTCTTATTGCGACATATANATCCCCTGATTGACCGCCTTTAGACCACTCTCCTTCTCCAGAAAGCCTAACTTTATCTCCATTATCAACTCCTGCAGGAATATTAACAGATAGAGTTTTATTTTCTTTGATTGCTCCCACTCCTCCACAAGTTCTACATTTATCTTTAATAATTTGACCTGTTCCAGAACAAACTGANCATGTTTGTTGAACAGAAAAAAAACCTTGTTGCATTCTAACCTGTCCAGTTCCATTGCAATTCATACAGGTTACAGGGCTAGATCCTTTTGCAGCTCCAGTTCCGTGACAGTCGGGACACTCTCTATGTGAAGGTATTTTAATTTTCTTTTGTATCCCTAGAACAGCATCTTTAAGTGATAATTCAAGGTTATATTGAAGATCTGAGCCTCTTCTTTGTCGTCTAGATTGAGATCTGGTTCCAAAAACATCTCCAAAGATATCTCCAAAAATATCATTAATATTAATGTCATTAAAATTTGGACCTCCTCCTCCCATGCCTTCAACACCAGAATGACCAAATTGATCATATGCAGATTTTTTTTGTGGATCTGAAAGAACATCATAGGCTTCAGCAGCCTCTTTGAATTTTTCTGCAGCTTCAGGATTATCTGGATTTCTATCAGGATGAAACTTCATTGCTTTCTTTTTGAAAGCTTTTTTTAAATCATTAGACGAAGCATCGCGAGAGACCTCAAGAGTTTCATAGTAGTCTCTCTTTGACATANTGATTTTTTACTTTTCTTCTTCTTTTACTTCCTCAAACTCAGCATCAACAGTATTATCAGAGGAGTCGTCTGCATTTGAATCAGATTCTTGTTGTCCCTCTGGAGTCTCCTGTTTATAAAGCTTTTGAGTTAGTGGAGTAAGAACATCATTCAAATTTTTTGTTGAAGACTCAATTGCTTCAATATCTTCTGCTGAAATTGCTTCTTCTAATTTTTTTATAGCCTCTTCAACTTGAGTAATTTCATTTTCTTCAAGTTTATCTTTTGACTCTTCAATAGTTTTTCTTGTTGCATGTACCAACATGTCAGCATTATTTTTTGTTTTTACGAGCTCTTCAAATTTTTTATCATCTTCAGCATTTGCTTCAGCATCTTTAACCATTTTTTCAATGTCCTCATCAGATAGCCCACTGGATGCCTTAATAACAATTGATTGCTCTTTTCCAGTATTTTTGTCTTTTGCAGAAACATTTAATATTCCATTTGCATCAAGATCAAAAGAAACTTCAATTTGTGGCATACCCCTTGAAGCAGGAGGTATATCGGTTAAGTTGAATTGACCTAANGATTTATTTTGAGCAGCCTGAGTTCTCTCACCTTGAATAACATGGACTGTAACGGCAGTCTGATTATCTTCGGCAGTTGAAAATACCTGAGATTTTTGTGTTGGAATTGTTGTATTTTTCTCTATAAGTGGAGTTGCAACACCTCCTAATGTCTCAATACCAAGAGTCAATGGAGTAACGTCTAAAAGCAAGACATCAGTCGTGTCTCCTGAGAGTACCGATCCCTGAATAGCAGCGCCCACTGCTACAGCTTCATCAGGATTTAAATCTTTTCTTGGTTCTTTACCAAAGAATTCTGCAACTTTCTTTTGTACAAGAGGCATTCTAGTTTGTCCACCAACTAGTAAAATCTCATTAATATCGCCTTTAGAAAGTTTTGCATCTTTTAGAGCAAGTTTAAGTGGCTCTAGACTCTTATCAACTAAATCCTCAACAAGAGATTCTAGTTTAGCTCTAGTAATTTTATGAACAAAGTGTTTTGGTCCAGAACTATCTGCAGTAATATATGGTAAATTGACTTCTGTTTGTTCAGAGGAAGATAGTTCAATTTTTGCTTTTTCAGCAGCTTCTTTGAGTCTTTGTAGTGCAAGTGGATCACTTTTTAAATCAAAACCAGATTCATCTTTAAATTTTTCAACAAAATAATCTATGAGCCTTAAATCAAAATCTTCGCCACCTAGAAAGGTATCACCATTGGTTGATAGAACTTCAAATTGATGTTCGCCATCAACATCAGATATTTCAATTATTGATATGTCAAAGGTTCCGCCACCAAGATCATAAACCGCAACTGTAGAGTCACCTTTACCCTTATCTAAACCATAAGCTAGTGCAGCGGCTGTTGGTTCATTAATAATTCTTTTTACATCTAGTCCTGCTATTTTGCCAGCATCTTTTGTTGCCTGCCTTTGAGAATCATTAAAATATGCAGGGACTGTAATTACAGCCTCTTTTACTTCATGTCCAAGATAGTCTTCTGCTGTTTTCTTCATTTTTTTTAAGACTTCTGCCGCAACTTGAGGAGGAGCCAATTGTTTATTTGAAGCTTCAACCCATGCATCACCGTTATCAGCTTTTATGATTTTATAGGGGACCATGTCGGCATCTTTACTTACAACCTCATCATCAAAAGTTCTACCAATTAGTCTTTTAATGGCGTATAGAGTATTTTCAGGGTTTGTTACTGCTTGCCTTTTTGCAGGTAGACCAACAAGTACTTCGTCATTTTCTGTGTATGCGATTACAGAGGGAGTTGTCCTAGCGCCTTCTGCATTTTCTATAACCTTCTGTTGTTGCCCCTCAACTACAGCAACACAGCTATTTGTTGTACCTAAATCAATTCCAATAATTTTTGACATACTTTTTTCCTCTAATTTTTAATCACAGTAACTCTGGCAGGTCTCAATACTCTCGAGTGAAGCTCCCAGCCTCTTTGAAAAATGTTTCCAACAAAGCCATCTTTTTTGGTTTCATCTTTCTCCATTGAAACAGCCTCATGTTTTTCTGGATTAAATTCCTCATTATCCGGATAGATAGGTACCATTCCGAATTTATCAAGAGTAGATTCAAAAGATTTTAAAGTTAATTCAATACCTTCTTTATCTTCTTTCGAGGCATTTTCTGAAAGGTTTTCAAGCGCATTCTCTAAATTATCAATTACTGGTAAAAGCTCATTAAGTAGCCTCTCAGTTCCATATTTATGAGCTTTTTCGACCTCTGATAAAGTTCTTTTAAAAGCATTATCTAGGTCTGCATTTGCACGGAGCAAAAGGCTTTCTAATTCATCTTTTTTATTAAGGAGTTCTTCATACGTTGGTGTTTCTATGACTTCATTTTCTTCTTCAGAAGCATTTTCTGAATTAGTTATTTCTTCAGATTGATTTACAACTGACTCATTGTTTTGAGGATTCTCCTCAACTGATTCTTTTTCTTTATTCATTTCATCCCTACAAATAATATATAAGGATTTAAATTATCAGTTCAAGGGGAATTTAAGATTCTAATTTTTTAACATGTAGAACTAGATTATGATCAACTAACTGGTATCCAGAATTATTAGCAATTTTGTTGAGTCTTTCAATCAATTCAGCATCCTGAAATTCTAAGACTTTTCCAGATTCAACATCAACCATGTGCTCATGATTTTCTTCAATAACTTCATAAACTGCGTGACTTCCCTCAAAATGATGTTTTTTCACTATTCCTGCTGCCTCAAATTGAGTTAAGACTCTATATACCGAGGCTAATCCAATATTGTTACCTGAGGTTAGTAGCTCTTTGTATATGTCTTCAGCACTAAAATGTGCCTCTTCTTGAATAGCAGTAGATTCTAGGACTTCCATAATCTTAATTCTTGGAAGAGTTGCTTTTAGTCCTGCTTTCTTTAATTCTTTATTCTGATTGTTCATCTTAACTAAGTATAGTACAGTTTTTAAATTTTATTGATAACTTGAGAAAAGACACTTGATATTATAATAAGTATAATGAAATTTACTATGATAAATTCCAGATTTATAACTATAATTTATACCTTTATATTGTTTACTCTAATTGTGTCTTGTTCATCATTTACTCCATATAAAGTTCCTATTCTTCAAGGAAATATTTATGACGAGGAAGATATATCGAAATTAACTCAGGGTTTAACAAAAGATCAAGTCCAATTTATATTTGGTACGTCATTGATTAGAGATCCGTTCCACGCCAATAGGTGGGATTATTATTATTCTATTCAAGTCGGTGATGAGCTTTTGGATGAAATGAAATTATCTATAAACTTTAACAGTGATGGTCTCGTAGATAATTGGACTATTGAAGAAATCGATATAACTGATTAGTACTTTAATTTTAACTTTTCTACAAATGCTTCTAAAGCACTTTCACAAAAACCATTTATAACTTTATCCGTAATTAAATTTTCTAAAATGAATGGCAGTTCAAATTCAGCATCAAAACTTATATCTGTACTTGAACTTTCATTTTCTCTAACTGACCACTTACCTTTAAAAAATTCAAACGGGCCTTCAATTTGTTCTATATTGATTGTATTGTCTGTTAAGATATTTTTCGAACTTACTGAATAAGTTTTCAAAAAAAAATTAAAGGTAAGTTCTCCTATTTCGTAATCATCGTTTTTTTCAAGTAACTTAGCTTTAGAACATCCTGGAATAAATTCCGAATAATTTTCAAACCTAGCTATTTGATTAAAAACTTGTTTGCTATCAGCTTTGACAGATCCAGAAAAATTTAACTTTCTTGCCACTTTAGAAAAGTTGCGATATCAATACAATTCCAACACCAATAGGCGCAACAAACTTTATAAAGATTCGCCATATTTGATATATAGCCTGATTAATATCACCAAGCTCATCCTTGATTAAAGATTCTTTCATAAACCAACCAATAAATATTGCTATGAGCATGCCTCCAAGAGGCTGCATGATATTTACAGATATTAATTCAACATTTTCTTGGAAGAAGTTATTTCCATCTTTATCAAAACCAAAAGCAGTTCCAATGCCGATAAGCCAGCAAGTTAAAGAAATTATTATTGCTGATTTTGTTCTTGAAAGGTATTCCTCCTCAGCAAGATATGCAACGCCAGGCTCTAATATTGAAATTGAAGAACTAAGAGCTGCTACTGATAATAATATAAAAAAGATTGGGCCAATAATATTCCCAAAATCCATTGTGTTAAATGCTGCTTGAAGTGAAATAAAAACAAGTCCAGCACCATCACTGGCCTCAAGACCTTGTATTGCAAATATAATAGGAAAAACTGCTAATCCTGCCATTATTGCAACAAGCGTATCTAGAGCTGCTACGCTAACAGAGGTTGAAGCAATATTTTGATCTTTCGACATATATGCCCCGTAAGCCATAATTGATCCCATACCTAAACTTAAGCTGAAAAAAGCTTGCCCCATTGCAACTAAAAAAGTCTCTGAAGTTATTTTAGTAAAATCTGGTTTGAACAAGAAAGCTAAAGCCTCTTTAAAAGCTCCATTAATAATTCCATATACAACCATAATTATTAGGAGCAATCCAAGCATTGGCATTAAGATTTTAACCATTCTTCCAATACCCTTTTTTACACCAGCAGAAACAATAAACATTGTTAAGCCCATAAATATGGTATGCCACAACATAAGCTCTTTAGGCGAGTTCACTATAGACAAAAATTGTCCAGCAGTATCAAGATCATTTGAAGATGCGGAAACAAAAATATACTTAAGACAAATGCCAGCGATTACACTGTAAAAAGAAAGTATTAATATTCCAGCAGATATACCTATCCATCCAACTCCTTGCCATGCGGATGAAACATCTGAATCAATTGCGGACTTTTTCATAGAATTGATTGGACTGTTTCCAGATCTTCTACCAATCAAAATTTCACTCAACATTATCGGTAGTCCAATTAAAACAATGCATAATAAATATATTAGAACGAATGCACCGCCCCCTTCTGTACCTGCCTTGTATGGAAATCCCCATATATTGCCCAATCCAACAGCAGAACCAGTTGCTGCAAGAACGAATGTCCATTTTCCAATCCAAGTACCATGAGATTTGAGTGTTTTTTGCATAATATTATTTATAAGTATGGGCTACTGTATGGGTTTATCCAATACCCTATTGATATTAAAAAACTAATACAAACTAGTAGAGTAAGAATTTTTCTAAATTTTTTATAATCTTGATCTTTTTCATTAAAGATCCATGTTGATTTTTCAAAAACATAAAAAAGATAAAAGCCAACAATTGAAATTATCAATGAGGTGAGAATAAATTCAAAAAATATCAGAAGTAAAGTTAAGCATCCAATTAAACTAAATCCTATTCCAATCGATAGGTTAAACACTTGATTTTGTTGATCATCCCTCCAACCCCAAGCAAATCCTCCTAAGAACGTTATTATTATTGACCCGTAGGCTATTTGAAAAGCAATAAAAATTTTGCTTATTTCTCCACCTATAATCCAAGGCAAAAGAGAAAACAAAGCAAAAGGTATAAAACCTATATAGCCAAAAGTTGATTTAATATTTGTAATATTCAATTTTTTACTCTGAAAATATTGCACTTAAATTTTCAAAATACATAATAAAGTATGTCTAAAGAAAAACCTGCATTAATTGTAAAGAATAAAAATGCATCTAGAAACTATAAATTAGATGAAAGTTTTCAAGCTGGAATTGTCTTAGAAGGTTGGGAAGTAAAATCGCTAAGACAGTCTAAGGTTGATGTAAAAAATTCATATGTAAATATCAAAAAAGGTGAGGCTTGGCTTATTGGAGTCAAAATTGATAGTCCAGCATCTTTAAAACAAGAAGATATAGATTTGACTAAATCAAGAAAACTTTTACTTCATAAAAAAGAAATTGAAAAGATAGAAAGATTGAAGGGTGAGAAAGGACTTACTTGTGTTTTAACAAAAATTTACTGGAAAGATAATTTAATTAAATGTGATATTGCCATGGGTAAAGGCAAAAAGCATAGAGACCAAAGAGAGGATATCAAAAAAAGAAATTGGGAAAGAGATCAAGGAAGAATTCTTAAAAATTCAAGAAAATCCTCCTAATCGAATCAAAAAAAATATTCATGTATAATTCCTTTCCTTATGGGGGCGAATAGGGTTCGACGTTTCTACTGGACTCCGAAACGCATGCCAAGATTGTAGTAATTCTTGTAAAACATACTACAAAAAAATAGTTGCAAATAACGACAACTACGCTTTAGCAGCTTAATGCTAACCGATGCAAGAATTGACTGTGGTTTGAAGCATTGGCTAAACACACAGTCTAGCCAAGCTATATTGCTTGGATATAGTTTGGTAAAAACTTAATCAAGCTAGCTTTTATGCCCTGCTCTTCGGGTGATAAAAGTTAAAAATAATAGAATGAGCTATGCATGTAGAAGTTAGGCTGAAGGATTGACGGACGCGGGTTCAATTCCCGCCGCCTCCACCATTTTCATAATAATTCGTATAAATATAGACATATTGTCTATAGATTATTAAACTACGCATCTAAATTATGGCTAATTCAAAACAAGCAATTAAAAGAGCAAAACAAAACTCTGACAGATATAAGCTCAGACATGCACAACGTTCTGTTGTTAGAACCGCAGTAAAAGCTGTAAGAGCTGATATTGACTCTAAAGATAAGGCAAAAGCTTCAGAGTCACTCATGAAAGCACAAAAAGTTATTGATAAAGCTGCTTCAAAAAATGTAATACATAAAAATGCAGCAGCTCGAACAAAAAGCAGATTATCTAAAGCAATTAAAGAATTAAGCTAAATCTTTTTTATTTCCTATAATCTCAGTCTCTAAAGATTTTAGAAGTTCTTTTGTACCCTCTCCAGTTGCAGCTGAAATAAAGAAAATATCTTTTGCAGGTTTCATAAACTTTGTTTCAATTTTTTTTCTTATCATGTCAATCTCACTTTCATGAATAAGATCAATTTTATTGCATATAATCCAAGATACTTTTTGAGTAAGATTGTCCTTAAAAGAATCTAATTCATTTGTAAGTAAATTGATTTGTTTAACAGGGTCTAATTCTTCTGTTGGAAATAAATCTACAAAAATAAGTAAAAGTCCTGTCCTGGATATATGCTTTAAAAATTTGATTCCTAATCCGGCACCATCAGAAGCACCTTCAATCAATCCAGGTATATCAGCAATAACATAACTTGATTCAGCACCTTGAATTGTTCCAAGATGTGGTCTCAGAGTTGTAAAAGGATAGTCTCCTATTTTTGGTTTTGCTGAAGAAACTGTATTTAGAAATGTTGACTTTCCTGCATTTGGAAATCCTACCAAACCAACATCTGCAAGAGATTTAAGTTCTAATCTTACAGATCTTTTCTCTCCTTCGAATCCAGGCGTGCATTTTCTAGGTGCTTGATTAGTACTTGATTTAAATTTTGCATTGCCTAATCCGCCATCACCACCTTTTGCAATTAAGTATTCACCAGATTTTATATTACAGTCAATAATCTCTTCATCTGTAAGTTCATCATAAACAACTGTGCCTAAAGGTACCTCAATTATTAAGTCGTCACCTGCTGCGCCAAACTTATTTTTTCCAGCTCCACGTTGACCATTTTTTGCATTAAATACTTTCTTATTTTGGAAATCTATTAGGGTATTGATATTTGTATTTACTTTAAAAAATATATCTCCACCTTTACCGCCATCGCCGCCATCAGGACCGCCAAAAGGAATATATTTTTCTCTTCTAAAGCTTGAGGCTCCGGAACCACCATCTCCTGCCTTAATTTCGAGATAGGCCTCGTCAATAAAATTCATTTTTTTCTGTTATTGAGGAATAACGTTAGCTGTTTTTCTTTTTTTAGGGCCTTTATAAGTAAATTGAACAATGCCTGAGGACTTAGCGAATAAAGTATCATCTTTACCAATACCAACATTTAGACCAGGATGAGTATTTGTGCCTCTTTGGCGAATAAGAATTTCACCAGCTTTGACCAGCTGACCACCAAATCTTTTTACACCAAGTCTCTTTGAGTTGGAATCTCTACCATTCTTACTTGATCCACCTGCTTTCTTATGAGCCATTATTTACTCTCTAATTTTATATTTTTAATTTCAACCTGAGAATGCTTTGCCCGATGCCCTATTTTGCGCATGCTGTGCTTTCTTCTTCTGAAGCGGAGAATAGATATTTTGTCTGCTTTTACAACATCCTTAACTTCAGCAGTAACCTTTACATTATCAAGATATGGTTGACCTACTTCAACATTGTCTCCATCAACATACAATAATACGTTATCAAAAGTAATTTTCTTACCAACATCATCTTTTAAAAGATCTATTGATAAAATCATGCCTTTTTCAACTTTATGCTGTTTTCCGCCTGTTTCTATAACTGCATACATAATATAATCCTAAAAAACCCGCAAAATATACGCTTTAATGAAGAAATTATCAATACTTAAGAAACATTTTGCTCAAAAATAAAAGAGTATGAAAAAAAATACTGAAATTACGAAAGAAATTAAATCTGTTGAAAAGTTAATTAAAAAAGACCTAAGTAAAGAAAAAATTATTTCAGGTCTATACAAATATATTTTTAAATCAAGTGGTAAGAAAATACGTGCTAAATTGAGCCTAATTTCTTCATCAACAAAAAATCATAAAGACAGACTTAAACTTGCGTCTGTAATTGAACTGCTTCATACAGCAACGTTAGTTCATGATGATGTTGTTGATAATTCTTTGATAAGACGTGGAGCAAAGTCTGTAAATAATATCTGGACAAATTCCCATGGAGTTTTAATTGGAGATTATATTTACTCAAAGGCGTTCATGTTGATGGTTGACATAGGCAACAAAAAAATACTCAAAGAATTGGCCAATGCTACTAATGATATTTCACAAGGTGAGCTAATCCAACTTGAGTCAGTTCAAAATATCAATATTTCAATTAATAAGCTAAAGAAGATTAGCTTCTATAAAACTGGTCGTCTCTTTGAGGCTGCAGCCAAAACAGGCGCAATTCTCACTAGTAATAGTCAGGCTTATATAAAAAACATCAGTGAATGTGCGAAGAATTTAGGTATGGTATTTCAAATAAGAGATGATTTACTTGACTACTCTCCTGAAATTGAAATTGGAAAACCTGCTTTCCAGGATATCAAAGAAGGAAAAGTAACTTATCCATTTTTCTATGCCTTTAAAAACGCTAATCAAATGGAGCAAAGAAAATTAAGAACATATCTTGGAAATAAGAAATTAAATACTTCTGAAGTAAATTATTTGATTACAAAATTAGATGGTATTAAAAAAACTGAACAACTTGCAAGAAAATATCACATAAAAGCAATTGAGAGTGCCAAGAGGATAAATAATCTCTCCGTTAGACAGGAAATGATAGAATTAACAAACATTGCACTAACAAGAAAAAAATGAAGTTTAACCCTAAGAATACATACAATAAAGAAGAACTTATTGCATGCTCAAATGGTGACTTATTTACTAAGGAGGGAGATGGTAGATTGCCCTCAGACCTAATGCTGATGTTTGATGAAATAATTAATATTGATGATTTTTCAGGATATTATAAAAAAGGTTCAATTGAAGCTGTTCTTAATATAAATCCTGACCTTTGGTTTTTTAAATATCACTTTAAAGAAGATCCTGTTATGCCAGGATGTCTTGGTCTTGATGCAATGTGGCAATTACTTGGATTTTATCTTTTATGGACAGGGTTACCTGGTATTGGAAGAGCCTTGGGTGCAGATAATATAAAATTTTTTGGTCAAGTACTTCCAAAAGCAAAAAAAGTTGTATACAAGTTAGATATTAAAAGAGTAATTAATAGAGGTGCTATAGTTGGCTTAGCAGATGGTGAAATGTTTGTAGATGAGAAGAAAATCTATAGTGCTGAAAAGCTAAAAGTTGGATTGTTTAAAGATCCTAGCAATTTTTGATGAAAAACGTAGTTATAACAGGTCTTGGAATTAAATCTTGTATTGGCAATAACTATTCAGATGTCCTAAACAATCTTAGCAAAGGTAATTCTGGTATTGAATTTAATAATACATATTCTGAAATGGGATTTAGGAGCTGTGTTTCAGGATCTATTGACATTAATTTAGCAGAACAAATTGATAGAAAATTATACAGGTTCATGGGTGAATCTGCAGGATATGCTTATCTTGCTACTAAAGACGCTCTTGATATGGCTGGGATTGACGAAAAAGATCTTGATTCACCAAATATTGGTATTGTTGCTGGATCAGGAGGAGCTTCAACAAGAGTTATGCTTGAGAGCGGTGATATCGCTAGAGAAAAAGGCCCAAAAAGAATTGGTCCTTATGGAGTTACTAAAAGTATGTCTAGTTCAATATCAGCAATAATTGCTACTGCACTTAAGCTAAAAGGAATAAATTACTCGATCTCATCTGCATGTGCCACAAGTGCCCATTGTATAGGTCATGCTGCTGATTTAATAAGGAATGGTCAACAAAATATAGTTATTGCAGGCGGCAGTGACGACGAGCACTGGAGCTCATCATGCTTATTTGATGCAATGGGGGCCCTATCTTCAAACTTTAATTCAACCCCAACTGTTGCATCCAGACCATATGATTCTGATAGAGATGGTTTTGTCATTTCAGGAGGTTCTGGAATGATAGTGCTAGAAGAAGAGGAACACGCTAAAAAAAGAGGAGCAAATATTCTTGCAAAATTATCTGGATATTTTGCAAACTCAGATGGATATGACATGGTTGCTCCTTCAGGAGAAGGTGCAATTAGGTGCATGGAGGGTGCAATAAAAAGTTGCGATGGAGAAATAGATTATATTAATACCCATGGTACTAGCACGCCAGTAGGAGATATAGCAGAATTAAATGCAATAAAGAAATTATTTAAATCTAACTCTCCAATGATAAGTTCTACAAAATCAATGACAGGACATTCATTGGGAGCTACTGGTGCTCATGAAGCAATATATTCAGTAATGATGATAAACGAAGGGTTCATTGCTCCTTCGATTAATATTGGGACCTTATGCAATGAAGCTAAGGGAATAGATATTGTTACAAAAACTCGAGAATACCCTGTTTGTAATGTTCTTAGCAATTCATTTGGCTTTGGAGGAACAAACGCAAGTTTGGTAATCAGCAAATACTAAAATGGAATATCATCGTCAGATAAGCCCTCTCCACTATCATCATCTGGGAAAGGTGTGTTGCTAGAATTATCTGTTTGATTTGAAGAATCTGATGAACTCCTTGATCCTAACATTGTAAGCTGATTTCCTAAAACTTCAGTTGTATATCTATCATTTCCGTCTTTGTCTTGCCATTTTCTTGTTTGAATTTTTCCTTCAACATATACACTAGAACCCTTATCAAGATATTTTTCAGCAATCTCAGCCAAGCTTCCAAAAAATACAACTCGATGCCATTCAGTTTTATCTCTATTTTCTCCACTTTCTTTGTCTTTCCATGACTCAGTTGTAGCTATTGAAAGATTTGCAACTGCTGTTTGGGTAGCTGTGTTCCTCATTTCTGGTTTCTGGCCTAAATTACCAACTAAAATTACTTTATTTACACCTCTGCTCATAATAACCTCTTATAATATAGAAAGTTTAACCTAATTTATTTTTTTCATCACGGAATTTTTTATCCAATGGATAGCATATTTATAAAAGGCGCAAGAACACATAATTTAAAGAATGTAAACCTAGAGATACCTAGAAATAAAATTATAGTTATTACAGGTTTATCTGGGTCTGGTAAGTCTTCATTAGCATTCGATACATTGTATGCAGAAGGACAAAGAAGATATGTTGAATCATTATCGACATATGCAAGAAGATTTCTATCGATGATGGAAAAACCAGATGTAGATCAGATTGAAGGTTTATCGCCTGCAATATCAATTGAGCAAAAGGCTACTTCACATAATCCAAGATCAACTGTCGGAACTGTAACTGAAATATATGACTATTTAAGACTATTGTATTCAAGGATTGGAACTCCAAGATGTCCAGACCATAATGAAGAATTGAAAGCAAAAACTGTATCTGAAATTTGTGATGAAATACTAAAACTAAAAGAAAATACAAAAGTTATGATAATGGCTCCAGTTGTAAGAGATAAAAAAGGAGAACATCTTGCTGTTTATGAAGATCTTAGAAAAAGTGGCTACGTAAGAGTCAAGGTGAACGGTGTCGTATATCCAATTGAAGAGTTTCCAACATTGGAAAAAAATAAAAAACATAATATTTCTGCTGTAATTGATAGATTGGTAATCAAATCAGGTAATGAAATAAGATCTAGAATATCGGAATCTGTTGAGACATCTTTGCTACTATCAGATGGGTTAGTAGAAATTGAGGATATTGACTCGAATTTAATTAATTTATACTCTTCAAATTTCTCCTGCTCACAATGTGGATATTCAATACCAGAATTAGAGCCAAGGATGTTTTCGTTTAATAATCCTCATGGAGCTTGTCCAAAATGTGATGGTCTTGGAGTCATTCAATTTTTTAGTGAAAAAAGATTGATTCAGGATGATGAAGTTTCTATTGCAAATGGTGCAATTAAAGGATGGACTAGAAGAAATAGGTTTTATTATTATCAATTAAGATGTCTCAGCAATCATTTTGATTTTTCTCTTACAACAAAATGGAAAGATCATCCTCAAAAAGTTAAAGATATAATCTTATGGGGCACAAAAGAGAAGATTGATTTCTCTCATAGATTTAGAAGTGGGAGTAGAATTATAAGAAAACATAGATTTGAAGGCGTTATCCCCTCAACTGAAAGAAGATTTAAAGAAACTGACTCAGAGTATATGAGAGATGACCTTGCAAAACTTATGTCTGAGAGTACCTGTGACGAATGTAATGGATCAAGGCTCAATACATATGCTAGGAATGTTTTTATTAATGATACTCAAATTCATCAGATTACATCAATGAAAATATCAGATTCTTTAAATTTCATAAAAAATATGGAGCTTCAAGGATCTAAAGCTAAAATTGCAGAAAAGATACTAAAAGAAATTAAAGATAGGTTAACTTTTCTTGAAGATGTAGGTCTAAATTACCTGACATTAGACAGAAGTGCAGAAACTTTATCAGGTGGTGAAGCTCAAAGAATTAGATTGGCTAGTCAAATAGGATCAGGGCTTGTTGGTGTTACATATGTTCTTGATGAACCGTCGATAGGACTTCATCAAAGAGATAATACAAAATTAATAAAAACTCTTAACAATTTAAAAAATCTTGGGAACACAGTAATAGTGGTTGAGCACGATGAAGAAGCTATAAGATCTGCTGATCATATAATAGATATTGGTCCTGGCGCGGGAAAACATGGCGGAGAAATTTGTGCGCAAGGCGACATAAATGAAATTTTAAAAAATAAAAACTCTATCACTGCAACATATCTGTCTGGTAAAAGAAAAATAGAAATTCCAAAAAAACGACTGAAAATAAAAAAAGAACAAATTAGGATTATTGATGCCTTTGAAAATAATTTAAAAAAAATATCTGTGGACATACCTGTTGGATTATTTACTTGTATTACAGGGGTATCTGGTTCAGGAAAGTCGTCTTTAATTAATCAAACACTGTTACCAATAAGCTCATTTATACTAAATAAATCTAAACTTTCAAAAGAAATTAAATGTGAAAAAATTGAGGGATTAGAACATCTTGATAAAGTTATTAATATTGATCAATCACCTATTGGAAGAACGCCCAGATCAAATCCAGCAACATATACAGGCCTCTTCTCTCACATAAGAGATCTTCTGTCTCAAACTGTCGAAGCTAGATCAAGAGGTTATAAACCTGGGCGATTTAGTTTTAACGTTAAGGGTGGAAGATGTGAGGCATGTCAAGGTGATGGCATGATAAAAGTTGAAATGCATTTCCTCGCTGACGTATACGTAAAGTGTGACGTATGTGATGGCAAAAGATATAACGAACAAACACTGGAAATAAAATATAAAGATAAAAATATCAGTGATATTTTAGATATGACAGTCGAAGATGCGTTAAATTTCTTTGATGCACATCCTGCTATAAAAAATAAATTGTTAACACTAAATGACGTTGGTCTAGGTTATATAACACTTGGTCAGTCAGCATTGACATTATCTGGAGGAGAAGCGCAAAGAATAAAATTAGCTAAAGAATTATCTAAGAGAAGTACTGGGAAGACTCTTTTTATTTTGGATGAGCCAACAACAGGACTTCACTTTGCAGATATTGAACTTCTTTTGAGGGTTTTAAACAGATTAAAAGAACAAGGAAATACAGTTGTTGTCATTGAGCATAATCTTGATGTTATAAAGACATCTGACTGGATTATTGATCTTGGTCCTGAGGGAGGAACAGATGGGGGAGAAATTGTTGCAGAAGGAACTCCTGAAGATGTTGCAAAAGTAAAAAAATCATTTACAGGAAAGTTTCTGAATGATCTTTTAAATTAAGCTGCAGATTCTTTTTCTTTTAATTCAGGTTCAGCTATTTCTTCGTCTAACTTTCTATCTACAAGTTCAATAAAAGCCATATCTGCTCTATCACCAGGCCTAAAGCCAGCTTTTATTATTCTTGTATATCCACCATTTCTATTCATAGCATTTATAGAGACTTCTGTAAAAAGTTTATTTACAGATTCATCAGATCTTAGCCTACTAAAAACAAGTCTTCTGTTGGCAACATTATCATCTTTACCGATCGTAATTAAAGGCTCGACAAACCTTCTAAGTTCCTTTGCCTTGGGTAGAGTAGTTTTTATAATAGCTTTATCAATCAATGCAATTGCCAGATTTTTGAACAATGCTTTTCTATGAGCCGAATTTCTATTAAATTTTCTTCCTGATTTTTTATGTCTCATACTTATCCCATAGGTGGCCAATTTTCAACATTCATACCAAGAGAAAGTTCCTTAGAGGCCAAAACATCTTTAATTTCATTTAGATATTTTTTTCCCAAGTTTGGAGTCTTCAATAAATCAAACTCAGATCTGTGAATAAGATCACCAATGAGAAAAATACTTTCAGCTTTTAAACAATTCGTAGATCTTACTGTTAATTCGAGTTCTTCTATTGATCTAAGCAGAATTGGATCAAAGTCATTTTGATCTTTTTTGGCTTCTTGTTCAGCTATAGCATCTAAGTCAACAAATGCTCCAAGCTGTTGTTGTAAAATTGTAGCTGAGTGTTCTATTGCCATTTTTGGATCCAAAGTTCCATCAGTTTCTAACTCAAGTACTAATTTATCTAAATCAGTTCTTTTTCCAGATCTTGCATTATCTACTGTATAGGAAACTCTTCTTACAGGACTAAATGAAGCATCAACCTTTAAAGCTCCAACTACTCTGTCCTCATCCTCTCTTAAATAAGCTGGTTCATATCCTCTTCCATTTCTTACGGTTAGAGTCATTTTGAGACTGACTTTATCAACTATAGTAGCAATATGAAAATCTTGATCGACAAGCTCAACATTTCCAGGCACATCAAAAGATGAAGCCAGTACATCACATGGACCTTTTATATCCAATGTTACCTCAGCCGAGTCACCTTCAATTAAATTGATAGGCATGTCCTTAATATTTAGAAGTATGTCAATCACATCCTCTCTAACTCCCTCTATAGTGCTATATTCATGTGATATACCTTCTATAGAAACATCTGTTACAGCTGCGCCAGGCATTGAAGAAAGCAAAATTCTTCTTAAAGCATTTCCAAGCGTATGTCCAAAACCTCTTTCAAGAGGCTCAAGTGTTACTTTTGACAATGTAGGTGAGACATCGTCTACCTGTATTTCAGTTGGTACTAATAGATCTATTACTGATGTTTGCATAATTTTCTCCGCCTTTATACTTTTATTTTGAGTAAAGCTCAACAATAAGATTTTCGTTAATTTCAGTACTCAAATCAGTTCTATCAGGAACAGACTTAAATACACCTTTAAAGTTTTTTTCATCTACCTCAAGCCAATCACATTCTTCTCTGTTTTCAGCAATTTTTAACGCAGCTGCAATCCTCAAATGTCCTCTTTTAGATTCTCTAACTTCAATTTCGTCACCTGGTTGGACTTGATAAGAAGGAATATTTACTACTTTTCCATTAATCATAAATGCCTTATGAGAAACCATTTGACGTGCTTCAGCTCTTGTTGAACCAAAACCCATTCTATAGACAACATTATCTAATCTTTTTTCTAACAACGACAAAAGATTCTCGCCAGTATTTCCTTTGGATGAGGCAGCTTTTTTATAGTAATTTCTAAATTGTTTTTCTAATATCCCATACATTCTTCTGACTTTCTGTTTTTCCCTCAATTGCAGTCCATAGTCTGATAGTCTCCCTCTTCTTGCGCCATGGACGCCAGGCAGAGTGTCCATATTACATTTAGACTCAATTGCTCTAACGCCACTTTTTAAAAATAAGTCTGTTCCTTCCCTTCTTGAAAGTCTTAACGATGGTCCTCTGTATCTTGCCATTTACTTCTCCTTTAAACTCGTCTTTTCTTAGATGGTCTACACCCATTGTGTGGGAGTGGTGTCACATCAGTGATACTTTTAATTTTTAAACCACAAGCATTTAAAGATCTGATCGCAGACTCTCTTCCGCCACCAGGCCCTTTAACTTTTACATCAAGGTTGCACATTCCAAACTCTTTAGCAGCATTTCCTGCTTTATCTGCTGCAATTTGAGCTGCAAAAGGAGTGCTTTTCCTTGAGCCTTTGAACCCAGAACCACCTGATGTTGCCCAACATATGGTATTACCTTGTTTATCAGTAATTGTCACTATGGTGTTATTAAATGAAGAATGGATGTGAGCCACACCATCAGTAACAATTCTTTTATTCTTTTTTCCTTTAACAGCCATATTTATCCTCTCATTGGCTTTTTAGGGCCTTTTCTTGTTCTCGCATTATTTTTTGTATTTTGTCCTCTTGTAGGTAATTTTCTTCTATGTCTAATACCTCTATAACTTGCTAAATCTTGCAGCCTTTTTATGTTTGTGCTGATGTTTCTTCTCAGATCTCCCTCAACTGTATAGTTAGCAATTGCACCTCTAATATTTTCGATTTCTTCTTCAGATAAGTCTGAAATCTTTCTGGTGTAATCGATCTTGAGATCAACACAAATATCTTGGGCTGTTTTTCTACCAATTCCAAAAATATGTGTCAAAGAAATCTCGATGTGTTTATTTTCCGGAATATTGACGCCTGCTATCCTTGCCATAATTATTATCCTTGCCTTTGCTTGTGTTTAGGGTCTGCACTACATATTACATATAGCACGCCATTTCTTCTGACGATCTTACAGTTTCTACAAATTTTTTTGACTGATGCTTTAACTTTCATACTACCTTCTATAATTTTTTAAATTTGCCTTTTTCATTAGGGATGCATACTGTGATGACATCATGTGTGACTGAACCTGAGACATAAAGTCCATTAAGACAACAACTATAATCAAAACAGAGGTACCCCCGATTGAGATAGTGGGTGATATGCCAGCAAAATTAATTAACGCTAACGGAAGTAAACATATTAATGTTAAATAAATAGCTCCAAAAACTGTTAGTCTGGCTAATACTGAATCAATATAATTTGCAGTCTGCTCGCCTGGTCTTATGCCTGCAATGTAAGCACCAGACCTTTTAAGATTATCAGATACATCTTTCGTATTAAATGTAAGAGCTAACCAGATAAAACAAAAACTTATAATTAGCCCTGCAAATACAAGAATGTACAAAGGTTGACCAGGATTAAGTGCTAATGAAAAACTTTGTAAAAAGCCTAAAGATTCATACTCACCAAACCAAGTAGAGAGTGATGCAGGAAATAACAAGAATGTACTTGCAAATATTGCTGGAATAACTCCTGCCATATTTACTTTGAAAGGAAGATGGCTTGCTTGTGCTTGCATCAGTCTTCTGCCCTGTTGTCTTTGTGCATAATTAACAGTTATTCTTCTTTGACCTCTTTCTATGAATACAACAACCGCTATAACGGCCATTGATAGGAGCCCAATTCCTATTAACAGAAGTATGCTCAAATCACCCTGTCTTGATTGCTCCAGAGCTTGTCCGATTGCTCCAGGGATGCCAGTCAAAATACTGGTTGCAATTATTATTGATATTCCGTTACCAATGCCTCTCTCAGAAACTTGCTCTCCCAACCACATTAGAAACATAGTACCTGCTACTACTGAAAAAACTGCCGAAACAAAGAAAGATGTGCCTGGAACATACGCTAGTCCACTTGCGGAAAGAGTTACAGCAAGCGCAGATGCCTGAATAAGAGCTAAAACTGCTGTTCCGTATCTTGTGTATTGTGTTATTTTGTTTCTGCCTGCCTGACCATCTTTTTTGAGCTCAATCAAGTAAGGTATTGAGTTTGAGAAAAGCTGCATAATAATTGCAGAGGAGATATAAGGTACAACGTTGAGGGCAAATATACTCATTCTCTCTAAAGCCCCGCCAGAAAACAAATTAAACATTTCAATAATTGTTCCTTGATTCTGCTGAAATAATGAAGCTAATCTTTCTGGATCAATTCCAGGGATTGGTATATGAGTTCCAATTCTATATACAAGAATCGCAAAGAATACAAACCGTAATCTTTTCCAAAGATCACTCATGTTACCTTGATCAGCCATTATTTATCACTTTCCTCATTTTTAACTTTTTCTACAATTGCTTTTTCATTTGCCTTATCGTTAATGATCTTTCCACCAGCATTCTCAATAGATACTCTTGCTCCATTAGTTAAAGCTATTCCTTCTACCGTAACTTTTGTATCTATTTCTGAATTGCCAAAAATTTTTGCTTTTTTTATGGACTTACTTATTAATTTTTTTTCTTTAAGAGTCTCTAAGTTTACTAGCTTCATCCCTTTAATATTTTTGATATTTATCTCTTTAAAATTATTGTTTACTCTTGAAGAAAATCCAAATTTAGGCAGTCTCATTTGAAGAGGCATTTGCCCACCTTCAAATCCTAGTCGAATATTTCCTCCAGATCTTGATTTTTGGCCTTTGTGCCCTCTTCCAGCTGTTTTTCCAGATCCTGATCCAATACCTCTACCAACTCTTTTTTTATTTTTAACAGTTCCCTCATTTGAAATCGAGTTAAGTGTCATAGTAATTTTAGTTTCATTATTATTCATTTTAATTTTCTTGTATTTCAACCATATCTGATATTTTTTTTATCATTCCTCTATTGCTTGGAGTATCTAAAACAGAAACTGTTTGATTTAATTTTTTAAATCCAAGACCTTTAATACAAAGTTTGTGACTTCTCATTCTTCCAATGCCACTTTTAATTAGTTTGATATTGATTGTCTTCTCTTTATTCATGATATGTCTTCAATTTTTTTTCCTCTTCTTGCAGCAACAGTTTCTGGAGATTCCATTTGACTTAAAGCATTAATAGTAGCTCTTACAACATTTACTGGATTGGTAGATCCATAACATTTAGCAAGCACATTTTGGACTCCAGCAAGTTCAAGAACAGCTCTCATAGCGCCTCCAGCAATAATACCAGTACCCTCTGATGCTGGCTGCATATAAACATTTGCTGAACCATGTTTTGCTTTTATTGGATACCATAAAGTTGTATTGTTCAATTCAACCTCAACCATACTTCTTCTAGCATTTTCCATAGCTTTTTGAATTGCAATTGGGACCTCTTTTGACTTGCCTCTCCCAAAGCCAACTCTTCCATTACCATCTCCAACAACCGTGAGTGCTGTGAATCCAAAAATTCTTCCACCTTTAACAACTTTAGCAACTCTATTGACTTGTACTAATTTTTCTTCAAGTGCATCAACCTGTTGATTATTCACTGTATCTTTTTGATTCATTTATTTAAAACTCCAATCCTGCTTCTCTAGCAGAATCTGCTAGAGCTTTAATTCGTCCATGATATTTATAACCTGACCTATCAAAAACAACTTTTGTAATTCCATTTTCTAATGCTCTTTCAGCAACTTTTTTACCTACGGCAACGGCAGCATCAAGATTATTAGATTTGACATCTAAATTCTTTTCAGCGGTTGAGGCTGAAACAATAACTTTAGATCCAAGGCTATCAAAAACTTGGGCATAAAAATGCTTTGACGATCTAAACACGGTTAATCTTGGTGTCTCTTGCACTCTAATTTTAATTCTTGTTTTTTTAGCTCTTTTTAATCTTGAGGTATTCTTAATATTCACTGTTAGGCTCCTGCACCAGCTGCTTTTTTAGCTTCTTTTCTATTCACTTGTTCATCAGCATACCTAACACCTTTTCCTTTATAGGGCTCTGGGGGTCTAAATGCTCTTATCTCAGCAGCAGCTTGTCCTAATATCTGTTTATTATGGCTTTTTAAAACTATTTCGGTCTGAGAGGGTGTCTCAACCTCGACCTCATCAGGTAGTTGATATTTAACAGGATGGGAAAAACCTAAGGTTAATTCTAGAAGTTTGCCTGAAGCCTTTGCACGATAACCAACACCAATTAATTCCAATTTTTTTTCGAATCCCTTTGTAACACCAATAATCATATTGTTAATTAAAGATCTGGTGGTGCCAGCCAGGGCAACAGATTGTTGATCAGTCTCATCATATTTAACATTAATGATGTTTTCTTTTATCTCAAGAGATATTGACTGAGGTATATTAAACTCGAGCACTCCTTTACTTCCTTTGACATTAACAATGTTTTCATTAATGCTGAAGTCAACATTTTCAAGAATATTAATTGGACTTTTAGCTACTCTAGACATTAAAAAACCTCACACAAAATTTCACCACCAACATTTTTAGCCTTAGCGTCCCTGTCAGTCATTAAACCTAAATTTGTTGATAAGATAAATGACCCTAGTCCGCTTTTTACTGATTCAAGATCTGACGCACCTGAGTATTTTCTTAGACTGGGTTTACTAATTCTTTTAAGTTCTTTTATTGCCGGAGAGTCATTGTAATATTTTAAATCTACTTCAATTAGTGACTTGCCATTATCTTCAGATTTTTCGCATGATTTTAGGTAGCCTTCTTCAACAAGAACATTAACCAAATCAAATTTCAGTCTTGAATATGGTATGAGAACCTTATCTTTCCCACGCATAAGCCCGTTTCTAATTCTTGTTAAACAATCTGATATAGGATCTTGAAAACTCATAATATTACCAACTTGATTTTACTAATCCAGGTATATCACCTCTCATAGCAGCTTCTCTTAATTTAATTCTACTCAGGCCAAATTTTCTATAGACAGCATGCGGTCTTCCTGTCACTTGGCATCTTCTAACAACTCTTGAAGGACTTGCGTTTCTTGGAAGCTTTTGAAATTGTATTCTTGCTTCATACCTTTCTTCACTTGTTAGACTTTGATCGCTCATCATTTTCTTTAAAACAGATCTTTTCTCAGCATATTTTTCAACTGTTTTTATTCTTTTAACTTCTCTTGCAATCATAGATTTCTTTGCCATGTATACCGCCTATTGTTTAAAAGGAAAATCGAGAGCTTTCAAAAGTGCCTTTGCGTGCTCCACAGATTTTGCCGAAGTATTTACACAAATGTCCATACCCCTTATATTGTCAATATTGTCATAATTAATTTCAGGAAATATTATCTGTTCTTTAATTCCGAAATTGTAATTACCTTGTTGATCAAAAGATTTTGGATTAAGTCCTCTAAAGTCTCTTTCTCTTGGAATTGCAATTTTAATTAGTCTTTCTACAAAGTCATACATTTTACTTCCTCTTAAAGTAACTTTGCATCCAAGTGGCCATCCTTCTCTAATTTTAAAGCTTGCTACAGACTGTCTAGCTTTTGTAACAACAGGTTTTTGTCCAGCAATAACTGTAAGATTTTCTAATGCTGACTCAAGATGCTTCTTATCATTTGCAGCTTCACCAACACCCATATTTATGACAACTTTTGTTAATCTTGGAACTGCCATAATATTATCAATTCCCAAGTCTTCCTTGAGAGCTGGTCTTAACTCGCTGTTATATTTTTCTTTTAAGTTTGCCATTATTTAATTTCAGCTCCATCTGACTTGAAAAGTCTTATTTTTTTTCCTTCTTTGTTTCTTGAATAAGAGATTTTGTCTTTAGATTTAGTTTTTGGGTTCCATATTGCCAAATTTGATAATGATATTGCAGCTTCTTGTTCGACTACGCCTCCAGTTACTCCCATTTCTGGATTAGGTTTTGTATGCTTTTTAACCATATTAATTCCTGTAACTATTGCTTTGTTTTTATTTTTCACAATATCTCGCAAAGTACCTTTTTTACCAATGTCCTTTCCAGCAATGATAATTACCTCATCTCCAGATCTTAGTTTTGTTGAAATAATATTATTACCCATATTACAAAACCTCAGGTGCCAGAGACAATATTTTCATGTGCTTTCCATCTCTTAACTCTCTCGTGACAGGCCCAAATACTCTAGTACCAATTGGGGCTTTTTGAGCATTTATTAGAACTGCTGCATTTTCATCAAATTTTATAAGAGAGCCATCTCTTCTTCTGACCCCTTTACGAGAGCGAACTATAAGAGCATCGACAACTTGTCCTTTTTTAACTTTTCCAGTCGGAATAGCTTCACGAACAGCAACCTTAATAACATCACCTATATTCGCGTATCTTCTTTTTGAACCACCCAAAACTTTAATACACATAACGCTTCTGGCACCGCTATTATCTGCAATTTTTAAAAGTGATTGCATTTGAATCATTATTTGCTCTCCAATGTTTCTGACTTATTGTCATTTACTAAAATCCATGTTTTTGTTTTTGAAATAGGTCTGCATTCTTTCACCGAAACAATATCTCCAATATTGGCAATATTATTTTCGTCATGTGCATGGACATTACTTGCTCTTTTAATAACTTTGCCATAAAAAGGATGTTTAACTTTCCTTTCAATTTTTACGGTTATAGTCTTATCAGCTTTATTACTGGTAACAACACCTGATAATATTCTCGGATTAGTTGATTTCATTTTTATTTATCCTTTAACTTAATTTCACTAATTAAAGTTTTGATTAGTGCGATTTTTCTTCTTAACTTTTTTAAGTCACTGACTTCGTTTAATTGACCAGTTTTGTGCTTAATCCTCAATCCAAATTGTGTTTCTCTTACAGATAAAAGTTCAGCATTTAACTGTTCAATATTTTTCTTTCTTAAACCCATTAACTCTTTTTTCATTTATAAATCTTTCTTAATAAAATGTGTTTTTATTGGTAGCTTGGCTGAAGCAAGTCTGAATGCCTCTCTTGCAAGTTCTTCTTCAACACCGGCCATTTCAAACATAATCTTCCCTGGTTGAACAAGTGCAACCCAATACTCAACATTACCCTTACCTTTGCCCATTCTTACTTCCAAAGGCTTTTTTGTAATAGGTTTATCAGGAAAAATTCGAATCCATATATTCCCACCTCTTTTAATATACCTAGTCATTGCTCTTCTGGCAGACTCGATTTGTCTAGCAGTGATTCTTCCTCTACCAGATGCTACTAATCCAAATCTTCCAAATGCAATTGTATTACCATTTTGTGCAAGACCACGGTTTCTACCTTTGTGCATTTTTCTGAATTTTGTTTGTTTAGGTTGCAACATTTTACTTAACCGGCTCCTGGAGCATTTTTATATGGATCTTCATTTACTTCACCTCTGTAAACCCAAACTTTTACACCAATAATCCCATAAGTAGTAAGAGCCTCTGAAGTTCCATAATCTATGTCTGCTCTTAATGTATGCAATGGTACCCGACCCTCTCTATACCATTCTGTTCTTGCGATTTCAGCGCCATTAAGTCTCCCTGATACCTCAATTCGGACCCCTTTGGCACTTTGCCTTAATGCGCTTTGAACGGTCCGCTTCATTGCTCTCCTAAACATGACTCTTTTTTCGAGCTGTTGAGCTACCCCTTCAGCAAGAATTTGTGCATCTAAATCTGGTTTTTTTATTTCTTTAATGTTGATTTGTGAAGGTCCTTTTACAATCCTCTGAACAGCCTTTTTAAGATTTTCTATTTCTTCACCTCTTTTCCCAATGATAATTCCGGGTCTTGCTGTATGGATATTTACTACAAATGTATCAGCTGTTCTTTCTAATTCAATTTTGCTTATGGAAGAATTCTTTAGCTTTTTATTGAGATGATCTCTAACCTTTAGATCTTGTATTAAATTTTTAGGAAAGTCTTTTCCCTTTGCAAACCAATTAGCATTTTGTTTTTTTGAAATGCCTAATCTAAAACCATTTGGATTAACTTTTTGTCCCATTAGTTACTCTCCTCTGCCAATGTAATTTCTATATGGCATGTAGGTTTTATTATTCTGTCAGCTCTACCTCTTGCTCTTGCTCTCATTCTTTTTAATCTCATACCTTGATTAACAATTACAGATTTGACTAATAGCTTATCAATATCAGAATTATTGTTATTTTCTGCATTAGCAATTGCTGAATCTAACAATTTTTTTATCACTGCAGAACCTTTTTGTTTATTGAAAATAAGAAAGTCTAAAGCCTTATCCACACTTTTGCCTCTT
This sequence comes from Gammaproteobacteria bacterium, assembly GCA_002690725.1. Taxonomy (GTDB): domain Bacteria; phylum Pseudomonadota; class Gammaproteobacteria; order Magnimaribacterales; family D2472; genus SAR86A. Next base: position 46,116 of record NZFS01000007.1, read on the forward strand.
ATTTGATCTGCAACTAATGATGCCTTTTGTGGAGATAGCCTTGTTCCTTTTAAATAAGCTCTTGTTTCCATAATTAAGCTTTCCTATCACCAGAATGCATTTTAAATGTTCTTGTCATCGCAAACTCTCCAAGCTTGTGTCCAACCATATCTTCATTAATAAATACTGGTACATGTTGTCTTCCATTGTGAACTGATATTGTTAGTCCAACCATCGTGGGAATAATCATTGATCTTCTAGACCATGTTTTTATAGGTTTCTTATCGTTATTTGTGATTGCTTTATCTACTTTTTTTGAAAGTGACAAATCTACAAATGGTCCTTTTTTTAGAGATCTTGGCATTTTATTTCTTACCTCTTCGTCTTATGATTAAATCATCCGTCCTTTGATTTTTTCTTGTCTTGTAACCTTTTGTTGGAACTCCCCATGGCGTTGTAGGATGTCTTCCTCCTGAGGTTCTTCCTTCTCCACCACCATGCGGATGATCAACGGGATTCATAGCAACCCCTCTAACTGTAGGTCTAACGCCTCTCCATCTTTTAGCACCAGCTTTTCCAAAAGATTTTAAATTATTTTCTTGGTTTGAAACTGTTCCCAATGTAGCTCTACATTCCCACAAAATTTTTCGTGTCTCTCCTGACTGTAATCTTAAGGTTGCATATATGCCTTCTTTAGCAACTAATCTGGCTGAAGTTCCAGCACTTCGTGCAATTTGAGCGCCTTTCTTTGGCTTTAGTTCTATACAATGAACATTTGTACCAAGGGGTATATCTTTCAATTTCATTGAATTACCTACTTTAATTTCGCAATTGTCTGAAGACATTAGTTCATCGCCTATTTTTAATTTTGATGGAGCAATTATGTATCTTCTCTCACCATCAAGATATTTTAATAAAGCAATATGCGCTGACCTATTGGGATCATATTCAATTCTTTCAACGATTGCTGGAACATCAAACTTGTTTCTTTTAAAGTCAATAACTCTGTAATGCTGCTTATGGCCGCCACCTTGGTGCCTAACAGTAATTCGCCCATTGTTATTTCTTCCACCATTTTTAGCTTTAGGCTCAATTAATGACTTATATGGTTTACCCTTATGTAAATCAGATTTGACTGATATAAGGCCTCTTCTTCCAGGGCTAGTTGGTTTAGATTTAACAATTGTCATTAGTTTATACCCTCAAATTGAATCTCTGAATCTTGACTAATAGAAACAAAAGCTTTTTTGTAATCTGATTTTTTATATATACCAAATCTATTTCTTTTTCTCTTGCCTTTTACAACTGATGTACTTACTTTAATTACATCAACTTTAAATAATGTTTCAACTGCATTTTTAATCTCTTTTTTATTTGCTGAAAGATCAACTTTGAAAACAACTTGTTTATACTTTTCACTTAGCTGAGCAGTTTGTTCAGTAATAATTGGAGATTTTATTAATGTATATAATTTTTCTTTACCCATTAATCCACCCCTCTATTTGTTTCAAAGCTTCGCTTGTAACAGCCACCTTTTGAGGTTTTAAAAGATTTATTGGATTAATTTCTCTAACAGTAATAACATCAACGTTTGGTATATTTCTTGCTGAAAGATAAAGATTTATATCAGGCTCTTCAGTAATAATTAGAACTCTACTTAAAGAAAATTCATTTAAAAAGCTTGCAAACTCTTTAGTTTTTGGTTTCTTAAGTGTTGGTTTTTCAATCGCTACTAATCTATTTTGTCTTACTAATTCTGAAAAAATTGATTTAATAGCAGCACGATACATTTTTTTGTTTATCTTCTTACTGAAATCTCTTGGTCTTGAAGCAAAAGTAACACCTCCACCTCTCCAAAGAGGGCTCCTTATGGTCCCCGCTCTGGCTCTGCCAGTTCCTTTTTGTCTAAATGGTTTTTTGCCACCGCCTCTTACTTCAGATCTATTTTTTTGTTTAGCGCTTCCTTGTCGTGAAGATGCCATAAAACTAACAACAGCTTGATGAATTAAAGACTCATTAAATTCCTTGCTGAAAACTTCATTAGATATAGAAATATCTTTATTCTTTGTATTTGATAAAAGTTCTATCTTCATTATTTTTTATTTGATGGTTTAATTTTTAATTCAGAGCCGTTGAAACCAGGAACAGCTCCCTTTATATAGATAACGTTATTTTCTACATCCATATCTACGATCTTTAAACTTTGTATTGTCTTCTGCACGTTGCCCATATGTCCTGACATTTTTTTACCTTTCCAAACTCTGCCAGGAGTTTGACACTGGCCAATCGATCCGTGTGCTCTGTGAGCAAGAGAGTTTCCATGAGTTGCATCTTGCATTGAAAAATTATGTCTTTTTATAACTCCTGCATAACCCTTGCCCTTTGAAGTACCAGTTACATCGACGTACTGTCCAACCTCAAACACTTCAGCAGTTAAGTGTTTTCCAATTTCATAACTTTCTATTTCATCTGATTTGAACTCTGATAGCGATCCTGGGTTTAAATCTATCTTTTTGAAAAATTCAGATTTAGATTTATTTAAATTATTAGATTTTTCAGTTTTTGAGATCAATAAAGCGTTATATCCATTTTTTTCTTTTGTCTTAATGCCAGCAACGAAATTGCCACATACTGAAACTGCTGTAACAGGCACAGATTCTCCATCTTCGAGAAAAAGACGAGACATGCCTGATTTTTTTCCTATTAAGCCTATGCTCAATTTTATCTCCTTTTACGGGGCTACAAACCCTCTATGGCCGCATTCGCGTTAAAATTTATTGTCCCAAGCTTATTTGAACATCTACTCCAGAGGAGAGATCTAATTTCATTAAAGCATCAACTGTCTTATCAGTTGGTTTAACAATATCCATCAATCTTTTGTAAGTAACAATCTCGTATTGATCTCTTGCATCTTTGTCTTTATGCGGCGAAATCAGTACTGTTGTCCTCTCTTTTTTAACAGGTAAAGGTATTGGCCCATTAATAACTGCTCCAGTTTTTTTAACGGTTTCAACTATTAATTTGGCCGAAGCATCAATTAATCTATAATCAAAAGCTTTTAACCTTATTCTTATTGATTGATTCTCCATTTACCCTGTTTTTAACCTATTTTTAAAAAATTTTTACATTCAGCAAAATGCAAAATGTGGCGTATTCTAAGCCCCTAAGAGTGGTACTGTCAACTTTATTGAGTGTTTTATTTTTTGTAAATATTAAGAGGTTTTTAGCTGTTCTGCTATATTATTTGGAACCTCGCCATATTTAGTGAATTCCATGGTAAAAGTTGCTCTTCCTTGAGTTTGAGATCTTAAATCAGTTGCGTATCCAAACATTTCGGCAAGAGGCACTTCAGAGGAAACTTCTTTACCTGAAGTAATGTCTTCCATCCCCAAAATTATTCCTCTTCTTCTATTTAAATCACCAACAACATCGCCCATATGATCTTCTGGTGTTACAACAACAACCTTCATTATTGGTTCTAGCAAAGCAGGTTTAGCTTTATTTGCTCCTTCTTTAAGAGCCATAGAGCCTGCAATTTTAAATGCCATCTCATTAGAGTCTACATCATGAAATGAACCATCATACAATGTTGCCCTCAATGCTAATAGTGGATACCCAGCAATTACACCATTTTGCATTTGTTCTTGAATACCTTTGTTAACAGCTGGTATATATTCTTTTGGAATTACTCCACCAACGATTTTATCAACAAATTCATATTCATCATCAAGACCTAATGGTTCAAGTTTAAGCCAAACATGACCATACTGTCCTTTTCCGCCACTTTGTCTTACAAATTTACCCTCTATCTCTATTGTTTCTTTAATAGTTTCTCTATATGCAACTTGAGGTTTGCCTATGTTGGCTTCAACTGAAAACTCTCTTTTCATTCTATCCACAAGAACATCTAAGTGAAGTTCCCCCATGCCAGAAATTATTGTTTGGCCAGATTCTTCATCACTTGCAACTCTAAAAGATGGATCTTCTTGAGCAAGTTTACCTAAGGCTAAAGACATCTTCTCTTGATCTTGTTTTGATTTTGGCTCAACAGCAACAGATATAACTGGTTCTGGGAAGTCCATTCTTTCAAGAACAATAGGTTTATTTGAATCAGATAGGGTATCTCCTGTTGTAATATCCTTTAGTCCAATACATGCTGCGATATCACCAGCTCTAACTTCTTTAATTTCTTCCCTATTATTAGAATGCATTTGCACCATTCTTCCTACTCTTTCCTTTTTAGACTTTGTAGTATTCATTACACCATCACCAACTCTAAGAACTCCAGAATAGACTCTTATAAATGTTAAGGTTCCTACAAAAGGATCTGTTGCAATCTTAAATGCTAATGCAGAAAATGGTTCTTCATCAGAAGATGTTCTTGTATCTGCTTCTTCAGCCTCTTCGTCTGAATTATTTGGAATAACACCCTCAATTGCTTTAACTTCGTCCGGCGCAGGTAAAAAATCTATAACTGCATCTAGAACGGCTTGAAAACCTTTATTTTTAAAAGCAGAGCCACATAAAGCAAGAATCACCTCATTCGCGAGAGATCTAATCCTTAGGCCCTCTTTAATTTGCTCAGAGGTTAAATCACCGGATTCCAGATAGGCATCCATTAATTCTTCATTAGCTTCAGCAGCTGCTTCAAGCATCTCTTCTCTTAGTTTATGACATTTATCAAGCAATTCCTCAGGAATTTCCTTTGAGTCGAAAGTAAGACCTTGATCTTCTTCGTTCCAATAAATAGCTCTCATATTTATAAGATCAACCACTCCTTTGAAATCTTCTTCAGAACCAATGTTGTATTGTATTGGAACAATATTTGCTTGAAGTCTATCTTTGATTTGATCAATAACTTTTTCAAAATTAGCCCCTGCTCGATCCATCTTATTCACAAAGACAATTCTTGGTACTTCATATCTGTTAGCCTGTCTCCACACAGTTTCTGATTGTGGCTCAACACCTGACGTACCACAAAATACAACTACAGCCCCATCCAAAACTCTAAGTGATCTTTCAACCTCAATTGTAAAGTCAACGTGACCTGGTGTATCAATTATATTGATTCTATGCTGAGAGAATTGCTGCTCCATGCCACTCCAAAAACATGTTGTTGCTGCTGAAGTTATAGTGATGCCTCTTTCTTGTTCTTGTTCCATCCAATCCATAACAGCAGCACCGTCATGGACTTCACCAATCTTATGAGACAAACCAGTATAAAATAATACTCTCTCAGTAGTAGTAGTTTTACCTGCATCTACGTGCGCACATATACCTACATTTCTATATTTATTTAAAATAGTATCTCTAGCCATAATATTTTTTGATTAAAATCTGAAGTGTGAAAAAGCTTTATTTGCTTCAGCCATCTTGTGAACATCCTCTCTTTTTCTATAAGCTGAACCTTTTTTTTGTGAAGCATCTTGAAGTTCTCCAGCAAGCCGCAAATCCATTGATTTTTCTGATCTGCTCCGAGCAGCCTCAACAATCCATCTCATTGCCAAAGCCTGTCTTCTTGATGGTCTTATTTCAACGGGGACCTGATAATTTGCACCACCTACTCTTCTTGACTTTACTTCAACAACTGGACTTACCTCTTCAAGAGCTTTCATAAATACATCAAGTGGATCGTCCTTAGAATTTTTGTTTATTTGGTCAAATGCTCCATAAACAATTTTTTCTGCAACAGATTTTTTTCCATCTTTCATTAAATTGTTCATAAACTTCGCAAGAACAACATCCTTATACTTTGGATCTGGAAGAATTTTTCTTTTTTCTGGACTTCGTCTTCTTGGCATACCTATTTACCTTTTTTTGCGCCGTATTTTGAGCGTCTCTGTTTTCTGCTTGCAACACCCGATGTATCTAATGTGCCTCTTATAGTATGGTATCTAACACCAGGCAAATCTTTAACTCTTCCGCCCCTTATTAAGACTAAAGAATGTTCCTGAAGATTATGACCTTCTCCTCCAATGTAAGATGTGACTTCATATCCACTCGTTAGTCGGACTCTGCATACTTTTCTTAATGCAGAGTTAGGTTTCTTTGGTGTAGTTGTGTAAACTCTTGTGCAAACGCCTCTTCTTTGAGGACAAGCGTTCAATGCAGGCACATCAGTTTTCTTAACCTTAGGTTTTCTTGATTTTTTAATTAATTGATTAACTGTTGCCATTTTAATTATCTATATAGGCGGCGATTTTATAGAGCATAGTATTAATGGTCAACATTATTCTTCATCATTTTCTTGAAGCTCTTGTCTAAGAGCAGCTTCGATATCTTCATCTGATAACATGCTTTCGTCAAATTCACCCTGTTTCTTATTTCTAAGTTTGTCATGAAATTCCATGCCAGTCCCGGCAGGAATTAATCTCCCTACAACAACATTTTCTTTTAATCCTTTTAAATGATCTTTTTTCCCTGTTACAGCAGCTTCAGTTAAAACTCTTGTCGTCTCTTGGAAAGAGGCAGCTGATATAAATGAATCTGTAGCAAGGGAGGCTTTAGTTATACCTAGCAAGACTCTTTCAAAATCTGCTGGATTTTTACCATCTGCTACAACTTTTAAATTCTCCTCTTTTAAGTCAACAAAACTAACTTGATCACCCTGAATAAATTTAGTATCACCACCATCGATAATTAAAGCTTTTCTGAGCATTTGTCGTAGAATTGTCTCTATATGCTTATCGTTTATAGAAACACCTTGAAGTCTATAAACATCTTGTATTTCATTAACAATAAAGTTTGTTAAATCTGGTATCCCTTTAAGTCTCAAAATGTCGTGGGGACTTAAAGGACCTTCTGAAATAATATCACCTTTATTTACTCTTTCTCCTTCAAAAACATTAAGAGTTCTATGCTTAGGAATCAGCATTTCTTTATTTTGACTTTTTTTGGTAGCACCTTCTGGTGTAATAACAAGTCTAACTTTTCCTTTTGTTTCTTTACCAAAAGAAACGACACCAGTTTCTTCTGCAAGAACAGCTGCATCTTTTGGTGTTCTTGCTTCGAACAAATCTGCAACCCTTGGAAGGCCTCCAGTAATGTCTTTTGTTTTTGACGCTACTAATGGCATTCTAGCAATAACCTCACCAGCACTAATTTTCTGGCCATTAACAAGATTTACTAGTCCGCCTGCAGGCAAAGGATAAACAGCAGGTTGTTTGAATTCCCCAATCAGAACGGCCTTACCCTTTGAGTCAACAATTTCAATTGTTGGAGTCATATCTCTACCAGCAGATGTTCTATCTGCAACCTCTATAATTTCAATACTTGATAAGCCTGTAAGCTCATCAAGCTGCTCTCTGACGGTTACGCCATCCTCTATATCAGTAAATTTAACTTTGCCAGATGTTTCAGAAATTATTGGTCTAGTGTATGGATCCCAAGAGGCAATTCTAATTCCCTCATCTAAGTCTTTTGAGTTTGCTACTTCTAATGTAGCTCCATATGGTACTTTGTACTGTTCAATAATTTTTCCATTCACATCAGATATAGAACACATCGCATTCCTAGACACAACTACTTCAAGTTTATCTTTGTTCGTAACGGTTTTAATATCGTCTGAGAAAGATACAACACCTGAGCTTTTATTAAAAATTGCATTTTCCTCAGATGAACTTGATGCAGCACCACCAATATGAAATGTTCTCATTGTTAATTGAGTTCCAGGCTCGCCAATTGACTGAGCAGCAACTACTCCAACAGCTTCACCTCTGTGAACTAAATGTCCCCTGGCAAGATCTCTTCCATAACATTTAGCACAAACTCCAATGGGAGCTTCGCATGTCATTGGAGACCTTATCTTTAGGCTAGAGAGGTTTAATTCGCTAATTACACTAAGAGCATCCTCATCTAACATTGTATTTATGGCAAAAAGTTCTTTTCCATCTGCATCGAAAATTGGTTCTGCAATAACTCTTCCTAATATTCTATCGGTGAGCGCTTGAATAATTTCACCTCCATCAATTATTGAAGTCACAGTTATAGACTCTGTGGTTCCACAGTCATCAATGTTTATGACTGAATCCATAGATACATCGCACAGTCTTCTAGTGAGATATCCTGAATTAGCTGTCTTAAGCGCAGTATCTGCTAAACCCTTTCTAGCTCCATGTGTTGATATAAAATATTGAAGAACTGACAAGCCTTCTCTAAAGTTGGCTGTAATTGGTGTTTCAATTATAGAGCCATCAGGCTTTGACATAAGTCCTCTCATGCCTGAAAGTTGTCTGATTTGTGCAGGTGAACCTCTTGCGCCAGAGTCTGCGTAGATATAAACAGAATTAAATGAGGACTGATCAATGTCTTCTCCATTTGGTTTTGTTACAGTTTCAGAACTAATTTTTTCCATCATCGCTTTTGCTACCTGCTCATTTGCTCTAGACCATATATCAATGACTTTGTTATACCTCTCTCCCCTTGTAACTAATCCTGAGTCAAATTGTTTTTCAATAGCTTTAAATTCTTTTTCAGAGGAATCAATAATATTGGCCTTTTCCTCTGGTATAACAAAATCATTTACACCAATTGATGAACCTGATCGAGTTGAAAAGTCGAAGCCAAGGTACATAAGTTGATCAGCAAAGATTACAGTTTTCTTCAAGCCAGCTTTTCTGTAAGAAGTATCAACTAACTTTGAAACTGATTTCTTATTTAATACATTATTAATATTGTAAAAGCCAACTTCATGTGGTGTTATTCTCCAAATCAAAGTTCTTCCAACTGTTGTTTCTTCAATAGTTGTTTCACCATCTTCGTGAGTGATTCTTACCTTTATAGGTGAATGTATTTCCAAAGTTTCAGTTTCATAAGCTCTTAAAACTTCGTCAGGATTACTAAATACTCTTCCTTCACCTGAGGCATTAGCGTTATCTCTTGTCATATAATATAGACCCAAAACTACATCCTGAGTTGGATTAATAATTGGAGATCCATCTGCTGGAGAAAGAATGTTATTTGTAGACATCATTAAAGCTCTTGCTTCAAGTTGTGCCTCAATCGTTAATGGAACATGAACAGCCATTTGATCTCCGTCAAAATCTGCATTAAATGCAACACAAACCAAAGGATGAAGTTGAATAGCTTTGCCCTCTATAAGCTTTGGTTCAAATGCTTGAAGTCCAAGTCTATGAAGTGTAGGTGCCCTATTAAGTAATACAGGATGTTCTCTAATAACTTCCTCGAGAACTTCCCAAACTTCCGGAGTCTCTCTCTCAACAAGTTTTTTTGCACCCTTGATTGTTGTAGCCAGTTCTCTATTTTCAAGTTTTCCATAGACAAATGGTTTAAACAATTCCAGAGCCATTTTTTTAGGCAAGCCACATTGATGTAGCTTTAGATTTGGTCCAGCAACAATTACAGATCTACCTGAATAATCTACTCTTTTCCCTAATAAGTTTTGTCTAAATCTTCCGCCCTTCCCTTTAATCATATCTGCAAGAGACTTCAAAGGTCTCTTGTTGGTGCCTGTAATCACTCTGCCTCTTCTTCCGTTGTCAAGAAGAGCATCAACAGATTCTTGTAGCATTCTTTTTTCATTTCTTACAATTATTTCAGGAGCATTCAATTCAAGTAGCCTTTTTAATCTGTTATTTCTATTAATAACTCTTCTATATAGATCATTTAGGTCTGAAGTAGCAAATCTTCCACCCTCAAGCGGTACCAGTGGTCTCAAATCTGGTGGCAATACTGGAAGAACATTCATAATCATCCACTCAGGCTTATTACCAGAGTTATTAAATGCCTCTAATAATTTTAATCTTTTAGATAATTTTTTTAGTTTTGTCTCTGAATTAGTTTCAGGTATTTCCTCTCTGATTATTCTTATTTCGTCCTCAATATCTAGCTCCTCAAGTAAAATTTGAACAGCCTCAGCGCCCATGCCTGCTGAAAATTCATCTCCAAATTCTTCATACTTTTCAACCCATTCTTCTTCAGTAAGTATTTGGCCTTTTTCTAATTCAGTTAATCCTGGATCCGTAACGATGTAACTTTCGAAATATAAAACTCTCTCTATTTCACGAAGTGTTACATTAAGTAAGAGACCTATTCTTGAAGGAAGAGATTTTAAAAACCAAATATGGGCAACAGGTGCAGCTAAATCTATGTGCCCCATTCTTTCTCTTCGAACTTTTGCTAGCGTTACTTCAACACCACATTTTTCACAGACAACACCCCTATGTTTCATTCTTTTATATTTTCCACAAATGCATTCGTAATCCTTTACAGGACCAAAGATTTTTGCACAAAATAAACCATCTCTTTCTGGTTTAAATGTTCTATAGTTTATTGTTTCAGGTTTCTTTACTTCACCAAAAGACCATGACTTTATAACTTGAGGTGAAGCGAGACCAGCAGAAATTGTTGTAAAGTCATCCTGACCAGTTTTTAAAGAATTTAGTAAGTCTTTCAATTTTTTCTCCTAGTTTTCTAAATCTAATTCAATGTTAATTCCGAGGGATTTAATTTCTTTGCTCAAGACATTAAATGACTCCGGGACATTTGCATCCATTTCATAACTACCATCAACGATGTTTTTATACATTTTCGTTCTGCCTGATACATCATCAGACTTAACGGTTAACATTTCTTGTAGTGTGAATGAGGCACCATAAGCTTCTAAGGCCCATACTTCCATTTCACCAAATCTTTGGCCGCCAAATTGAGCCTTGCCACCGAGTGGCTGTTGTGTAACAAGGCTATATGAACCAGTAGATCTTGCATGCATTTTATCATCAACAAGATGATTTAATTTAATAATATACATATATCCGACTGTAACAGGTCTATCAAATTTTGATCCAGTTCTTCCATCATATAATGTAATTTGACCAGACTCTGGGATGTCTGCAAGCTTAAGTAAATCTTTAATCTCACTCTCCTTTGCGCCATCAAATACAGGTGTAGCTATTGGTAGTCCGCCTCTTAAATTTTCAGCAAGTTCTATAATTTCAGAATTGTTTAGAGAATTGATATCTTCTTTATTTGAAGCATTTTGATTATAAAGTTTATCCAGGTACGTCTTTAGCTCAGCTGGCTTTGCATTATCATTAATCATCTCATCAATCTTTAAACCAATACCTTTCGCAGCAGAACCCATATGAGTTTCAAGAATCTGACCAACATTCATTCTTGAAGGGACTCCTAGGGGATTAAGGACGATATCTACCGGATTACCATTTTCATCATATGGCATGTCTTCAACAGGCATTATTTCAGATATGACACCTTTATTTCCATGTCTACCAGCCATTTTGTCACCAGGTTGTATTCTTCTTTTTATAGCTAAGAATACTTTTACAATTTTGATTACTCCAGGTGCAAGGTCATGTCCCCTAACGATCTTAGCAACTTTTTCCTCATATCTGGATTTAATGTCTTTTATATACTGTTTGTATGAAACTTCGGTTTCTTCGATAACATTATTAATTGTATCTGTATCAGTTCTAAGAGAGAAAATATCATTTAATTTAAATGATTCTAATTTTTCTATTGCGAGTACTTCTCCTTTTTTTACACCATTACCTTTGACAGCTTTTTTAGATTTTAGTAATTCGCATAATCTAGTTTTTGTAGCTTGCTCAACTACACCAGCTTCATCATCTGCATCTTTTTTTGATTGGTCGAGATGATCTTGTTCAATAGCTTGAGTTCTCTCATCCTTTTCAACACCATCTCTAGTAAATACTTCAACTCCAATTACAGTTCCCTTTGAACTTGATCTTTGTGATGTATCCTTCACATCAGATGCTTTTTCGCCAAATATCGCTCTTAAAAGTTTTTCTTCAGGAGAAAGTTGAGTTTCACCCTTTGGTGTAATTTTTCCAACCAATATATCTCCAGGTTCAACTTCAGCTCCTACATAAACTATCCCACATTCATCAAGTTTGTTTAATGAACCTTCCCCCACATTGGGGATATCTGATGTAATCTCTTCAGAACCAAGTTTTGTATCTCTTGCAATACAGACTATTTCTTGTATGTGAATTGATGTAAATCTGTCCTCTCTTGCAACTTTTTCAGAAATCAATATAGAATCTTCAAAGTTATATCCATTCCATGGCATAAATGCAATTCTAATATTTTGTCCAAGTGCTAATTCACCATTATCAATTGAAGGTCCATCTGCAAGGACATCGCTTTTCTTGACTGTATCTCCCTCTTTAACGATTGGTCGCTGATTAATGCATGTATTCTGATTAGATCTAGTGTATTTAATTAAATTATAAACATCAGAAGCTGTTTTTGATTTTTTATCAGTTACGCGAACAACAATTCTTGAGGCATCAACACTCTCTACAACCCCAGAATTTTTAGCAACAATACAAACACCAGAATCTCTTGCTACAACAGTTTCAAGACCAGTTCCAACAAGTGGTTTTTCTGCTCTTAAAACTGGTACTGCTTGACGCTGCATATTTGATCCCATTAAAGCTCTGTTTGCATCATCATGCTCAAGAAAAGGTATCAAGGACGCAGCAATTGAAACAACCTGTTGTGGTGAAACATCCATTAAATCAATTCTGTCAGGTGACATTAATTCAAATTCGTTTGCATGCCTAACGGCAACTAGATCGTCGACAAACTTATTATTTTTATCTAGTAGCACATTTGCTTGTGCAATAACATGTTCAGCTTCATCAATTGCAGACAAATATATAATTTCATTAGTAACTTTTCCATTCGTTACTTTCCTGTATGGTGTCTCTATGAAACCATATTGATTTGTTCTTGAATACGAAGCAAAAGAATTAATTAAACCAATATTAGGTCCTTCAGGTGTCTCAATTGGACAAACTCTTCCATAATGAGTTGGATGAACGTCCCTTACTTCGAAACCTGCTCTTTCTCGAGTAAGGCCTCCGGGTCCCAACGCAGAAACTCTTCTTTTATGAGTAATTTCAGATAAAGGATTATTTTGATCCATAAATTGTGAGAGCTGACTTGATCCAAAAAACTCTTTAATAGCTGCTGTCACTGGCTTAGCATTGATTAAATCTTGAGGTCCTAATTCATCCGCTTCTGCCATGCTTAATCTCTCTCTTACAGCTCTTTCGACTCTTATAAGCCCTACCCTAAATTGGTTAGCAGTCATTTCACCAACAGATCTAACTCTTCTGTTACCTAAATGATCAATATCATCAACAATATCATGTCCATCACGAATATTTACAATTCCTTTCATTACTTCAACAATGTCTTTTTTGTCTAAAACATGAGGATTTTCTTTTTTATCATTGAGTTTAAGCCTTCTGTTAAATTTCATCCTTCCAACTTCTGATAAATCATACCTTTCTTCATTAAAAAATAAGTTATTAAATAAAGTCTCAGCAGAATCTTTAGTTGGTGGTTCACCTGGTCTCATCATTCTATAAATTTCAACTAGGGCTTCTAACTTATTAGATGTTGTATCAACTCTTAATGTGTTTGAAATATATGGCCCCTTGTCTAATTCATTAATATATAAACAACCAATCTCTTTAATTTCATTTGCTTTTATCTCAGATAAAACAATCTCATCTATTTCAGTATTAGCAGCAAATAAAACTTCACCAGTCTCTTTGTTAAAGATATCTTTAGATAAAACTTTTCCATATAAAAATTCTTCAGCCATTGATATCTCTGATGCTTTTGAACTTGTAAGCTCTTTTATGTGCCTTGCAGTTATTCTTTTTCCAGCTTCAACATACACCTTAGTTTTTACTTTTATGTCAACTGATAAAGTCTCTCCACGAAATCTTTCAGGTATTAGAGCTGTTTTAACAGTGTCTTTGTCTAACTTAAAAATATCTTCTTCGTAAAATTCAGATAATATTTCCTCAGTCCCCATATCAAGAGCCCTCAACATAATTGTTGCAGGAATTTTTCTTCTTCTATCTATTCTGCTGAATAAAATGTCTTTTGGATCAAATTCAAAATCTAACCATGAGCCTCTATAGGGAATAATTCTTGCGGAATATAAAACCTTTCCAGATGAGTGTGTTTTTCCTTTGTCATGATCGTAAAATACCCCTGGAGATCTATGAAGCTGGGAGACAACAACTCTTTCAGTTCCATTAATGATAAAAGATGCGTCATCTGTCATCAATGGTACTTCTCCCATGAATACTTCTCCTTCTTTAATATCTTTTACTTCTTGAAAATTTGAGTCTCTATCAAAAAGAACTAATTTGACCTTAATCCTAAGTGGTGCAGAGTATGTTAATCCTTGAATTAAACACTCTTGAACATCGTACGTATTTTTTCCAAGTTCATATGAAACATATTCTAAGGCTGCATTTCCTGAAACACTTTTGATCGGGAATAAAGATTTAAAAACCTCTTCAAGACCTTTTTTTTCTCTTGCTTCAGGTGCCACATCAGCTTGAAGAAATTCAGCATAAGAATTTGTTTGAGTTTCAACAAGGTTTGGAAGATCCATTACCTTTGAGAAAGTACCAAAGTTTTTTCTTATTCTTTTCTTTTCTGTATAACTGTATGACATAAATGCGTCCTTTTAATTAAATATAATTATTTACTTGAGTTCTCCTGTAGCACCGGCTTCCGTAAGCTTAGCTAACATCTCTTCAGCTTCTTCTTTCTTAACAGCTTCTTTGAGTGTGCTAGGTGCACCATCGACCATATCTTTTGCCTCTTTTAATCCCAGTCCAGTTATAGCTCTTACAGCCTTAATAACTTGGACTTTTTGATCGCCAACGGCTGATAAAACAACGTCAAATGCATCTTTTTCTTCTGCAGCTGGTGCATCTCCATCACCACCAGTGGCTGCTGGTGGCGCTGCAACTGCAGCTGCGGCTGTCACTCCAAATTTTTCTTCGATAGCTGAAATTAAATCAACTAAATCCATTACAGACATTTCCTCAATTGCTTTTAAAATATCATCTTTACTAGTTGCCATTTTATTCTCCTTATAATTTAGGCTGTCGCCTCTTTGTTGTCACGAACTGCAGACAAAACTCTAGCTAGCTTACTTGGAACTTCATTTAATAAAGTCGCAAATTTTCCAACAGGAGCTTGAAGCACATTGGCAATGAGGCCATAAGCTTCATCTTTAGATGGAAGTTTTGCCAAAATATCAATTTGACTTCCATCTAATAATTGCCCTTCAACCACTAAAGCTTTTATTTCAAGTTCATCAAAATTTTTAGCATATGTTTTGAGCAATTTTGCTGCTGCGCCTGGTTCTTCGAAAGAAAAAGCGAACAAAGAAGGTCCAAAAAGTACTTCATCTGAACATCCAAAATCAGTGCCCACAAAGGCTAACTTAGCCAACGAGTTTTTTATTACCTGAATATGAATGCCTGATTCATTCGCTTTAGTTCTAATTTCTGATAACTCAGAAACTTTCAAACCTCTTGCATCAGAAATAACTAATGATGATGCGTTAGATGCAACTTCTTTAACGTTCTGAACTATCTTTTATTTTTCATTCTTAGATAATGCCATAGCAGTTCTCCAATTTAAGCCTTTCGGCAATTTGGCGACAAATTGCAAAAATTACAATTTGAACACCACCTACGTAGGAAATTAAGTCTTTCGACACCTACGGTCTTCGACGGCTGCGTAATACGCAACTATCTAGCTCTACATTTCTGTAGAACTAAAACTTATACCAACTCACCTGGATTAATTTTTATCCCTGGCCCCATAGTGCTACTGAGGGCAATATTGCCAATGTAGACACCTTTAGCAGATGCTGGTTTTAATTTTTTTAATTCCTCTATCAAAGCAGAAGCATTTTCTTTTATTTTATCGTCGTCAAACGAAACTTTTCCAATACTTCCATGAATAATTCCATTTTTGTCTGTTCTAAATCTTACTTGACCTGCCTTAACATTTTTTATTGCGGAAGTTACATCATCTGAAACAGTTCCAGTTTTTGGATTAGGCATTAGACCTTTTGGTCCTAAAGTTTGGCCTAGTTTACCAACAACCTTCATTGCTGCATTCGTAGATATGACCACATCAACAACTATTTCTTCTTTTTGAAACTTTTCAGAAAGATCCTCCATTCCAACAAAATCAGCACCAGCTTCTTCTGCGCTTTTTGCATGATCGCCATCTGCAAAAACTGCAACTTTGACTTCTTTACCAAGGCTGTTTGGCAATGAAACTGCTCCTCTAACATTTTGGTCAGATTTATTGGAGTCGACTCCCAGTTTTACAGATATATCCACTGACTCGTCAAACTTTTCAGATTTAACCGATTGAATAATTTTCATTGCCTCATCAATTGAATAAGTCTTTTCTGTATCAAGTTTCTCTAAGATTATTTTTTGTTTATTTGTAATTTTACTCATATATCTGTTTCAACTCCCATGCTTCGGGCAGTTCCTGCAATAATTTTTACTGCTGCATCAATATCATTTGAATTTAAATCAGGCTCTTTTGCTTTTGCTATATCTTCTAATTGAGACCTTGTTAACTTGCCAACTTTTTCTCGATTTGGTTCACCACTACCTTTTGTTATATTCAAAGCTTTCCTTATGAGAACGGCTGCTGGAGGAGTTTTAACAACAAAATCGAAAGACTTGTCCTCATAAACATTTATAACAACCGGCAGAGGCATACCCTTTTCAGATTCTTGTGTAGCTGCGTTAAATGCATTACAAAAATCCATAATATTTAATCCTACCTGACCTAATGCAGGGCCTACAGGTGGACTCGGGTTTGCTCCTCCTGCTGGGATTTGTAATTTTAAAACATTAACTATTTTTTTTGCCATTACGTTTTCTCAATTTGCATGAAATCTAACTCTACAGGCGTTGCTCTTCCTAAAATCTGAACAGAAACTTTAACCATATTTCTTTCATAATCCACATTTTCAACAACCCCGTTAAAATCGTTAAAAGGACCATCACAAACTCTAATAACCTCACCTGGTTCGTAAATAGTTTTGGGTGCAGGCGCATCTTCACCAACCTCAATTCTATTAATAATGTTACTTACGTCTTCTTCAGATATTGGAAGGGGTTTTTCTCTTGTTCCTCCAACAAAACCGGAAACACGCGGTGTGGATTGAACTAGCTGCCATGAATCATCTTCTAGATTCATTTGGACTAAAATGTAACCTGGAAAAAACTTTCTTTCTGTTGTTTTTTTTGCTCCACCTTTTAATTCAACAATTTGCTCAGTTGGTATCAAGATTTCACCAAATTTTTCTGAAAGATCATTTAAAACTATTCTTTCTTCCAAAGCTGCTTTAACTTTTTGTTCATAGCCAGAATAAGCTTGTATTACATACCAATCCATTAATTACCCCAGAGCTAAGCCAGTTAGAAAACTTAAAAGCGATTCAAGTCCCCAAAAAAATAAACATAAAATAATAATTGCGGCAAAAACAATCATAAAAGTTTGAGTTGTCTCCATTCTGGTTGGCCAAACTACTTTTCTAATTTCCATTCTAGATTCTCTCATAAGCTTAATTGCATTAGTGCCAAAATTTGTGATTGCAATTATTCCAAGTCCTATTAGAAATAGAAATAAGACTCCCAAAACCCTATATAAAAATGCTACCTCAACAAAATAGCTGTTTCCTATAACAGCCGCAGAAAAAACTAATAAAGCAAGTAACCATTTCAGGTTATCAAGAGTTTTAGAATTAGATGCTTCTTTATTCATATTTTAACTCTCTACCAGTTCGTTCCTCATGGCAGGCCAGGAGGGACTCGAACCCCCAACCTCCGGTTTTGGAGACCGATGCTCTACCAATTGAGCCACTGGCCTATATTTTCCATATATTCAAAGACAAATAAGCCGAGGCAGTCTACCTCGGCTAAAAAGTCTTAACTTATTCTACAATTTTTGATACTACGCCAGCACCAACTGTTCTTCCACCCTCTCTAATAGCGAATTTTAAACCTTCGTCCATAGCAATTGGAGCGATTAGTGAAACAACCATCTTGATATTATCACCAGGCATAACCATTTCGGTACCCTCAGGTAATTCACATGCGCCTGTAACATCTGTTGTTCTGAAATAAAACTGTGGCCTATAATTGTTCATGAATGGTGTGTGTCTTCCACCTTCATCTTTACTAAGTACATATATTTCAGCTTCAAATTTGGTATGAGGTGATATTGATTTTGGCTTAGCAAGTACCTGTCCCCTTTCAACTGCTTCCCTTTCAACACCTCTAAGAAGAATACCGCAGTTTTCACCTGCTCTACCTTCATCAAGTGACTTTCTAAACATTTCAACACCAGTACATGTTGTGTCAGTAGTCTCTTTAATTCCAACAATTTCCAGAGGATCTCCAGTATTAACAATGCCTGTTTCAATTCTTCCAGTTACAACAGTTCCTCTACCAGAAATTGTAAAAACATCCTCGATAGGCATTAAAAAATTACCATCTACTGGTCTCTCAGGCTCAGGAACATAGGTATCTAGAGTTTCAATAAGTTTTTGCACGGACGGAACGCCAATATCAGATGTATCTCCTTCAAGAGCTTTCAAAGCACTGCCAACAATAATTGGAGTATCATCGCCTGGAAAATCATATTCATTAAGTAATTCTCTTATTTCCATTTCAACTAACTCAATCATTTCAGGATCATCATTCTGATCTGCTTTATTCATATAAACAACTATATATGGAACACCAACCTGCCTAGCAAGCAATATGTGTTCTCTTGTTTGTGGCATAGGTCCATCTGCTGCACTAACAACAAGAATTGCTCCATCCATCTGAGCAGCACCTGTAATCATATTCTTCACATAGTCAGCGTGACCTGGACAATCAACGTGTGCATAGTGTCTAGCTGTTGAAACATACTCAACATGAGAAGTAGCAATCGTAATTCCTCTTTCTCTTTCCTCTGGTGCGTTATCAATATTTGCAAAATCAACTGCATCACCACCAAAAACTTCTGCAGCAACCTTTGTTAAAGCAGCAGTAAGGGTTGTTTTACCATGGTCAACGTGACCAACAGTACCAACATTAACGTGTGGTAGGGTTCTTTCGAATTTTTCTCTAGCCATTTTTTTGCCTCTCTAAATTTATAAATTGGAGCTCATAACCGGACTTGAACCGGTGACCTCTTACTTACCAAGCAAGTGCTCTACCGCTGAGCTATATGAGCCCGTTCACAAGCATCCCATTTTTGGTGGCGTATTATCCCTCTAAAAGGCTATAAACTCAACCTTTTTTAAAAGATATTTTAAGCACACTTTTTCTTAAAAAATCAATGGTGGAGAGGGTAGGATTCGAACCTACGTAGCCGAAGCGGCAGATTTACAGTCTGCTGGTATTAACCACTCACCCACCTCTCCATTTAA
>NZFS01000008.1 GCA_002690725.1 Gammaproteobacteria bacterium
CCGCTCTACTCATATCCGAAGATACTTTCTCGCACGACTTGCATGTGTTAAGCCTACCGCCAGCGTTCAATCTGAGCCATGATCAAACTCTTCAATTAATATCATGTTTGTTGATTTTTAAATAAAAATCTAAATTTTATCTCGTATTTTGAACACCCACACGAGTAACCAAATATTTTTAAGAACTATCCGACTCAATGTTCGGGAAGCGTATTCTAACGGAGTTATATATAAGAAGAAAGCCTTTTTTATTAATTTTTTTCTTTGTCTACAAGTTTCTCAGAATTTAAGAATTTCATCCTTGATCTGAGCTCATTTCCAACCTTTTCTATCGGATGATTTGCAGTAGACTCCCTATTAGATTTCATAAAAGGCCCACCTGTACCATCATTACTTTGTCTGCAATCATCAAGAAATTCATTTGCAAAATTACCTGATTGAATATTATTGAGAATTTCTTTCATTGTCTCTTTAGTCTTTTCAGTAATTATTTTTGGTCCGCTTAAATAGTCCCCATATTCTGCAGTATTAGAAATTGAATAATGCATGTTAGCTATCCCACCTTCTTGTATTAAATCAGTAATTAGTTTGGTTTCATGAAGACATTCAAAATAAGCCATTTCTGGACTGTAACCTGCCTCTACCAATGTTTCGTAACCAGCTTTTATAAGTGCAGTAATACCACCACATAATACAGCCTGCTCACCAAATAAATCAGTCTCAGTCTCTTCCTTAAATGTTGTCTCTAGAACACCCGCTTTTGTTCCACCATTAGCTTTTGCATAAGACAGAGCAATTTCTTTTGCAGATATATTATTCTCAATATTTGAATCTTGATAAACAGCTATTAATGATGGAACTCCACCACCTTTCAAATATGTGCTTCTAACAGTATGGCCAGGGCCTTTTGGCGCAATCATAATAACGCTATTTGATAAATCAGGAATTATTTTTTTGAAATGAATATTAAATCCATGAGCAAATGCCAAGATTGCATCAGTTTTTAAATTTGGCTTGATACTTTTTTCATAAATATCTTTTTGAAATTCGTCGGGAGCTAGAATCATTACTAAGTCCGAATTCGTCACAGCTTCTTCAACTTCTTTCACTTTAAGCCCAGCATCTGTTGCCTTTTCCCAAGAGGATGAACCTGTCCTTAAACCAACGGTCACATCAACCCCTGAGTTACTTAAATTATTAGCATGAGCATGGCCCTGTGATCCGTAACCAATAATAGTTACTTGCATTTTTTGAATTATTTCAATATTTGCATCATCATCATAAAAAATTTTCATTTAACTTCCTCAGCAATAAGAACATCTATCAACTTATTTATTTGCCTCAAAATTTGCCTTAGCAAATTATCATTAACTGTTGTGGATATTATAAGATGTGAGACTTCACCTTTTTTTAATTTTATATTTAAATTTTTTTCGACATATTTATATTCTGTAAGATCGTTTACTGGGTCAACATGTAAACTTTCTATGTTATATCCTCTTTGATGAAACAAACCAACTACTCTCACTAAGGCTCCTGGTTTATTCTCAAGAATAATAGATACTTTCCTTTGAATCATGTTTTAGTTTCTTTATCTAGCCACATATCTTTTAAGCTACCATTTGGCGCAACAAGCATCGGATAAACATGTTCATCTGGATCAACATATACATCAACAAATACAAGTTTATCTTTAAGAGAAAATGCACGCTCAAGCTGACTTTTTAAATCAGAGTTTTTTTCAATTTTTATACCTACATGCCCGTATGATTCAACAAGTTCAATAAAATTTGGCAACGAACTTTGATATGTGCTTTCAGAGTGCCTTCCACCATAATTCATATCTTGCCATTGTTTTACCATACCTAAAGCCTCATTATTTATATTAATAATTTTTATAGGTAAGTTATATTGGGTACAAGTAGAAAGCTCCTGAATACACATTTGAATACTGCCCTCGCCTGTAATGCAGACAACCTCATCATTTGGAAAAGCAAGTTTGACCCCCATTGCTGACGGGAGACCAAAACCCATTGTTCCTAAACCACCAGAGTTTATCCATTTTCTTGGTTCATCAAAATGATAATATTGGGCAGCAAACATCTGATGTTGGCCGACGTCTGATGTAACAAATGCCTTTCCCTTTGTTATGTTGTAAACATGTTGAACTACAGCCTGAGGCATTATTGTAGAATCATCTGAATTTTCAAGATACATATCGTGATTCAAACCATGAGATTTTTTCCATTCCTCAATTTGATTTTTCCATGAGCTAATTTTTTTTGTGTTAATCATTTCTTTTTTCAGTTCACACAATTTAATTATTTCATTTAAGGAGTTTTTTACCTGTCCAAAAACAGCAATGTTTGCTTCAATGATTTTTGAAACAGAAGAATGATCAACATCAAAATGAATAATTTTTGCATTTGGTGCAAATAATTTTGGTGTGTTTGTTATTCTGTCATCAAATCTTGCCCCAATAGCAATAATTAAATCTGCATTATGCATTGCCATATTTGCCTGATAAGTTCCATGCATTCCTAACATTCCAAGGAATCTTGGATCTGTGGCGGGATATACTCCAAGCCCCATCAAGGTGTTAGTAACTGGAAAATCTAAAATTTCATTCAATTTAATAAGTTCTGAAGATGCATTACTATTAATAGCTCCACCACCTGCATAGATTACTGGTTTTTCACTTGAAATTATTGCTTCAACAGCTCTTTCTATTTGATTTTTTTCTGGGTCAATCGGTGGGCTGTAAGATCTAATATTTACTTTGTTGGGATAATTAAATTCAAAAAGTTTATCAGGAGCAGTTGTATCTTTTGGCACATCTATAACAACTGGTCCAGGTCTGCCAGATGTAGCAATATAAAAAGCTTGTTTTACAATCTCTGGTATATTTTCAGCACTTTCAACTGTAAAGCTATGTTTGACAATTGGCCTAGAAATTCCAATCATGTCTGTTTCTTGAAAAGCATCAGTTCCAATTAAATGTTTTGCAACCTGACCTGATATTACAACCATAGGAATTGAATCCATAAAAGCTGTAGCTATTCCTGTAATTGCATTAGTTGCGCCAGGCCCGGATGTTACTAACACAACGCCTGGTTTTCCTGTAGCTCTGGCATAACCATCAGCAGCGTGTGTTGCACCTTGCTCATGTCTTACTAAAATATGCTCCATTTTATTTTGCTTAAAAATTGCATCATAAATATGAAGTGCAGCACCCCCGGGATAGCCAAAAATGTATTCAACGTCCTCATTGATGAGCGATTGAATTAATATGTCATTGCCTGCTAATTTCATACTTTTTAATAAAGAAAAAACGTTTATACATTAATCTTGCTCCTAAAAACAAGTTTTTTACGAATTTTTAAAAATGTTTTTTGATAGTTTTTATTAACATCTCTATATCTTTGGATATTTTTGTTTCATATGAAACCATCTTACTGCTATCCATTTCTTGAAAAGATAAATTAAAAGAGTGAAGAGCTTGCCTAGGAAAAGCTCTAATATCTTTTACTAGCTCATTAGGAGTATCTTTTGCAAGATTATTTGATGGATTGTATGTCTTGTCTCCAATAATTGGAAACTTTTTACTAGCTAAATGAACTCTAATTTGGTGAGTTCTTCCTGTTTTTATTGATATGTTAATTAATGTGTAATTCCCAAAGTTTTCAATAGGCTTTATAAAAGATATAGCCTCTTTCCCATCTTTGCGAATTGACATCTTTGTTCTGTTATTTTTATCTCTACCAATTGGCTCATTAACTTCAAAACTTCTTTTTATTTCGCCAACGACAACTGCTTTGTATTGTTTTTTAATTTTTCTTTCTTGAAGTGATTTGACAAAATAGTTTCTAAATTTTTCAGTTCTAGCAATTAGCATAATTCCTGAAGTGTCTTTATCCAGTCTATGGACAATTCCTGCCCTAGGTATTTTTTCTAATTCTGGAAAGTCGAAAAGTAAGCCATTCGCAAGTGTGCCCTTAAAGCATCCAGAACCAGGGTGAACTATTAAGTCATTTGGCTTATTAACTATTATATAGTTATCCGATTCATATAAAATTTCATAATCAATTTTTTCTGGTTTCCATGATGTAACATTCTCAAGAACAGGATTTATAAATATTTCATCTCCCTCAAAAACGATTTCTTTGGGCGAAGCAATTTCATTATTTAATAGAATTTTTCCATCAATGATCCATTTTTTTAATTTTGATCTTGAGAAATCATCAAACATTAGTGCGCAAACCTTATCTAATCTGGTTTTAGAATAATTTTGAGTAACTATTTTTATTTCTTCCATCTGAACTAATTAATAAATAAATGTTCTAATTTTATGTTTTTAAGGAACAAAATGAAATTATGCAGGTAAAATTACAAAACAAACAATGAAAACATTATTAAAAAATTTAAAGTTTTTTGCTTTTATTTGCATATCATCTGCCGTTTTAGTTGGATGTAAATCTGATGGCGAAGAAATAGAACAGCCAGAAAAAATTTACTATGATCAAGCTCAACTAAGAATGTCATCAAAAAATTATTTTGGTGCAATTGAGTCACTTGAAGCTATTGAAACTATGTATCCTTTTGGTAAGTACGCTGAACAGGCTCAAATTGAATTAGTCTATGCATATTTCATGAATTCTGAAACTGAGGCTGCTCATGCTGCAGCTGAAAAGTTTATAAGACTTAATCCAAGACACCCTAATATAGATTACGCATATTTTATGAAAGGTTTATCAAGCTATACAAGAGATAGAGATATGTTAATTAGGCTTACGAATACTGACATATCCAACAGAGATATATCTGGCGCTAAAGAATCATTCTCTGAATTAAATGAATTTGTAACTAGATTTCCTGATAGTCAATATGTTCCTTACGCAAAACAAAGAAACATATATTTAAGAAACATGATTGCTAAAAATGAATTAGCTGCCGCAGATTACTATTTAAAAATTTCTGCATATGTTGCAGCTTTAAGAAGAGCTAATTACGTTGTAGAGAACATTCCTAATTCAAGTGAAAATTTTAGAGCTCTAAAAATTTTAGAAAAATGCTATGAGCAATTGGGTTATTTAGATCTTCTTAGTGATATAAGAAAAATTATTAAAATTAATTACCCTGATAGAGTTTCGGAAGAATTTAAAAAAGAACCCTCATGGTCTTGGAATTTTCTTCAAAGACCAATGAAATCAGATAATGATTAAACTAATTCCGCTTCTTGTTCCAATTGTGATTTATATTCTTGTGAGAATTTTACGCTCTTCCTTCTTGTCAATTTTTTTTTCAAATAATCAAAATCAGTCAAAAGAAATGCTTGTTTGTAGTTCATGTGGCACTTATGTTCATCAGGATTTAGTATTCAGAAATTACGGAAAGAATTTTTGTTCAAAAAATTGTTCTAAGCCCTAATTTTTTTCATCCAAATATACATTGCTGGTATATACAATAAAGCTGTCAAAGTTGCTCCTAATACTCCTATACTCATTGCCCAAGCTAATGGTCTGAAAAAAATACTCGCAAAAATTAATGGTATAAACCCACCAAGAGTTGTTAAAGATGTAGTTATTATGTGCCTTGTTGATCTTATAACTACTTCAATAAGATCAGCTTTTGTCATGAGTGATTTTTTAGCTCTTTCCTTGATATGTGATAAAACTATTATTGAGTCATTTATAGATAGACCTATCAAACCAATTGCACCAATTGTTGCAATAAATCCAAAATTTTGAAATCCAATTTTTAATCCCACAAAAGACAAACCCATTGATAAAATTGCCACTGAAAGAATTAGACCTGTTTCTCTGAAAGAATTTAAAGCAAAAACTAGCCCAACAGTTATTAGAAAAATATAAATTATTGCAGAAGACCATATTTGAGATTGCGAATCGCCTCTAACCTCAGCCTCGCCTCCTTGCTTAAGCGTATATCCTGGAGGTAAATTGCTTTCAAATCTCGCAACGTCATCTTTTATGTATGACTCTGTTTCAGACGCTAGTGTCCCTGTCCATACCCATCCCTCGACAATATTTACTCTCTGACTACTTATCCTAGTAATTATGCTTGAAGTTTTATTTAAGGAAGTTTTTGCATAATTCCCTATTAAATCAATGTTATTAGATGTTGGTATTGAAAGAGAGTTAGTATCCCCAGTTATATTTGATGAATTAACAATTCCTTTAACTCTTATTGGTATTTCAATATTTGAGTCCAACATTGAACTTATCACAAGCCCATTATTCGCCGCAAATAATTCATTAGCCATTAATTCTGTGTTTTTACCTGACAAGGATACGCTTGAACTATCAAATTCAAATTCTAAATTTGTATTAGAATTTGTTGCCTCAGATCTGGTATGACTAATGTCTGGGGCGTTATTTACTATGAGTTCTAAATTAGAGCCAAGTTCTAATAAAATATTTTCATCATCTCCAAAAACTTCATATCTTATATCTGAAAAATATGGAGGGCCTGAGTAAAAACTATCAATGTATATTGTCACATCTGGATTTTTTGCAACTATATATCTAGATAATTTTGGCAAGTTATCGATCATTTCGTAATAATCTTTAGCAAAAAAAACACCCTGAGCTGAGTTATTTGATCCAGTTTTTTCTTTTCCTCCTACAATGTTCATTAGTACTCTTGGCATCCGTCTTCCAGCAAACCAATAATCACTTTCAATTTCTATCAAGTTGCTCTCTAATATTTGCTCTCTTATAACTTTTGCTTTATCAGCAGTTTTTATTGAAGATGAGTTCTCTGGAAGATCAATATGGACTCTAAACATATCTCTATCACTTGAAGGGAAAAAATCTTTATCAAGAGAATTAAACAATAAAAATCCTAATAATGGCAGTGATACAGATATCATGATGGCCCTTATAGGTATTTCAAAAGACCATGTTAAAAATTCTCTGTATTTTCTTAATAGATTTTCATTTCTATAACCCTCTTCATGCACTTTAATATTTGCAAAATAAGGTATTTTCTCCATATAACTCATCAACACTGGTACCATTATTAGAGCTAATACTAGTGACGAAACAATTGACATAATTACTGTGATTGCAAGACCGCCAACAAACTCAACACTTGAGCCCTCTCCAGTGACAATTGGCATAAAAGCGAATACTGTTGTTCCTGTTGCAGCGGCTAATGGTGTTGTGAGTTGAATGAGCGTTTCGTTAATAGATTCTTTTATTGTTAACCCCTCAGATCTTCTAAATTTATAATCCTCAACAACAATAATTCCGTTATCAATTAATAATCCTAGAGCGATGATAATCCCTGTAATCGATGTCATGTGAAGCGGTAATCCAATAAGTTGACAACCTAACAAGACAAGTGAAACAGAGAAAGGAAGAATTGCTGTTACAATTAAACCAGGCCTAGTTCCTAATAATAAAAAACTTAAACTTAATACAAAAAAAGCTGCTAAGGAGAAACTTTTGATGAGTTCACTAAATTTTGCAGAAACATAAACAGATTCGTCATATATTCTTTCAATAGAGAATTCCTCAGGAAGAACTTTTCTCATTTCTTCTACAACAGCTTCTGCTCTATCTACATAATCGTAGACTCTTTGAGACATAGTGCCAGTTGTTGAGACTGAAATAACTTGCTTTCCTTTATACAAAAATATATCTTCAATCGGTGAAGCTGGTTGAATTGAAATGATACCAATATCTTGAAGTCTAATAATTTCTGATTCATTGATAATTTTTACAGGTATTTCGCCTACTTTTTGAGGTGAATTTATATTATCTTTTAGTCTTAATAAGAATTCAGAATTACTATCTGAAATTACTCCAACTGGTTTTTTATTATCATATGAGCGAATTGCTGTTGCTAAGTCTTGAAATGTGAGATTAAGAGAAGACATTTTAGCCGGATCGACCTCAACAATAATTTCTTCATCTGTCTCACCATAGATAGCTGTTTCTTTAGTTAATGTTATAGAACTTAATTTTCTTTTTAGTTGTTGTGCCAATCTAGACATCATTATCAAAGGTGGATCGCCATCACCCTTCCAATCAACTATGTATTCAAGAGTTATGGGTGGGCCAGCAGTTCTATTAAGTGTTAAATTGACATCATTAGGTGGAATTATTTGATCTACTTTCCCTTGAATTCTTGACCAAGTTTCTTCTATTTTGTCTGGTGGAACACTGTCTTCTAATTCAATATGAGTTTTTGAGTATCCTTGTGAGATTATTGAATCTAGTTCATCAATCTCAACGATTTCTCTTAATTTCATTTCTAAATCATTTACGACTAAAGTCTCAATCCGCTCAGGTGATGCACCTGGATAGAAAACACCAACGTTACCCCATCTCTCAGCTAGTTCAGGATTTTCTTGAATTGGTACAGACCTTAAGGACAAGATTCCTGAGAGAAGAATAAATGCTAAAGTAAGAAACAATATTCTTGGTCTTTCTAAGAAAATACTTATAAATTTCATTTTTTAATCAATTAATTCTTTTGCCAGGAATGATTTTTGCTGCTCCACCGAGAACTATTAGATCTCCATCTTTGATTGTCCCATTTACAAAAGCATACTGATCCTCAAAGTAAACAATCTCTACAAGATCTCTAACGACAATATTATTTTCGTCTATTGTATATAATGCCCACAAGCCTTGATCTGATTGAGAAAGAGACCTTAATGGCACCCATGTTCCTCTCGATATCTTATTAATTTTTAAACTTAACTTAGCAATAGAGCCTGGATTAATAAAATTGTTGAATTTAAAGATTGCCAATCTACTATCGGATCCACCTGGAGACATTGGTGCCAACCTAGATAACTGCGCCTTTAAATCTTTTCCATCAATTTCAAAATCATAGTCATTGCCAATTCTCATATCATTCAAATATTGAACTGGCATAGAAATGTGTGCCTCAACATAGTTTGAATCAATAATTTCAAGTATTGGGATGCCCTGATTTATAACTGTCCCACTATCAAGAAATCTATTTTGAATTACTCCATCATAAGGAGACATTAGACTTGTTTGTTCAAGCTTAACTGCATAGAATTCATATTCTGATTTTGCAATCGTCAAATCTGAAGTAGCTTTGTCAAGTTCTTGTAATGAAATATGTCCTTGGTTTCTCAAATCTTGAAATCTCTCAAAAACTTGTTTCGAAAGATCATAACTAGCCTTAACTTGATTTAATCTTGCTAATGCTTCTCTGTCATCTAACTTTGCAAGAACTTGGCCCTCTTTCACATCGTCACCGACATCAACATATATATTTTTAATTTTTCCTGGTATTTCAAATGATAATTTTGATTGCTCGACTGGTAATAATTTTCCTGGGAATTGTTTTGTTAAATAATAAGAATCCAACATTTTGACTTCTAATACTTCTAAGCCTTCTATGCTAATTGAGAGCAGTATTAAAAAAGTACTAAAAATTTTGATATTTCTCATATTTGACAAATTATGATAAAAATTTTAATGTAAGCAGTGTAAACATTAAAGTATTGTGTATGCAGTGTCAACATAGTTCTTTTTAATATATGAAGTCATATCATCACGGAAACTTAAAACAAGAATTAATCGATTGTGCTTCGAAGATGTGTGAAAGGGATGGTTATACAAAATTAAGCATCAGGTCACTTGCCAAAGAAAGCAATGTTTCTCAAACTGCTCCATATAGACATTTCAAGACAAAAGAAGACTTGTATGCAGAGATTGCGACAGAAGGATTTAATAAACTACATAAAACAATTTCGAAAAACCAATCAAGTGATTCTGAAAAAAATCTTACAATTGGTGCTAAAGCATATATAAAATTCGGCTTAAATAATGCTAATACTTATGATTTGATGTTTGGAACTGCTGTGCCAGATTTCACAAAATATCCACTACTCTTTCAGTCAGCAAATAAGACATACCTCCATATAAGAACTAAATTTAATGAATTTTCAAAAATTAAAGATCAAAAATTAATTGAAGAAAAATGTGTATACATTTGGGCCAAGCTTCATGGGCTAGTTGGCCTTCTTAGAAAACTGGAAGTTGTGCCAGAAAAACTTTTGGATATGCCAGACACCCCTATTAAAGCAATTAATTCTATAAATAAAGATTTAGATAAATATTTAATAAAATTCTTTAGGAATATCTAAGAGACTACTTATATTCTCCATCAACATAAGTGAGAGTATCAATTGTGTTCTTGAATTTAGAATCTTCAACTAGACCAATCACTATTGTATGTGTATGAAATGATGTGAGCTTTTCGACATTACAAAAAATATTTGACTGAGCATTCTCTAAAAATGGAATATTATCATTGTTCCAATTAATATCATTAAACCTTTGGTCATATCTGTCTTCATCTGAGCATATATTTGATAATTCTCTTTGATCTTTATTTAAAAGATTAATGCAAAATTTTGTACCTACCCGAATTGACTCATGAATCCTTGAGGACTTATTTATGCAGATGAGCAGACTAGGTGGCTCCATCGAGATAGATGTTACAGAAGATACTGTAATTGCATTCAAATTACCTTTTTCGTCTTTATTAGACATTATACTGACTGAGTAAATATATCTTCTCATTGCTAGTCTAAAATTATCTTGAACAGTCATACTATGAATTATACTTAATAAAAAGATTTAAGATGAAAAATAGTTTACGTATAACTGGTGGAGAACTTAAAGGAAAAAAAATTCCTTTTGATTTTAAAAGCTCTCTTCGACCAACATCAAGCAAATTAAGGGAAGTTTTATTTAATTGGCTGCAGTTTGATATCAAAGATTTTCAATGTCTAGACGTTTTTGCGGGAACTGGCGCGCTAGGTATCGAAGCTTTATCTAGAGGTGCCAAAAAAACAGTATTTATTGAATTAAATAAAAAAAATTATCTAGCCTTAAAAGAATGTATCTCAAAATTTAACCTAATGGATCAATCTATGCTTCTTTTTAGAGACGGTTTATCTTGGATAAAAGAGAATGATTTATCAATCTTTGATCTTATATTACTTGATCCACCATTTAATCAAGATTATGAAAAAAAGATCTTAGAACTTCTATATATGAATAAAAATCTAAAATCCTCATGTAAAATTTACATCGAATATAGTAAATTTTCTGATATAAAAATGCCTGAATCATTTGAAATTATAAAAGAAAAAATTATTGGCGACGTTAAAGCTTTATTAATAAAAATAAAATGACAATTAGAGTAGGATCAAGAAAATCGAAACTAGCATTGAAGCAGGTTGAAATTGTTATGAAGTGTCTAGAAATAGATGACTATGAGATTCTAAAATTTTCTACGGAAGGGGATAAAAAAAGTGCAATGGGTCTTTCGCAATTTGATAAGCTAAATTTTGTAGAAGATATTGAAAATAAACTACTTTCAAAAGAAATAGATATTGCAGTTCATTCGGCAAAAGATATGCCAGCTGATTTGAATAAAAATTTTGATAATTTCTATATTACAGAACATGATGATATAGATGTATCAGTAGAAACTTTTGGAAATGACTGGAATAAAGATATTTTAATTTTTAGAAATGATATAGAGCCAATCTTTAAAAGAGATATGAAGCTTGGAACATCTAGTTTAAGAAGACAAATGCAAGCTAAGTTTTTTTTGGGTGCGCAAAATGTTATTAATCTTAATGGCAACATCAATACTAGAGTTGAAAAATTAGAAAGTGGTGAGTTTGATTGTATTATTCTTGCAAATGCAGGATGTAAAAGATTGGGTTTTGAGCTTAATTCAGTATTATTAGATGATCATATAACGCCAACTTCACAGGGTTTAATTTGTATTCAAAAAAATAAAGACTTTATATTACCCCATTCAGAAATTATTAAGAATATATTAATTCATAGGAAGGATGGGGCAGATCTGTATCTAAATAACATAAATATGGGGAATAAATTTCTAAGAGAAATAGGTGCTGATTGCCATTCAGCTTTGGCTGTTGAAGTATGGAGTGAAGATTATTCAGGACATTATCCAGTAATAAATGCTGAAATATACGGTAAGAATAAATATATCTCCATAAGTGCTAATGGATCTTGCAGTGAAGACGAGGCTATTCTTCAAACATTAGATGAATTTTATAAAAAAGGAGGTAAAGATCTTTTAAATGAACATAATTGATACGAGTTCTAGGCGAAGTGCAGATAAAGATTGCAAAGAATCTATTATAAATATTCCTCTTTTTGACACAAAGGGAGTTGAATATAGTCTTTCTGCAAATGAATATACAAATATAATATTTCAGAGCATTACTTCTGTCGATTTCTTTAGAGATTATAAAATGATAAAAGATAAGAATATATTCTGTATGGGCAAGGCAACTCAAAGCTACCTAGCAAAAAAAAATATTGAGTCTATATGTCCAAATTTTCCAGGTTCTCAAGAATTAAAAAAAGTTATATTTAATAATAAAAATGGCGGTAATTATCTCATCGTAAAAGGTGAAAAAGGTCTAAATGATATATTTAACTTTCTCAATACATCTGGTGAAAATGTTGAAGAAGTAATCTGTTATAAAAGGACTAAATATGCTAGTTATGATCATATCAAGAGAGATTTTATGAGGGCCGATGCAATTATTTTCCCAAGTACATTTGCTTTTGATATTTTTTTTGAAGAAATATATTCAAGTAAAACTAAAGCCAAATTATTTGGTATATCAGATAGGATAAACGCACATATTGCTAGCTTTGGTCTAAGCTCTTATTTTGTGGATTATTTTTCAGATGATATTAGAGAATCTATAAAAAGTACTACTTAGACTTTTTTCCATTACCATTTTTCATAGAACTAAAAAATTCATCATTTGTTTTATGAGACTTAATTCTATCAATCAAGAATTGTATTGCCTGAGCATCTTCCATTTCATCAAGAATTTTTCTAAGGACATACATTCTTTGTAATTCAACATCACTGGTTAAAAGGTCTTCTCTTCTAGTGCCTGATCGTCTTACATTAATTGCAGGATAGATTCTTTTTTCAGCTATTTTCCTCTCTAAATGTATTTCCATATTTCCAGTTCCTTTAAATTCCTCGAAAATCACTTCATCCATTTTTGAGCCAGTTTCCACAAGAGCGGTAGCTATAATAGTTAGACTGCCTCCTTCTTCTAAGTTTCTTGCAGCACCAAAAAATCTTTTTGGTCTTTCCAGAGCATTTGAATCTACACCACCACTTAAAATCTTACCTGATGCGGGTTGAACTGAATTATAGGCTCTACCAAGTCTTGTAATAGAATCAAGAAGTATTACTACATCTTTTTTGTGTTCGACTAACCTTTTTGCTTTTTCGATAACCATATTGGCTACTTGAACATGTCTCGTAGGAGGCTCATCAAAAGTACTTGCTACAACTTCTCCCTTGACAGTTCTCGACATATCCGTAACCTCTTCTGGCCTCTCATCAATTAGAAGTACAATAAGTTCAACCTCTGGATTATTGCTTTTTATTGAATGAGCAATACTTTGAAGCATTAAGGTTTTACCTGCTTTGGGAGGTGATACTATTAATCCCCTTTGTCCTTTTCCAACAGGTGCAATTAAGTCAATTATTCTTGATGAAAGATCTTCATTTGAACCACTTCCTTGTTCAAGCATCAACCTTTCTGTTGGAAACAAAGGAGTTAAGTTTTCAAAGAGAATTTTGTTTTTTGTTTTTGATGGTTCTTCTCCATTGATTGTATCTACTTGAATCAATGCAAAATATCGTTCTTTATCTTTTGGTGTTCTAATTTTACCTTCAACAGAATCACCTTTTCGTAATCCAAATTTCCTAATTTGACTTGGTGAAACATATATATCGTCTTCGCCAGCACAATATGAGCCTTGTGGAGACCTTAAAAATCCAAAACCATCATTAAGAATTTCTAATACTCCACCACCATATATATCTGATCCCTCAAATGCTTTTTTCTTGAAAATACGGAAAATTATCTCTTGTTTTTTTAGACGACCTAAATCTTCTAAACCTAATTCTAGTGCTATATCGACTAATTCACTTATAGGCTTATCTTTAATTTCACTAAGATTCATATAATTATTTATTTCACTATTATTTAATTTGAAATGTTTATAAATGGAAGGTTTTTTTTACTCTGGGGTGAAAATAATAACTCTTTTTGTAGAATAAGCAAAGTTATATACAAAATTATTAAATTTTAGATCTTATAAATTCGTCAAGTTGTGGCTTAGTTAAGGCTCCTATCTCTGTGGCAACAGGGTTTCCATTTTCAAAAATCATCAAAGTTGGAATTGATCTAACACCATATTCAGCTGCAGTTTCTCTATTTACATCTACATCCATTTTACAAACTTTGATTTTACCTTTAAATTCTTCTGAAGCGGCTTCTACCAAAGGAGCAAGCTGTTTGCATGGCCCACACCATTCTGCCCAAAAATCAACAAGCACCGGACTGCCTGAATTAATAACTTCATTTATAAAGTCATCTTTATTTTCAACTTCAACTACATTGCTCATATCTTGTTTATCTCCTTTGAAATGTCTTTAGCAGCATAAGAAAGAATTGCATCC
The DNA here is from genome assembly GCA_002690725.1 of Gammaproteobacteria bacterium. Taxonomy (GTDB): domain Bacteria; phylum Pseudomonadota; class Gammaproteobacteria; order Magnimaribacterales; family D2472; genus SAR86A. Next base: position 14,560 of record NZFS01000008.1, read on the forward strand.
GCACCTGACCTTTTAATGCTAATTAAAGATTCTAACATACCCCCTTTATCAAGCCATCCAAGGTCGATTGCATTTTTTAACATACTAAACTCTCCGCTTACTTGATAAGCAAAAGTTGGTACTTTAAATTCATTTTTAACCATTTGAATAATATCTAAATACGGCATTGCTGGTTTTACCATAACTATATCTGCACCCTCCCTAATGTCTAGAGAAACCTCATGCAATGATTCGTTAATATTAGATGTATTCATTTGATATGTTGATTTTGAAGAATTTCCTAGACTAGATGCAGACTTAACAGCTTCCCTGAATGGTCCATAAAACTTAGAATTAAATTTAGCAGCATAAGAAAGTAGAATTGTGTCTTTAAAATTTTCCTTTTCAAAAGCCTGTCTTATTAATCCTATTCTTCCATCCATCATATCCGAGGGAGCAACAATGTCTGCCCCAGCATCAGCTAACAACAAAGATTGATTTACTAATACTTCATTTGTTTTGTCATTATCAACCTCATTATTTACTAAAATGCCGTCATGCCCATGATCTGTATATGGATCTAATGCGACATCAGCAATTAAAATCAGTTCAGGAAATTCTTGCTTAATTTTATTAATGGATGTATTTATAAAGTTATTTTGATTTAGAGCCTCAGAACCTTTGTCATCCTTCTTTGTAGCTTCAATAACTGGAAAAACAGCAATTGCATTGATACCTGAGCTTAGTATTTCTTCAATTTCAGTGAGTGCTTGATCAATCCCAAATCTGAATACACCCGGCATGGATTGAATTTGCTCTTTTTCATTAAAGTTTTCTTTTATAAAAATAGGTTGGATTAAATCTTTTGAAGTTAAATTTGTCTCAGAGACAAGATCAATGAGATTAAGATTTTTTCTCAACCTTCTTAAGCGAGTATTTGGAAATTTTCTTTCAACAGTCATTTTAATCAGTAATGGCTCCTAAACTTGCAGATTTAACACTTTTAGCATATTTGGCAAGTACTCCTTTTTTTGGGCCTTTGATTGGATTTTTCCAATTTAATTGTCTTTTTTGAATTTCATCTTCATGGACTTTTAATATTAGTTGATCATTATCTGCATCAATTAATATTGTGTCTCCATCTTCAACCAAAGCAATCAGTCCTCCCTCTGCTGCTTCAGGAGAAACATGACCTACAACAAAACCATGAGTCCCACCAGAAAATCTCCCGTCAGTAATAAATCCAATTTTACTGCCTAAGCCGAGTCCCATTATAGCTGATGTAGGCTTCAACATTTCTCGCATTCCGGGTCCACCTTTTGGACCTTCGTATCTAATAACAATTACATCACCATCTTTGATTTGGTTTGACAATATTGCTTTTACTCCCTCTTCCTCCGAATTAAATACTTTTGCTTTTCCTTCGAAAGCAGTTCCTTCCATACCAGTTATCTTTGCAACTGCTCCATCTTTTGCAAGATTGCCATATAATACTCTCAAGTGGCTGTCTTTTTTTATGGGGTTATCAAAACTTCTTATAATTTCACTAGTATCATAAGGAGCAATATCTTTTAAATTTTCTTTTAAGATATTTCCTGTTACTGTCATGCAGTGACCATGAAGCAGTCCTTTTTCGAGCAATGTTTTCATCAGGGGCTGAATTCCACCTTTTGCATTAAGTTCAGACATATAATGTTTGCCAAAGGGTTTTAAATCAGCTAAAACAGGCGTTTTCTCACCAATTTTTGTAAAATCATCCAAACAAAGCTCAACTCCAATTGAATGTGCCATAGCTAGCAAGTGAAGAACTGCATTAGTTGAACCGCCTAGAGCAATTACAATTGTAATAGCATTCTCAAATGCCTCTCTTGTCATAATATCTGATGGCTTAATATCTTTTTCTAGCAAATTCATAATAGCAATGCCAGCATTAGTGCAATCAACATTTTTTGAATCAGATGTTGCATCTTGGCTGCTGCTGCCAGGCAAACTCATACCCAATGCCTCAATTGCAGAAGCCATAGTATTTGCTGTGTACATTCCACCACAAGAACCAGGACCAACTACAGATATCTTTTCATAATGAATTAATTCTTCTTCATTAATTGAACCTTTAGAAAATTCACCTACTTTCTCGGAGACAGTTACATAATCAGTATTCTCATCACTTGGTTTAATAGAGCCACCATATATAAATATTGAAGGTCTATTTAATCTAGCCATACCAATAAGACAACCTGGCATATTTTTGTCACAACCACCAATTGCAATAAGTCCGTCATATCCTAAGCAGCCAACTACAGTTTCAATTGAATCTGCAATTACTTCTCTTGATACAAGAGAATATTTCATTCCTTGAGTTCCCATAGATATGCCATCAGAGACAGTTATCGTATTAAAAAGCACTCCTTTACCACCGGATAGATTAATGGAATGTTCTACAACCTCAGATAATTTGTTTATATGCATGTTACATGGTGTTACTTTTGCACCTGTGGATGCGATTCCAACAAATGGCTTTGAAAAATCCTCAGTCTCAAAGCCAACACCTCTAAGCATTGATCTTGATGCTGCCTGATTTGGGCCATCAACTAATTCTTTTGAATATTTTCTTGCACTCATTTTATTATCAATTTCTCAATCGGATGCGTATCTTAGCGCAGCTGAGAGTAATTTTTTAGTATATTTTTCTTTTGGATAGTTAAAAACATCGTTTGAAAGTCCAGATTCTACAATTTTTCCATCTTTCATAACAAAAATATAGTCAGACATTGAACGAATTACTTTTAAATCGTGACTTATAAATAGATAAGTTAACTTATATTCTTCTTGTATTGCTTTTAAGAGGTTAATTACTTGAATTTGTATTGATCTATCAAGAGCGGAGGTTGGTTCATCTAAAATCATAAAATTTGGATTTAAAATCAAAGATCTTGCAATAGCAATCCTTTGACGTTGGCCACCTGAAAATTCATGCGGATATTTATTCTTTGCTTTTAGGTCTATCCCAACATCACTTAAAACCTTATCAATCCTATATTCTGATTCATTTTTGGAAAGACTAAAGTGGACATCTAATCCTTCTCCAACAATCTCTCCTATTGTCATTCTTGGTGATAAAGATCCGTAAGGATCTTGAAAGACTATTTGTATATTCTTCTTGATTTCTTTCGAAGACGAAGCAATTTCCTGTCCATTGAAATAAATCTTTCCTTCATATGGCGTTAAATTAGCTATTGCTTTGCCAAGAGTAGATTTTCCAGACCCTGATTCGCCAACAAGACCAATTGTCGTGTTTTTGTGGATATTTAATGAGGTATTTTTTACAGCATGGAATCTATTTTTTTTAAAAAAATTCTTAGTTGGTATATTGTAAAAAACATTAAGATTTTCAATCTCTATCAAAGGGGCGTGTTTACGATTTATTATTTCTTTTGGTTTAGGCTCAGCATTAAGAAGTTTTTGTGTGTAAGGATGTTCAGGGTTCTCAAAAACATCTGAAGTATTTCCTTTTTCTACAATATTTCCATTTTGCATGACACAAACTTGATCAGAAAACTCTTTTACGAGTCCAAGGTCATGTGTGATAAATAATATCGACATACCTAATTCTCTTTTTAATTTGTACATTAGATCTAAGATCTGTGCTTGAATGGTTACGTCTAATGCTGTTGTAGGTTCATCTGCAATTAACAACTTTGGTTTGTTAACTAAAGCCATAGCAATCATTATTCTTTGGCGTTGTCCCCCAGATAGCTCATGTGGATATGAATTAAATCTTCTTTCGACATCATCTATTTCAACCAATTTCATTAGATTAATCGCTTCTTCTTTTGCTCCTAACTGTGAAATATCAGAATGGAGTATCACAGATTCTGTAATTTGAGCTCCAACTCGGTGATATGGATTTAAAGAAGTCATTGGTTCTTGAAATACCATTGATATTATATTACCTCTTAAGTTTAAGAGTTCCTTCTTTGAGGCGTTAATTATTTCTTTATTTTCAAACTTAATTGACGATCCATTTGAATAAGATGATTGAGGATGAGGAAGAAGCTGCATGATAGACATAGCAGTCACAGATTTACCTGAACCTGACTCACCTACTAAAGCAAGAGTTTTATTTTTTTGAATATTAAAGCTAATTTCTTCCACAGCACGAAATTTTCCATCTCTAACATTAAAATCAATGCTTAAGTCTTTTACTTCTACAATATTACTCATAGTATTTTCTTATATTCTGATAAAAAATCATTTACCGCTTTATTGGCAGACTTTAGTCGTGTCATTGAAGCAAAGCCATGAAATAAAGACGGATAATGCAATTGTTTCACAAAACAACCATTTTCATGAAGTAAAAAAGCATATTTTTCTGCTTCATCAGATAGTGGATCAAATCCTGCAGTTACAATTATGGTTTTTGGAAATCTTTTGTTTGGTTTAAATAATAATAAATTAAATGTGTCCTTGAGATCATCATTATTATCATTTCTTAACTTATCCCAAAACCATTTCATTGTATCTTTTGTTAATAAATAATCCTTTTTAAATATTTCGCTAGACTCAGTGTTGCAAGTCGGGTCACACATGGGATAGATCAAAAATTGGCTATTTATGTTTTCCGTGTTTTCTTTAGCAATTGAATGGGATGCAGAAGCTGCAAGATGAGCGCCTGCACTNTCACCACATAAGTTAATATTTTTCATCTGATATCCATTTTTATTGAGCCAGTTAATTGCCAATAATGCCTCATTCGTAGCGTATGGGAATTTATTCTCAGGGGACAAACTATAAGCCAAGGAAAATATTCTTGTTCTTAACTTTTCAGAAAAGTANGAAACAGTTAAGTGATGTGTTTCTATTGAATTTAAAACATAACCACCNCCATGAAAATAAAGAATTACATTTTCGTTATCAGTAACATAGGGACTATACTCTCTTAACTTTAAATTATTTTTTTTATCAATAAGATGATCCTTAATTTCTATTTTCTTTTTTGTTTTTTTAGAGAGTCTTAAATTAATTCTTTTTTTAATTATTAAATTTCTAATCTTGGGAATTTCTTCCTCTTTAACTTTATGAAGTTCAAATTTTGGCATCAGAGAAAAAAGCATTCTTGATTGTGAATCAAAAATATATCCTCTTTTTATGTCTTTTTTAAATTTATATATGATTTCAATTAACCAAATAGGTAATGAAAATAATATATTTATAAAAAAATTTCTTATCATTTATCTTTTTATTATAAATAAAGTTNGTTTTCACTTTATAATTTGAGCAGTTTAGCTTAGTTATCTATGAAAAAAACATTATTTCTTATATTCTATTTTTTATCTTTTTCTTCACTTAGTACAGGTCAAGATTTATCTTTGTCATACTTGCAAAATAATCAAATTAAACCTGCAGATAAAGTCTTCATTTTTAGTTATTCAAAAGATATGAAGATTATTAAAATAAATTGGACTATCGAAGAAGGATACTATCTTTACTTAGATTCCATATTTGTTACTCAACAGGATAAAAACATCAAATATAATATTGATGATGGTACTATCAAAGATCATGAAGATGAGTTCTTTGGCGAAACAAAAATAATAAGAGATTTCATAAATATTTCCCTAACAAANAATACTGAAGAAGAAATGATAAAAGTTTCATATCAGGGCTGCTCTGATCAAGGTTTTTGTTACCCAGTACAAAATTTAAAAATTAATTAAAATACATTTAAATGTATTTAATTTCTGTTAAAATCTGTTAAATGAAGATACTAGTACTGAATGGTCCAAATCTTAATATGCTCGGTATGCGTGAAGAAGATATATATGGTTCTGAAACATTAGATGATGTAAAAATGAAACTTAGGGATAGAGCTAAAGATTTAGATTGTTATATAAGTTTTTATCAAAGCAATGCAGAGCATGAACTAATAGATGCGATTCATTCTGCACTCAAGAATAATATAGATGCAATAATATTTAATCCTGCTGCATATACTCATACAAGTGTTGCACTGAGAGATGCAATTTTGGCAGTAAAAATACCATTCTTTGAAGTCCATATATCTGATATTAATGCAAGAGAAGACTTTAGAAAAAAATCATATTTCAGTGATATTGCAAAAAAAGTTTTTAGTGGTTTTGGAACCAACGGTTACATTCTTGCCTTGGAGGAGGCTATAAAAAACAAATAGGTATAAATTATGGACATTAGAAAAATCAAAACATTAATAGAAATGTTAGAAGAATCAAATTTAAAAGAAATTGAGGTAAGTCAAGGTGAGGAATCTGTAAGAATTACAAAAGGTAATAATAAAGNTATTGCAGAGAATTTATCTGAGGAGTCCTCCTCAGAAAATTCTTAGATTTATATAAGCTACTAACATAAATATAATCAAATTTAAAACTTTAAAAAAATGAGTTCGGACTACAACCACAAATCAATTGAAGAAGTAATTCAAAAAAAATGGGATCAAGAAAAAAGATATGTTTCTAAAATTGATGATAGAGAGAAATATTATTGTTTATCTATGTTTCCCTATCCATCAGGAAAGCTCCATATGGGACATGTAAGAAATTACACAATTGGAGATGTCATTTCAAGGTATAAAAGAATGAAAAACTTCAATGTATTTCAGCCAATGGGTTGGGATGCNTTTGGTNTGCCNGCNGANAATGCTGCNATTGNAAACAAAGTAAGTCCNAANNANTGGACNNANCANAATATTGAAAANATGAANTCACAACTNNAATCNCTTGGNTTTAGTTANGATTGGTCAAAAGANCTNNGAACATGTGANTCAAGTTANTATAAATGGGAGCAATTGATATTTAAAAAGTTTTATGATGCGGGGCTCGTTTACAGAAAAAAAGCACTAGTTAATTGGGATCCTGTTGACGAAACAGTATTAGCCAATGAACAAGTTATAGATGGCAAAGGTTGGAGATCTGGGGCTCAAATAGAAATTAAAGAAATTGATCAATGGTTTATAAAAATAACTGACTATGCAGATGAGCTCCTAACATCACTTGATAGTCTTGATTGGCCTGAAAATGTAAAACTTATGCAAAGAAATTGGATTGGGAAATCCTTTGGTGCTGAAATTGAATATGAGGTTGAGGGCGATAAAAAGTCTCTTGTAACATTTTCGACTAGACCCGACACCATATACGGAGTTTCATTTCTAGCAATTTCACCTAATCATAAGTTAGCTGAAGATTTATCTAAAAATAATAAAGATATAGCTAAATTCCTTGAAAAATGTAGAGAGATAAAAGCCGCGGAAGCAGATATTGCAAAAGCAGAAAAATTAGGAATTGATACAAAACTCAAGGTTATACATCCATTGACTGGAGAGAAAATACCTGTGTGGATTGGGAATTTTGTTTTACTTGATTATGGCACAGGAGTGGTAATGGGGGTTCCTGCTCATGATTCAAGAGATTTTGAATTCGCGAAAAAATATAATCTACCTATTAAAGAGGTAATTAAAAACTCTAGTGGCGGACTTCCAAATAGCAATAAGGGAACGTTAATAAATTCAGAAAAATTTAATGGTATTTTATCTGATGATGCGTCAAAAAAAATAATTCAAGAATTAATAAAATTAAAATCTGGTAAAGAATTAGTTCAATTTAGACTTAGAGATTGGGGAGTTAGCAGACAAAGGTATTGGGGTTGCCCAATACCAGTTGTTTATAAAGATGATAACCCAAAGATTATTGATGAAAATAATATGCCTGTAAAACTTCCAGAGTTAAAAGAAAGTTCTTTACCCATACCATTAAGTCAAAATAAAGAATTTATCAATTTAGATAATGGTCAATATAGAGAGGGTGATACCTTTGATACCTTTATGGATTCGTCATGGTATTACGCAAGATTTACATCAGCCGATAATAAAAAAAATATTTTTGATGACAACACTGAATATTGGTTACCTGTTGATTTATACGTTGGTGGGATTGAGCATGCTATATTGCATTTGTTATATTCTAGGTTTTTTCATAAAGCTCTCAGAGATATTGGACTTCTTGAGGGAGATGAGCCTTTTAAAAGACTACTTACACAAGGTATGGTATTAAAAGACGGGGCTAAAATGTCGAAATCTAAAGGCAACACAGTTGATCCACAATCATATATTGAAAAGTATGGTGCTGACACAGTAAGACTATATATGATGTTTACTTCTCCACCTGAACAGAGTCTTGAATGGAGTGAATCATCTGTTGAAGGGGCATCAAGATTTTTAAATAAGATTTGGAAACTGGTTAATAAAAGAAAAAATCTAAAATTTGAAAGAGATTTAAAATTTACAAAACAAGAGCTTGATTTAAGACGAAAATCACACTCAACTCTCAAAAAAGTTGAAAATGATTATGAGTCGAGGTTTTCATTTAACACTGCGATTGCCTCAATAATGGAGTTACTTAATTTCATTCCAGAAGAATTTAAAACTGAAGGTGCGACAGATTCACAAAAATTTTGCTTGAATGAGGCCATACTATTCACTTTAAAAATGTTATTCCCAATTGCACCGCATATATCGGAGTATCTTTGGAATAAATTTATTAGTGATGAATCATGTATTGAAACATCTTGGCCAGAGTTTGATGATGAAATAGTTGAATCCGATGAATTTGAATTAGTAATCCAAGTTAACGGAAAAGTAAGAGGAAAAATGCACGCCAATATAAATATGACGGAGAATGAAATAGAAGATCTATCTCTAAATATAAAAAATGTAAAAAATATTATTGGTGAAAATAAAATAAAGAAAGTTATTTTTGTTAAAAATAAATTAATTAATTTTGTAACTTAAGTACATTAATCCATTATTAACATTTAATATATTTATATGGTTTATAAAAAAGAAATATTATTACTCTTTGCTTGTTTTTTTGTTACGTCTTGCAATGTTAGTGAATTTAAGCAGTTTAAATTTAATTCAGAAGAATATTATTTTACATTTAATCAAAATATTCCTACTTTGTTGAAAGAGAAAATTATTTTTTTAAATGGTTCTAATACGAATAATAATGAAGAGAAAATTGAAGTAAATATTATTCAATATAATCTGAGAACATATGAAATTTATTCTGGGGCAGCATTAAGAGCTATCGAAAAGGAAATTAAAGCAACTTTAACTTTTAGTGTAAAAGAAAATGCATCAATGCATATGAATCATAATATGAACATGGATCATAAAATGAATTCAAAAAGTATAAATGCAACAAAAAGATTTAGTGCGATTGAATTAAACCCATTGGCTGAAAATCAAATGATTGAGTATATGGAAAAGGAAATTGTAAATGATCTAATTAATCAATTAATCTTAGAGGTCAATCTAATTGATTTGTGAACCTACATCGTTATCAAAATATCTTGATAAATCATCAAATATTTTCTTTTTATTTGGTTCAGAGATAATTCTTAAAAATGATTCATTGAATCAAATTAATTCATTTCTTGAGGAGAGAGGTTTTACTGAAAAGAAGATAATTTCAGAAAATGACTATTCTAATATTAATAAAATAATTTTAGAGAACAGTTCCGGTACTTTATTTGGCTCAAAAACTATAATAGAGATTAATCATTACAAAGGAAAAATTCCAAATGATATTCTTGGAATATTTGAGATAAAAGACATAGATAAAAAAGATAATATTGCAATAATTATTAAATCGTCAATTGAGAAAATAAGTAAAGCTACTAAATGGGTGAAACAAGTAAATAATTCTTCTTTGATGATTGAGTGCAATAAATTAAGGCCATTCGAAGAAAGAGCTTGGGTGAAAAATCAACTTAGTTTCATGTCAGATACAGATGCTGATAATTATTCTAATAGAATTATCGATATTTTTTCAAATAATTTGGTGGCACAACAAAACGAAATCAATATGTTGAAATTAACATATTCAAAAGAAGAAACAGTTGACAATTTAAGTTCTGAGAATGCAGACTTTTTACCATATCAATTAGAGGACAAAATTATTGAATTAGATACAAGTTACTCTCTCAGAATAATCAACTCAATTAAAAAAAATGATGCGCACTATGGGCCTTTGCTAGTATGGATTATTGGAAAAATTATCAATGTATGTATTGGAACAGATCAAGACAAAATGACATTAGAAAAATTGGGAGTATGGAAAAATAAAATCCCAAATTATTTAACTTTTATTAAAAAACACCCGCTCAAAAAAATGATCTTATTACAAAAAAAAGTATATCAACTAGATTTGGCCTCCAAAGGGCTCGCCGGTATTTCAAAAGATCAATTTTGGCAAGAGCTTGATAATATGATTATTGATTTAACTTCTAACTAAGAAAATTAGATGTAAATATATTATTACACTCTTTAAATAGTTTATGATCAATTTCAAGATTTGTTTTCTGGTTAACAATTTCAACAACTTGAGCTAAACCCTTCGTTGAACTCGTTAACCAAATTGATTTAGCACTTAATAAATCATCAGCATTATAACTGCCCTCTTTAACCTTAATTCCTTTGGCTGTAATTTCTTTTATAAGCAGTTCTCTTGTTATTCCTGGAAGAATATTTTTAGAAAGTTTAGGTGTAAAAACACAATCATCATCAGAAAAAAATACATTAGACGCGCCTCCTTCCGTAATAATATTATTTTTATGCATTATTACTTCATCACAACCTTTTTCTTTCGCACTATTCATAGTCATTACATTGCCAAGTAATGATGTTGATTTAATATCACATCTTTGCCATCTTAAATCTTTGCATAACATAACCTTTAAGTTCTTTGATTTAAAAGAGTGAGGCAAAACGTATCCAAATGTTTCTATTGAGATATCTTCCTCATACATATGAGATCTAATGGGATCCACGCCACGGGAAATTTGATAATATACATACCCATCATTTAAATTGCTTTTATCTATAAGTTCAGTAATTTCTTTTGAAATTTCTTCTATATCTGCACAAAACGATAATGAATCACAGCTTTTATTTAATCTTAAAATATGTTTTTCAAAAGCAATTATATTTGAGTTATAAAAAGGAATAACTTCATAGACGCTGTCAGAGAATGTATATGCCCTACTCAAAGGTGAGATTTTAATATTGCCTAACGAATCAAATCTACCATTAAAAACAGCATGAATGTCCTTCATCTAATCTAATCCAAATAAACTAATTACCCAAAGTACAAACTTAGACCATAGTCTTCCAAAAAAACCTTTAGAATCAACATTTTCCAAAGCAATAAGGTCAGAGGTAGAGACTATTTTATCATTACTAATAATTTCTAATGTTCCTAACTTATCACCAATCTTGATTGGGGCTTGTAAATTATTTCTAACGTTGTAATTAACTTTTACATTTTTGAAACTCGTTCGAGGCAAAGTTATAGATATATCATTCACCACTCCTAGACTTATGTTATCTGATTTACCACCCCAAATTTTTGCAGTTGTATATTCTTTATTTGCATCAAAATATTTTTGAGTAGCATAAAATCTGAATCCATACTCTAACAATCTTTGAGTATCTGCAAAACTATTATTAGCTGTGTCACTACCTGCAACAACTGTTATGAGTCTCATATTGCCTCTTTTTGCAGATCCAATTAAACAATAACCAGCTGACGAAGTATGACCAGTTTTGACACCATCAGAAGTTTCATCTCTCCATAACAACTTATTTCTGTTGTATTTGTTTCCAGAAATGCCTCCATATTCAAATTCTTTTTCTTTGAATAATGCATATATGTCAGGAAAATTAGATATGAAATTAGATGTTAAAATTGATAAATCTATTGCAGAAGTTAAATGATTTGTGTCTGGGAGGCCTGTTGAATTTATAAATAGTGTGTCATTCATGCCCATAACGCCAGCATAAGAATTCATTAAATCTACAAAACCCTCCTCTGTTCCGCCAACATATTCTGCGATTGCAACAGCAGCATCATTTCCAGACTGAATGATAATGCCTTTTAATAAATCTAGAATACTAACTCTTTTACCAACTTCAATAAACATTTTTGAGCCACCCATTCTCCAAGCTTTCTCACTTATTAAAACTGTGTCATCCAAACTTATCAGATCATTTTTAATCTGATCTGCAACTACATATGCCGTCATAACCTTTGTCATACTTGCGGGCTCAATAAGACCATTAGAATTTGATTCTGCTATTACAGTATTTGTATTTGGCTCAATTAACATATAACTTTTTAGATTCAGATCAGGTGCATTTGGAACAAAGCTCTGTGCAAAAATAAAATTAGATGATAGTAATATAAATGCAAAAATATTCTTCATTTTTTTAAATCTTCTGATAAGTAATAAACTGCCATTGCATAAAAATGACTTCTATTATATTTGGTAATTGCAACAAAATTGTCATCACCAATAAAATAAATATCTTCTCCATTCTCATTAAAACTCAAAGGAATAAATTTTGAAAGTGAAACATGAGGTTTATATATATCTCTAACATTATTTAAAGATGACTTAGTAACAATTTTTCCATTCCTTACCCAACCATGAACTTTTAGATAATTCGCAACACTTCCTATAGAATCCTCAATTGAATTGAATAAATCCACATATCCGTCTCCATCAAAGTCGATTGCATATGCGCGATAACTTGATGATATAAATTGGCCATATCCCATTGCTCCTGCATATGATCCTTTGACTGAGAGAATATCGAGATTATTTTCTCTTGTTAATAAAAAATATTTAACGAGTTCATCTTTAAAAAATTTTGATCTTCTTGGGTAATCAAATCCTAAAGTTGTTAAGCTATCAATAACTCTATAATTGCCCATTATTCTCCCATACCTTGTTTCTATTCCCATTATTGCAACAATTATTTCTTTTGGTACACCAAACTCTGCCTCGGCTTTTTCTAGAGTTTTTATATTATTTTGAATAAAATTTTTGCCATTTTTTATTCTTTTATCTTCAATAAATAACTTTTTGTATCTATCCCAAGTCCAAGTAAACTCCGCTGGTTTCGAAATAGAGTCAATAATTTTTTGTTGTTTTCTTGCATCCTTTAGAACTCTCTCAACATAATTAGGATCAAAATTATGAACTTCAACAAGTTCTTTTATGATTTTTTGAGATTCAGGATGATCATAGTATTCAGCAAAAATAAAATTAGCTATTAATAAATTAATAAATAATAAATACTTCATCTTTGCATTAGCTTTTTGTGTGTTGCCATCGAAATTATAATTCCAAATGATATGTAAAACGATAACAAAGATGAACCACCCTTACTAATAAAAGGCAAAGGCATGCCAACCACTGGGATTATTCCAACAACCATTGAAAGATTTATAAATATTGTTGATAAGAAAAGTAGGCTCAAACCACCTATTGTCAGTCTGCAGAATCTATCTCGAGCATTAAGAGCTAAATATAAACATCTCAACAAAATAAAAAAAAATATTGATAGTAAGATGCATACTCCAATAAAACCAAATTCTTCCGCTATTACTGAAAATATAAAATCAGTTTCTGTCTCAGGTAAAAAATCTAAATGTGCTTGAGAGCCCATTTGATAACCTTTTCCCTGAATTCCTCCGGAACCTATTGCAATTTTTGATTGTGTTATATTCCAACCAGAGCCATATGGGTCTGAGGTTGGATCTAATAAAGTCAAAATTCTTTGTTTTTGAAAAGGTTCTAAAAAGTTATTCCAAATGAAAGGCAGTGATAAGACAAATAACCCAGATGAGACTCCTATAAATCTCCAACTTAATCCAGCTAAAAACAAAATATACAAACCTGCAATTAATATTACTATGCTAGTGCCTAAATCTGGCTGAATTCTTACCAGATTTACTATGATAAGAATTAACGTAAGTGCTACAAAAGTATTTAATAAGTTGATGGGTAAAGATTTATCATATAAATAAGCTGCTAAAAATACTGGTAATGTTATTTTGATAATTTCAGAGGTTTGCAGGGTAAAAAATCCTAAGTCTAACCACCTTTTGGCTCCATTTACTTCCTTCCCAAAAATAAGAGTTAAAAAAATAAAAATTATTGAGCAAATCAAAAAAAATAATGAATTACTTTTAAAAAAGTCAGGATCAAGTTGGCTGACAAGAAACATTAATACCAATCCAAAAATTACGAACGCAGACTGTTTGATTGTAGTTTCTATATTTCCTTGAGAAGCACTATAAAGAAATACCAATCCCATGATTGAGAGCAAAGTTATTGAAATAAATAAATACTGATCGAAATATATTTTATCTTTTAAAATTAACTTAAGTTTATTCATTCTTTTATTAAACTATTTAAAACAGCAATAGCTACAGGACCTGCCACAGAGCCACCACTTTCTCCATTTTCTATGACAACACTAACAGCATATTCTGGATTAGGAATTGGTCCAAAAGCAATTATTATTGCATGATCACGTTGACCTTCAATCTCACGTATTATTTGATAATCTTCTTTTGTTTCTGTACTCACCAATTCAACAGTTCCTGATTTAGCTGCAACAATATAATCTTTTAAAGCTCTTAATCTTCCTGCTGTACCTTTAGGATTTTCAATTACGCCAACCATGCTCTCGTGAATCTTTGTCCAGTCATTCGAATTTATATTTTTTGAAATATATGTGTCCTTTTTAATGTCTTGTCTATCTTGTACAAAGGAGAATTTATTTAATTTACCCTTTGTTGCTAAAAATGCTGAATAGTACGCCAATTGCATTGGCGTTGCATTAATATAACCCTGTCCTACGCCCAAATTTACTGTGTCACCTTTATACCATCCAAAATTATGAGTGTTCATTTTCCATTCTGGACTTGGAAGTAGTCCAATATCTGGCATGAAACAATCTTTGCAAATATTCTTGCCAAAGCCAAAATGAGATAAATGTTCCCTTAAATCCTCTATCTCAGTTTGGTATGCTAATGAGAAAAAGAAAGTATTAGAGCTTTCAATTATTGCATCCTTGAGATTGATTTCACCATGGCCTCCTTTCTTCCAACCCCTATAGGTTCTTCCATCTTCAGGCAAAACAAAAAAGCCTGGATCTTCAATAGTAGAATTCCAATCAATGAGCTTTTTTTTGAGACCAAATAAGCCAATTGCTGGTTTAATAGTTGATGCTGGAGAATATCTTCCCTGCGCAGCGCGATCAAAGAAAAGCTTATCTTCATTGAGTACTAAATCATCAAATTCTTGTTTTGAAAGTCCATTGGCAATCTTATTTACAGAAAATGATGGAGAACTTACATATGTGACTATAGCGCCATCATCTATTTTTACAGCAACAACTGCACCTCTTCTATTATCTAATTTATTGAATGCAACATTTTGACTTTTTATATCAAGTGACGTGAAAATATCTTCACCATTCATTGGTGGTATAGTTTCAATTTCATTAAGGATTCTTCCAGAAGCGTTCACCTCATATGTTTTTTTGCCAAACTTTCCCCTTAATTTATTATCATAAACATTTTCTATACCGGTTTTTCCAGTTATAAATCCATTTGAGTAGCTAAATATTGATTCTTTTGGTCGTAGATTTTGTAAGATTAAGATTTCTTCAAGTTCTTCTTCACCTAAACTTCCAGTATAACCAACTGAATGCGAAAAAAGATATGGAAACAAATTTTCACGAGAGTATCTAACTGCTATTTGAAGTTCAGGAAACTTATAACTTCTTACCTCAAACTTAGCAATTTCTTTTGGTGTAAGATCTTTCTTTAATACAAGCTCTCTATTTTGCTTCTTTTTAGAAGGAAAATTATCATTTATAGTTTTTATCTCAGAATCAGATAACTCAATAATTTTCTGAATATCCTCAATTAGCTTATCTATATCATCTAATACAGCAAGATTAGCAATTAAGTTATAGCTAGGTATATTATTAACGATGATTTCACCATTCCTGTCATAGATAATACCTCTTCTCGGTTGTATCAAAAATTCTCTAGTTTTATTTTCGAGCGAGGCTAATTCGTAGTCAGAATAACTCGATACTTGTAAAGTAAAAGTCTTGTAAATTAAATATAAAAATAAAATTCCAAAAAAAATATATACAAATAGTAATCTATTAAAGAAATTCTTTTTCTCTGATAATCTTTCGTTTAAATTAATCATTTATGATATGGCATTTTATTCATTATCGTATGTGCCCTATAAATTTGCTCAACAAGAATCAACCTAAACAATTTATGAGGAAATGTGAGTAAAGATGCAGACAAAACCATATTTGAATTATCTTTTATTTCTTGTGACAATCCAAATGAACCACCTATGATAAAACATATAGTTTTATATTTTTTTGGCATCTCAATATTAATTTACTAAATTGGCTGCTATTTATTTGTTCTCCATTTGAATCACAGGCTATGACAAAATCTTTTTTCATAATTCTAGAAAGAATTAACTTTGATTCTTTTTTTATGACTTCTTGCTGGGAATATTTTGGATTTTGTTGACTTTTTAAATTTATAAACTCTATCTGCAAATTTTTTGGAAGCTGCTTGATAAAATATTCTATGTTTTTAGACTCCGATAAATTTAACTTATTTCCTATACTAATAATACGAATAATCATTAGATTTCTTTTTTTAAGAAAATATTCTCTCCCCAAAGACCCTCAAGATCATAAAAATCTCTTTGTTCTTGATTCATAATATTGATGACCACATCACCACAATCTACTAATATCCATCCAGATTCAACTTCACCTTCAACTCCTAGAATACTTAATTTATGTTTCTTTACACATTCAACTAATTTTTCTGAAACAGACATTGCATGTCGATTTGATCTTGCAGTTGCTATGATAATTTTGTCTGCAAATGAAGAAATATTTTTAACATCTAAAGTAAGTAAATTTTCAGCTTTACTATCCACTAGACTTTCGTTGCAAATTTTTGAAAGACTTTTTTTTGACAAGATTAAATTGATATATTGAATTTTAAAAGTTACTTATTGTTATACTAAATCAAATTATGAGAAAAGGGTAAGTAATTTTTGGAAATTCTTTTAGAACAAATTATTGATCTTGTAGACGAATATAAGTCTGTTATATTTTGGCTAAGTTTGTTATCTTTTTTTATATTCATTTTTAGCTTAGTCAGCATCAAGTGGTTAGTAGCCCTTATACCTATTGATTACTTTGTGTACAAAAAAAATTCAAAGTTTAAAACTAAATATCCTTTCACATGGTTAATATCAATGATTATTAAAAACATAATTGGTTATCTTTTGATAGTTGGAGGCATATTAATGCTGGTTCTCCCTGGACAAGGATTATTCACAATATTTATAGGACTAATGATGAGTAACTACCCTGGGAAATATTATATTGAAAAAAAAATTATTGCTATTCCTAGTATTTTAAAAACCATAAATTGGCTTAGAAAACAATCAAATAAAGAACCTATTATTATTAATTAGAATTTAATTTGATGAAATTTCATCAATATATTTAGATAAGATTTTTAATCTTTGTGAAGCATCAAATGCCTCAAGTAAGTTTTGTTTTGAGGTCCATGGAATTGGAATCAGGCCAGCAAGATGATAGGCCACAGAATCTGCAGAATTAAAGTCAACTTCAATTGGCATATCAACAATTCTTGGATGTTTAACCAGCTGATTCAATATATTTGTTATTTCTGGAAATTCTGCGAGTAATGCTTGATCATCTACCTCAGGATCAACTAGAGGATTGATTTCAGCAATATGCAAGCCATCTTTTAATTGTATTAAGTTATTTACAACAACTTTATTTATTGATTTTACAGATATACCCAGTAGTCCATTTGGAAGATTGTTAAAATCAATTATCTCAACATAAGATCCCTTTTTTGATATTTCAAAATCATCGATGCTATCAGTTGGTTTTTGAAAAACTATTACAAATCCTTGACTATTTTTCATACAATTTTTGACCATATTGATATATCTTGGTTCAAAGATCTGTAGATTTTGTATAGTCCCAGGAAGCGCAACTAAGCCTAATGGAAAAACGGGTAAATTATTTTTTTTCAAGATTTTTAATTATAGGTTTTATAAATTTTTGACTGTCTTTATTAGTCATAATTAAGATAATATCATACTCAAAAATCTTTTTTTCTAAATTACTTAATAGTTTCTTTTCAGAGTCAAAAGAATTCTGAGTACTATAGTTTTTTTGGTAGTCAAGAATCAAAAATTCATCTAAAGATTCTAATGAGTCTATAAGATTTTCTTTGTGATATCCTGAAGACATAGTATTTGAACCTAATTCAACAATACCTAATATCTTTTGATTTTCGTGCTTGTCTCTAATTGCACCGCATGAAAGTTTTATCGCAGTTGGATGATGAGCAAAATCGTCGTATATTTTTATTTTTGAAGATTCTGTAACAAGTTCCATTCTTCTCCTAACGCCATTGAATGTTTGGAGAGATTTAATTGATTCTTTCTCAGAAACTCCTTCAAGCTTTGCAGCTAAAATCGAACAAACGTAATTTTTAAAGTTATGTTCTCCAATAAGTGGAAGATTGGCTAATGAAAATATTTCATTGCCAATCCTTAATTCCTTTGAATTACAGTCAGCAAAAATCATTTCTGAATTAATTCCAATCTTATTACACCAAACACCCTCTTTAATAACATCCAAAGCATGGTTATCATCTTTGAAATAAATAATATTTCCGGAGCTCTTAATGATTTTTATGAGATGATGAAATTGTCTTTTAATGTCGTTTAGATCATTAAATATATCAGCGTGATCAAATTCTATATTATTTATGATTACGTTAGTTGGACAGTAATGAATAAATTTTGATCGCTTATCAAAAAAAGCTGAATCATATTCATCTGCCTCAATTACGAAAATTGAATCTCGACCAAGACTAGCTGAGTTTTCAAAATCTTTAGAAATGCCCCCTACTAGATATCCAATTTCTCTCCCTTGTTCAAGAAAGATATGAGCAAGCATGTAAGAAGTGGTCGTCTTTCCATGAGTTCCAGAAACCGCGAAAACTTTTCTTTCCTTTAGCTCTTTCCCAAGTATTTCAGGACCAGAAACGTAGGGTAAATTTCTTTCTAAAATTTCTTCTACACATTCATTTCCTCTTGAAAGAGAATTACCAATTACATATAAATCCGCTTTAGGAAGAGATTTTTTTTCATAACCTTTAAAAGTTTTAATACCAATTTTTTCAATATATTCAGACATTGGTGGATAAAATTGAATATCGGTTCCAGATACATCATGACCTGATTCCTTAAGAATTTGTGCTAACCCTGCCATAAAGGTTCCGCAAATGCCTAGGATATGTATTCGCATATTAGTTATAATACGATACTTGGATTTTATTCAAAGCTAAAGCAGGGAAATAATGAGAAAAAATGCATTTTATGCTCAGTCAGGTGGAGTTACATCAGTTATAAATGCAACTGCAGCAGCATTGATCCTTGAATCAAAGAAACATAAATCAAAAATTAAAAAAGTCTATGCTGGAAAGAATGGTATTCTTGGGGCGCTGAAGGAAGAATTAATTGATACGTCAAAGGAAAGTTTTTCAGCAATAAATTCCTTAAAGTCTCGTCCTGGAGGTATTTTTGGATCGTGCAGATTTAAATTAAAGAGTTTTGAAGAAAATAAAAAAGAATACTTAAGATTGGTAGAAGTTTTTAAAGCTCATGATATAGGTTATTTTTTTTATAATGGGGGCAATGATTCCGCAGATACAGCATTTAAGGTTTCTCAAATTAGTAAAAAGTTAGGTTATCCTATAAATTGTATTGCTATACCAAAAACCGTAGATAATGATCTGGCTGTTACAGATAGTTGTCCTGGATTTGGGTCTGCCGCAAAGTACATAGCTACCTCTGTTTTCGAAGCATCCTTGGATGTAGCTTCTATGTCTGAAACATCTACAAAAGTTTTTATTTTAGAGGTAATGGGTAGACATGCAGGATGGATGGCAGCCTCCTCTGCTTTAGCAAGAAGTAAAAAAAATAATGCGCCTCACATTATTCTGTTTCCTGAGATAAGTTTTAATCAAACAAATTTCCTTAAAAAAGTAAAAGAAGTTGTCAAAAATAAAGGTTATTGTGTAATTGTTGCATCAGAGGGAGTAAAAAATAGCAAAGGTAAATTTTTGTCAGAATCTAATACAAGGGATGCCTTTGGTCATTCGCAACTCGGAGGTGTTGCGCCTTACTTAGCTGGATTAGTTTCACAAAAGCTAAATTTGAAAAATCATTGGGCTGTATCTGATTATTTACAAAGAAGTGCTAGGCATATTTCTTCAACTACTGACTTAAATCATGCTGAAGCTGTTGGTATTCATGCAGTCAAGTATGCAATTAATGGTATGAATAGTGTCATGCCTGTAATTGTTAGAAATAAAAATAAGAAATATTCATGGAAAATAGAGCCAGCTCAACTTTCCAAGATAGCTAATGTCGAAAAAAAGTTACCTTATTCATTTATATCTAAAAATGGTTTTGATGTTACCTCAAGTGCAATTAAATACCTCAAGCCTCTCATTCAAGGTGAAGCTTTTCCAAAATTCAAGAATGGAATTCCTTATACACAAAAACTAAAATTAGTAGAAGTAAAAAAGAAACTTCCTACATGGAAAGGTTAGATTCTTTATTTAAATCATCAATGATTTCACTTATAGAACTTTTTAGTAAGAGTTTATCATCATCATTTAGAAAATCTCCAATATAAACGTCCACACCTTTTGATCTAAAACTTAGTCTTATACTTTTATCTTTATTTCTCTTTATTTGGAAGGACGTAAATGTTCTGAACTCTTCCCATGAGTATTTTGCTTTTTTTATACCTTTCTCTATCTTTACAATATCTTGAGAAATATAAATTTTTTCTCTATTACTGCTCCATTTGAAGCTCAAATAGAATGCTATAAATAATATAGTTAACTCCAATCCTGCAAAGGGAAGTATTAATGCTGCTCCAAAAAAATAAAATATGGTAGCAATTCCTCCACATACCAATGTAATACTTGCTAAAAAAAGAATTCTTTGAAAGCCGATAAGAGAGCTATTTGGGCTCAAAGAAATTAAGTAATCACAGTCATCTTTTTTTTCAACTAAAACCATGCTTAAATCCTCACTTTTTGACTTACTATAATTCGTCTTTAGTTTTTGATTCTTCAGATAATCTTTCGATATTAATTAATTTACCAACTTTTTTACCCCTTTTTGCTCTTGAAAGAATGTACTCAGACCAATCTTTAGGTTTTAATGTTACAGATCTTTTTCCTACTTCTAATTTTAAAGAACTATCATCTGCAAGAAGTTGGGCATGAGCCATAAATTCTTCACCATTTGCAAGCTTTTCTTTTGGAATATTTATTATCTTATTACCTTTTCCTTTTCCTAATATTGGCAGTTCCTCAATATTAAAAATTAATAGCTTCCCAATGTTTGAAACTGCTGCGATATGTGTATGATTTTCTTTAACAGGTATAGCTTTTAACATTTTTGCGTTATCGGGCAATTTCATGAATGCTCTCCCTGTCTTCTTATTTGAAATCATATTTTGATATTCAGATATGTAACCATAACCTGCCGTATTCATTATTAAAAATTTATTTCCTTCCGTACCAATAACTGAAGAAATAAATTGAACACCTGAATCAGCATTCAATCTTCCAGTAATTGGTTCTCCCATTCCTCTTGCCGATGGGAGCGAATGACTAGGTATAGAGTAAGCTTTCCCATTTGAATCAATAAATACTGTAAGCTGATTGCTTTTACCTCTTGCAAAATCCTGTAAAGTATCATCTCCTCTATATGATAAAGTCTGGGGATCTATATCATGTCCTTTAGCACTTCTTATCCATCCACCTTTTGATAGAACCACCGTTATAGGTTCAGTAACTATAGTTTCTTCTTCAGAAAAAACTTTTGCATTTGTTGAGTTGATAATTGGTGATTTTCTTTCTTCTCCAAATCTATCTTTGATATCCAACAACTCCTTCTTTATAAGAGACTTTAATCTTGATTTTGATTTTAAGATTTTTTCAATATCTTTCTGTTCGTCTGATAGTTGATTTTTTTCATCCTCAATTTTAAGTTGCTCTAATTTTGCAAGCTGTCTTAACCGTATTTCAAGAATTGCATTAGCTTGAATTTCAGATAACTTAAAAACTTTTATAAGTTCTTTCTTCGGTTCATCTGATTTTCTTATAATTTTTATAACTTTATCTAGATCTAAAAAAATTATTAGTAGCCCTTCAAGAATATGAAGTCTGTCATTTACCTGATCGAGACGATGTTCAAGTTTCCTTTTGACAGTATCTTTTCTGAAGGTTATCCATTCTTTGAGGACATCAACAAGTGAAAATACCTTTGGCCCTCCTTTAAGTGAAATAAGATTCATATTCATTCTGTATGTCTTTTGAAGATCTGTGGAAGCGAATAGATGGTTCATTACGTCTTCTGCATTTACTCTATTAGATTTAAGACTGATGACTAATCTTACTGGATCCTCGTGATCTCCTTCGTCTGCTAAATCTACAACCATTGGAAGTTTTTTATTAACCATTTGTTCTGCTATTTGTTCTAATATTTTTGAGCCAGATGCTTGATAAGGTAATGCACTAATTATTATTTGATTCTTTTCTTGCTTCCACTGAGATTGAATCTTAAAACCACCTCTTCCTGAAGAGTACATTTCCTCAAGCTCCTCTGGACTTGCCACTATTAAGGCATCATTTGAAAAATCAGGACCATTTATAATTTCTAATAAATCCTTTAAATCAGATTTAGGTTTTTCAAGTAAGGTGACAGTAGCATCAATTACTTCATTAATATTGTGTGAAGGGATGTCAGTGGCCATTCCAACCGCTATTCCAGACGTTCCGTTAAGAAGAATCATTGGTATTTTAGATGGAAAAATTATTGGCTCGAGTAGCGAACCATCAAAGTTAGGTTGCCAATCTACAGTACCTGACTTAAGTTCAGATATTAGCAAATTTGCAAAACTTGTTAATTTTGATTCTGTGTATCGCATTGCTGCAAATGATTTGGGGTCATCTTGAGACCCCCAATTTCCCTGACCATCAACCAGTGGATACTTAAATGAAAAATTTTGTGCCATTAAGACCATGGCCTCATAAGCAGCACTGTCACCATGAGGATGGAATTTTCCAATTACGTCTCCAACTGTTCTTGCAGACTTTTTATACTTAGATGTTGCATCTAATCCTAATTCTGACATCGCATATAAAATTCTTCTTTGAACAGGCTTAAGTCCATCTCCAACATTAGGAAGGGCACGATCAAGAATTACATACATTGCATAATTTAGATAAGATTCTTCAGCATATTTCTTTAGACTTATTGAATTGAACTTATCTTTTGCCATTCCTAAATCCTCACAAGTGAACCTTTTTTCTCAAGCCACTCTTTTCTTGCAGGTGCATTTTTTTTTGAAAGCAGCAGATCCATCATTGCATTTGCATTATCTGATGCAGAAATTGATAATCTAACAAGTTGCCTTGTTTCCGGATCCATAACAGTTTCTCTTAATTGTGAAGGATTCATTTCACCTAATCCTTTAAATCTTTGAATATTAATTTTTGGCTTTCCTTGTTTATTCTTAAAAGTTTTTACTACATTTTCTTTTTGTAATTCATCTAAAGCATATAAGACCTCTTTCCCACAATCGATTCTATATAAAGGTGGCATAGCTATATAAATTCTTCCTTCATTAACAAGTGCTTTAAAGTGTCTTAAAAATAATGCGCATAATAAAGTTGCAATGTGTAAGCCATCTGAATCAGCATCAGCTAAAATACATATCTTTCCATATCTTAATGATGATATGTCTGGATTTCCTGGAATTACACCAATTGCGGTTGAAAGATTTTTTATTTCTTGAGACTTAATTATTTCATTGCTCTCTAAGTCCCAAGTATTAAGAATTTTTCCTCTCAGTGGCATTATTGCTTGAAATGATCTCTCTCTTGCTTGTTTTGCAGATCCACCTGCAGAGTCTCCTTCAACTAAAAATAACTCTGTTTCATTAAGATCTTCACTATTACAATCAGATAGTTTTCCAGGCAAGGCAGGACCTTTGAATGTTTTTTTTCTTTCAACACTAGTAGATGCTTTGGCTCTTGCTTGTGCAGATATAATTGCAAGCTCAGCAATTTTTTCTCCTTCTTCTGTATGTTTATTAAACCAAATACTGAGAATATCTTTCGTAGAGGTTGATACAAAAGTCATATGGTCTTTTGAGTCTAATCTTTCTTTAGTCTGACCAGCAAATTGAGGATTTTGCATTTTTGATGAAACAACAAAAATAGCATTGTTGATAACATCATCAGCATTAATTTTTAATCCTTTTGGCAACAAACTTCTATAATCACAGAATTCTTTTAGCGCCTCTAGCAGACCTGACTTAAAGCCATTTAAATGAGATCCACCCTGTGCTGTAGGGATTAAATTTACATATGTCTCTTCAAGTTTATTTTTTTGAACTTTAGAAGTCCAATTTATAACAAATTCCACCTCTTGAGTCTTCGAAGCATTCGAAGAAACTATGGATTCGTCTAGTATTTGATCAACTCCATCAGAGGCTTCATCTAGATAGCTTTTAAGTCCATCTTCAAAATACCACTTAATTTTCTCTTTTTTATTTTCATTATGAAAATCAATTGTTAGTCCTGGGCATAATACAGCTTTTGCTTTAAGAAGATGCTTTAGCTCGTTTGTTTTAATTTTATCAGATTCAAAATACTTTAGATTTGGCCTAAATTTTATTGTTGTGCCTGTGTTTCTTATTCCAACGTCACCAACAATCTTAATATCATTTTTTTTATCGCCATTTGAAAATTGCATCTCATGCTCTTTTGAATCTCTTTTGATATTTACCTGAAGAGATTCCGATAAGGCATTTACAACAGAAACACCGACACCATGAAGACCACCTGAAAAATTATATTCCTCTCCGGAGAACTTTGCTCCAGCGTGTAATTTACATAGAATAAGTTCAACACCAGTAAGTTTATGTTCTGGATGAATATCAACTGGCATTCCTCTTCCATCATCAGAGATTTTTATAAAACCGTCTTTTTGGATTTTAATTTTAATATTTGAACAATGGCCTGCTATTGCTTCATCAACAGAGTTATCTAAAACTTCTTGGATAAGATGATTGGGGCAAGAAGTATCTGTGTACATTCCTGGTCTTTTCTTAACTGGATCAAGTCCAGAAAGAACTTCTATTGCTTTTGAATCGTAAGTGTTCTTGGCCAATTTAATTTGCCTTATTTAAGAATAACTTGCAAAAATTTATGTATAAATTAATTCTCATTAAAGTTTTCTAATGTATGTATATTTTATCCTAAACAATTACAAAAAACGTCTTATTTAAAATTATTAGTCAATAAAAGGCATTAACAAAAAATATATTGTAAAAAAAAATATAATGTTTACACTGCTTACATTTAATTAATAGGTTAAAATTAATCCATGATTCCTAGTAAGCATACAATCTTCAAACTTTTAACAGTTTTATTAACATGCTCCTTTTTTATAAGTTCTGAAAATATTTTAGAAATTTATAATGAAGCACTTGAAAATGACCCAACATATAAATCAGCAGAATACTCATATCTTGCAGATAAGCAAATTGTTGTTCAAGGAAGAGCTGCCCTTCTTCCAAGCATTACTTTAAGTGGTTCAACAAACTGGAATGAATATTATCAAAATGATCAACTGCAACAAGAATATAACTCATTCTCAAAGTCTGCTAGAGTCTCTCAACCGCTTTTTAGACTTGATTCTTGGTTTAATTTTAAAAGATCAAAATCCTTAACCAATGCAGCAGAAGCAGATTTTGCTTATCAACAACAAAATCTTTTATTGAGAACTGCAGAATTATATTTTGGTGTCTTAAGAGCAATTGATAACTTAAATGCAACAATATCTGAAGAAAAGGCTATAAAAAAACAGCTAGATCAGGCGCAACAAAGATATGAAGTTGGGTTATCAGCGATTACTGGAGTTCAAGAGGCACAACTTGCTTTTGACTTAAGCATGGCTGCAAGAATTAATAACGAAGGGAATTTATTTTCTGCAAGAGAAGCTCTGAATGCTTTAATAGGAAGAGAAATTTTCTCACTTGATGAGCTAGGAGAAAATCTAAATGTTTCTTTTCCATTTCCAAATTCTAAAGATGAATGGGTTAAGACGGCGCTTGAAAATAACTATCAACTCAAGGCTGCATATTTAAGAAGAGATGCTGCAAAAAGTAATGCAAGGAGTGTTGCCTCAAATCATTTGCCAAAAATAGATATTGTTGGTTCTGGTTCTGAATCAGAAACAAATCAGTTTAATTATGAAGGTTTTGAAGTTAATGGTCAGGGTATTCCAGTGCCTGCTGTTACAGGTAGAAGAAATTATTCAATTCAGTTAAGTGTCCCGATTTTTCAAGGTGGTGCAGTAAGTTCAAGGAGAAAACAGGCATATTCACAGTTTAATGAGGCTGATGAAAATACTCTTTTTACAGAAAGAAGTGTAATTCAAGAAGTTAGATCACAATTTTCAAATGTAGTAACTTTAGTAGCGAATGTTAATGCTCAGAGGCAGGCAGTTATATCAGCAACAAGTGCATTAGAAGCTACACAAGTAGGATATAAAGTTGGTACTAGAAACATTGTTGACCTACTTCAAGCTGAAAAGAATTTATATAGTGCAGAGAAAAATTTAGCTAATGCAAAATATGACTATATTTTAGCTAACTTAAGGTTAGCTCTTGCTGCAGGGACAATTGGTCCAAACAATATTGTTGATATCAATAATATACTAGAATAAATCATGCCAGAACTGCCAGAGGTTCAAACAACTGTAAAGGCCATCAAAAAATTTGAAAAAAAAAATACTTAAAGATGTTGTCTTTCATAATAGAAATCTTAGATGGGAAGTAGACAAAAAAATTGAAAAATTTTTAAAAAATAAATTTATAAATAAAATTGATCGAAGAGCAAAATATATTCTCATTCATTTTGATGATTCATCTTTAATGATTCATCTTGGTATGTCAGGAAAATTAAGAATACAAAGCAAAGAAAATAATTTCTTTAAAAAACATGATCATGCTGAGCTGATTTTTAGTGACGAAAAAATTATTTATAACGATGTGAGACGCTTTGGATCTATTCATCTTACTGAACATGTTGAGAATCATAGGTTAATAAAAGATCTTGGTATTGAGCCTTTATCAAAAAAATTTAATAAAAATTATTTATTCAATATTTGTAAAAATAAAAATATTAATATTAAGAAATTAATAATGGATCAAAAGATTGTGGTGGGCGTTGGTAACATTTACGCATCAGAGAGTCTTTTTCTTGCTGGAATTTATCCAAAAAAATTTTCAAAGAATCTTTCTTTGGATGATTGCCAAAGTCTCACAGATTCAATAAAAAAAATTCTTAGGTATGCAATAAGAAAAGGTGGTACCACACTAAAAGACTTTTACTCTGCTGATGGAAGCGAAGGATATTTTAATTTAGAGTTAAATGTATATGGCAGGCATATGGAGAATTGCAAAAATTGTAACGAAGAAATTATAAAGATTACTATTGGTCAAAGAGCAACTTTTTATTGCAAAAAATGTCAGAGCTAGGAGTCTAATTTTGCTTTTAAAGCTTGCTCAACAACTGGATCAACAAATTTTGATATATCTCCTTTTAAGTCACAAATTTCTTTAATTAAGCTTGACGAGACATAAATTAAACTTTCTTTTGGAGTTAAAAATATACTTTCAATATCTGGTGCCAAAGATCTATTCATAGTTGCAAGTTGGAATTTATATTCAAAATCAGAAACTGCTCGAAGACCTCTAATGATTGCACAGGCATTA
Source organism: Gammaproteobacteria bacterium (assembly GCA_002690725.1). Lineage (GTDB taxonomy): Bacteria > Pseudomonadota > Gammaproteobacteria > Magnimaribacterales > D2472 > SAR86A. The sequence goes on from NZFS01000008.1 coordinate 42,401, forward strand.
TACTCTTTTGCAACATCAACAGTTAGTTGTCTCGGGAAACCTATTACTTCAACCTGAGAATTATCTTTATATATTGTCTTTGCAAGCTTAAGCCTATCTTCAAGTGAAAATAATGGATTTTTTGTATCACTTTTTGCTATTGCAATTATGATTTTCTCGAAAAGATTACATGCTCTATCTATAATATCCATGTGGCCAAGTGTAATTGGATCGAATGAACCTGGATATATCGCAACTTTCATAAATTTCATAATACTAAACAATAGAATTTAATCAAAATTATTCTAAAAATATTTAATTTTTAAAAAAAGCCTCAAATTTGATAGATTTTTTAGATTTTTGTATGATATAGGTTCATATGAAACGGGGGGAGTGAATTATTGCTCCACTACTTATATAAGGAGTTATATATGAAATTTTTATTAACATTGGCAGGCGTTGTTGCGCTTCCAGCTTTTGCTGCAGATCTGAGCACTAGCGATATGACAGGTGTGTCATTTTGGATTGTAACAGCCGCTATGCTTGCCGCTACTGTTTTCTTCTTTGTTGAGAGAGATAGAGTAAACGGTAAATGGAAAACTTCATTATCAGTTGCTGGTCTAGTTACTGGTGTGGCGTTTTGGCATTATCTATACATGAGAGGTGTTTGGGCCGATACAGGAACTTCA
>NZFS01000009.1 GCA_002690725.1 Gammaproteobacteria bacterium
TTTAAAAAAAAGGCTTAAATTTGATAGATTTTTTAGATTTTTGTATCATATATAGTTCATATGAAATGGGGGGAGTAAATTATTGCTTCACTACTTATATAAGGAGTTATATATGAAATTTTTATTAACACTCGCAGGCGTGGTTGCGCTTCCAGCTTTTGCTGCAGATCTCAGCACTAGCGATATGACAGGAGTGTCATTTTGGATTGTAACAGCCGCTATGCTTGCTGCTACTGTTTTCTTCTTTGTTGAGAGAGATAGAGTTCACGGCAAATGGAAAACTTCATTATCAGTTGCTGNNCTTNNTTANCNGNTGCTGGTCTAGTTACTGGTGTGGCGTTTTGGCATTATCTATACATGAGAGGTGTTTGGGCCGATACAGGAACTTCACCAACTGTATATAGATATATAGACTGGTTAATCACAGTACCACTTCAAATTATTGAGTTCTATTTAATACTTAAAGTTTGTACAAATGTGACATCAAGCCTCTTTTGGAAACTACTTGTTGCATCATTAGTGATGCTTGTATTTGGTTTCATTGGAGAAACTGGTGGAATGGATGCAAATATTGCGGGTGTTCTTGCTCTGCTTGCTTGGTTCTACATTATCTATGAGATATTCGCGGGTGAAGCTGGTAAGCTCAATGCTGCTAGTGGAAATGCTGCGGCACAAAGTGCTTTCAGTACAATTAGACTGATTGTTACTTTTGGTTGGGCTATTTATCCTATAGGATATTGGTTAGGTGTTGGTGAAAATCCAGACATGGCTAATGCTAACTTAATCTATAACTATGCAGATTTTCTCAACAAAATTGCATTTGGTTTAGCTATTTATGTAGCTGCAGTTAGCGATTCAGAATAATTTTATTTATTCAAAAAACCCAGCTTTNTGCTGGGTTTTTTTATGGCTGAATTTCTTCGCCATTCCATGCATACAATTTACCAGAATCATCAGGAGTTAGCTCATCTATTACATCTAAGAGCTTTGTAGCACTATAATCAGGGGTAAACAAATTTTCAGACTGAACATTCTTCTCAAAGGGTTTGCTCAAATTACTTTTTACCGTACCCGGTTGCAATCCTATGAAGATTGAATTTGGATTTGTTCTTTTGATTTCTATGCTAAAATTTTTGACAATTTGATTAAGGGCGGTTTTGCTTGCGCGGTATGAATNCCAGCCACCGAGTTTATTATCTGAAATGCTTCCAACTCGAGCACTCAGAAAAGCAAAAACATTTTTATTTTCTTTATTCAAAAAGGGAATAAAGTATTTACCAACTAAAGCTGGTCCAACCGNGTTTATCATCAAAACTTTTTTGAATCTTTCAGNAGAAATGTCACGAATACTCTTCTCAGGATAAACATCATTATCATTGTGAAGTATTCCAGTAGCAACAAATATTAAATCAAACTTTATATCTTGTGGAATTNTCTCAACTGCATCTTTTATAGATTCTTCATTTTCGATATCTATAAATATTCTGTTTTCTTTGTCAGAAGTATTTGGACTAATCGATCTAGAAAAATTGTATACAGATTCAACTGATTCATCATCTAAAAGGATTTTAGATACGGCATTNCCTATCGCACCAGATGAACCAATTACTGCTACATTTTTCTTCATGATCTATATGTATATATGGACAATTAAAAATAAAAGAAGAGAAGGATAGGGTTATGCCCTATCTCTTCTTAAAACAAANTATTTATTTCTGATACTTAGCTGCTTCTTCAGAACCATCAGTTGCAGTGCCTTTCGTATATGAGTGTGCACCCATTCCAGCAAGATCACCATTTTGAACAATTAAGTATGGTTCCCTGATTGGTTTATCTTCAAAGAAACACTCAAGAATTTCTCTTACGCCAGCAGCATATCTTGCCTGTGCAGATAGTGATGTACCAGAAGTGTGAGGAGTCATTCCATGATTAGGCATTGTTCTCCATACGTGGTCATTGGGAGCTGGTTGTGGAAACCAAACGTCTCCAGCATATCCACTCAATTGACCTGACTCAAGAGCTCTTGCAATTGCGTCTTTATCACAGATTTTCCCTCTAGCAGTGTTAACTATATATGCACCTCGCTTCATTTTTCCAATCATTTCATCATTAAATAAATGTTCAGTTTTTGGATGAAGTGGACAGCTTATATTTACAACATCGCATACAGCAACCAAAGATTCAACAGATTCATGATAGGTTAGGTTTAATTCAGCTTCGACTTCTTCAGAAAGTCTATGTATATCAAAATAATGCAAATTAACGTCAAAAGGTTTCATTTTTCTAAGCATATCGATGCCAATTCTACCTGCTGCAACAGTTCCAACATGCATACCTTCAACGTCGTAAGATCTTTGAACAGCATCAGCTATATTCCAACCACCTTCTTTAACTATTCTATGTTGATTGTGGTAATCCCTAACCATTGAGAGAATCATCATAACTATGTGTTCTGCTACAGATCTTGAATTACAATATGTTACCTCAACGACATCTACGTTATTGTCCATAGCTGCCTGTAAATCTACGTGATCGGAACCGATTCCTGCAGTGATTGCCATTTTCAAATTTGGAGCAGATTCTATCTTGTCTCTTGTAAGATAGTAAGGAAAGAAAGGTTGTGATATNACAATATCAGCATCAACTAACTCCTCATCAGCCTGACATCCTTCACCATCTTTATCTGAAGTAACCACTAGTGTATGCCCAGCATCTTCTAAAAATTTTCTTAGACCTAATTCACCAGACACACATCCCAATAACTCACCAGGTGTAAAATCAACAGAGCTAGGNGTAGGAAGAGACATTCCATCTGGGTATTTATCTAGTTTAGGTAGATCATCCCGCGCATATTTATGTGGCATTCCATTTATAGGATCATCATATAGTACACATAATATTTTCATTTTATCCCCAAATATAATTAACAAAGCTAATGTTAAAACAAAATAAATTTAACACAACATTTAATTTAAATAAATTTATTCACCTATTTTTAAGTTAAGTGAAGTAATAACTTGTAAAAACACAATAAATAGCAAAAACATGNGTACAATGATAAAATATGNGTACATAAATAAAAAATATTGCTAATTATTTTATAATATGTAAAAATATGAGTACATTATGAGTACAAATGACGATAAATACCTTGTTTTAAGAGGCAAAAATAAAGACATATACTTCATACAAAAACGCTTATCTAAGGATATTTCGAAGATTATAGGTAAAGAATTTATAAAAAAGTCCCTTGAAACAACAGATATCCACATTGCAAGGCAAAAGAGAGATAAAATTTTGGAAGAAATTGAACAAATAGCTCTAAATTCTTTAAAAAATGAAGAAAATACGAACTATTCTAACGAAAATTATACTGTACCCATGGAAAAAGAGCCTGCAAACACTCATAATACNAGNACTTTAGAGCATAATTCAAAAACAAAAAGTAATAAATTTGCAATTTTTTCATTAGAAATGCCAAATAAAGAAGATTTAATAGAAAAGATTGATAAATTTATACCAATCGGTATTGTGATATTAACTTTATTTATTGCCTTTGTTGCTTAATCCTCTGTTTTAACAAATTTATATAATCANTATCAAAATGGTTTTTTTTGTGTTCATTAATATAATTAGCCCAAATTAATTCAGTGTAGATATTCATAAGNCTCCACTTTTTAATTTTTATATTAATACTGTCGTTANTTTCATGTATTCCATAACCTTTCAACAATTTATCTTTTTCTAATGTTTTGAGATTCATGGAATCGATTAATTTAGATAAGTCTGAATACTTACTGTTAATACTTAAATATTCAAAATCAATAAAAACAATTTTATTATTTTTGAACATCACATTTGAAGAATCTAAATCATTATGACAAAGAACGTATTTTTCTTTACTTACATTTAATTCATTTAATAGATCAATGGCATCTCTAAAATATTTATTACCTAATTCTGGTAAAGATATATTTAGATATATATTAAATTGATTTTCAAAAGTCTTTATTTTTTTACTTGGTGTAATTTCATGCAGCTTTTTTAATTTTTTTCCAAGTTGATAAAAATTATTGAATTGTAAATCTGAAGAATCCTTTTCAAAATATTCATAGATAATTAGCTCTGATTGTAAGTCGTGAAATAAAACTTTTGGAGAAATATTTTTTGAAGCAATTTTTTTGATTATTCCATTTTTAAAATATTCATTAATGATTAATTTAAATTTATTTTTTTTTTGATAACTTGAAGATTGATTTTATATTATTAAATTCTCCTAAAAATATTTGTGAAGTCTCTCCATNACTAATCTGTTCATTTACTTTGAAAGTATAATTTTCTTTTTTTAATATTGTTTCTATTCTTTTCATNAATATTCTTGTAATTTTTTATTCCAAGATTGGTATCCAAAAATAATAATTATCAGATATATGAAAAATAATAATGAGGTTAGATATAACTCCCTTGAGAAAAATAGATATATAGATATTGAGTCAATCACAAACCAGTAGATCCAATTTTCGATGATCTTTTTTGCAACCATATATGTTGTGATAATGGCTCCAAATGTAGTGAATGCATCTAAAAATGGAAATACTGCATTTGTATATTTTTCTAGAACTTTTCCTGAAATTATTGCCAATATCAATACTAAACTTATTACATATACATGCTTAATTTTTTTCCATTTTTTAATCCTTATTACATATCCTTCATTTGAAACTTTATTCCATTGATTCCAGCCATAAATGGCCATAGAAATGTAAAAAATTTGCAAAATTGACTCCATTATCAGGCCAGCATCAAACATTATAAAAAAGTATAGAGATGAACTAATTATTGCCGCATACCAGCATTTTATGTCTTCTTTGGCAGCTAAGACTAAATACAGAATTGCTGTCATAACAGCAATAATTTCTGGAATAAAATTTAACATGTAAATTAAAAATTATATTTAAGTGATATGCCAATATGCTTAGGATCTCCTTGTCTTCTATAAAGAGTATCAATAAAGTTTGGTGCTTCGTTTCCAAAGAAAAATCCTCTAGTTGAATAGTATTTATCAAACAAATTTCTTATCCAAAGATCAACAGAAAAATTAGCATTTAAGTATCCAAAAGTTAAGTTAGTTAATTGATAGCTTTTAGACTGATTATCATGAGAATCTGAATAATAAAAACTACTTTTTCCATTAATATCTAATTTTAAATAGAAGTTATTTTTGAAATTTAAATTTCCACCTATAGAATATGATCTCTCAGGAGCGTGAGCTTGTGATCTGTCTTCTAGATCAATTCTTGATTCCCAATTTTTTATCTTTGTTTTAAGAAATCCTAAATTGGCATANATATATAAATTATCTGTTAATAAATAATTTGAAGTAATTTCAATTCCATAGTTCTCTCCCTCTGCAGCATTCTGAGTTAAATACGAAAAAGTATTAGGATCACTTGGATCAACTTGTCTAGAAATCAAAACTTGTTGATCTTTTCTTTCAGAGAAAAATATTACAAATGAATAATTTAGATCTCTATCTTTTAAGTATGAACTTAAGCCCAATTCGTAATTAGTTAAATATTCAGGATCATAAATAAGAGATTGTTTTACTAAGTTATCTGTAGCATCAAGACCTAGATTAAATCCACCTTGTTTATATCCTCTTGCTATTGAAAAATAAATATTTGAATCATCATTGGTTTTTTTGACTAGCGAAATTTTTCCACCACTCATATTATCTGAAGGACTAAAAGATTCATTATTTGAATCTTTGTAATTTGAATCCCAATTTTCCAATCTCAAACCGAAAGCAAGTTTAGTTTTATCTGTTAAAAAATAATCAATATTTCCGAACACTGATAAATTTTCAGATTTATAATTTCTTGAAATTAAAGATTCACTTGCATATGGACCAAACGGATCAGACGGATCTCCATAAATCCCATCATCTTTGGTTACATTTGATTCATCTAATTCACTAAAATCGAAACCAAAGACCCATTCAAATGGATTATTTTGAGAAAAATCCTTATTTTTTGANAAAAAACGTATTTCTTGNCTNAAAGTGTCTCTTTTTCTTAATGTTTCTGAAAAATAATCATAGGTATATGGAAAATGTGAGTCAGGATTGCCCCAATCTGCATCATAGCTGAAAACAACATCAGTTTTTGTTAAGCTTGTTAAACTTTGTATATCAAAATTATTTAAATTTTTAGTTATTTTTATTCCGTTTGAGTCTGTTATTTGTGAATCCATTCCAGGACGATCTGATAAAGTATTTAAACTTCCATCAATTGTCCAAATATCTGCTGGGTCATCCATATCAACTTTTGATACAAGAAAATTAATATATGTAGTTTCATCAATTTCCCAATCAAGTTTGTAACGCAAAGTTAGCTCATCTTTTTTTGAGGTATCTGATTTATTCAAGTAAATATTTTTTCTAAATCCGTCAGCATAGTCAGTTCTCATTACTAATCGATATTTCATTTTTTTATTCTTTAGTGGTCCTCCAAACGCAACTCCAATGTTTTGAGTTCCATAATCTCCAAGAGTTAGCTCAGAGATACCTTCAAATTTGTCTGTTGGATCTTTAGTCTTTATATAAATTAATCCTGCTAAAGCATTAGCACCTGTCCTAGAACCTTGGGGTCCACGAAATACTTCAACTTGATCAACATCAAATAAAGTTGCAATACCTCCCTGACCAGAATAGTCAATGTCATCAATAAGAAATCCAACCGAAGAATTTGGTGTTCCTTGATAACCAGATCTTTCTCCAATACCTCGTATTTGAAAATATCTTGCTCTCGAATCTGAGGCTGCATAATTTAAATTTGGTACAAGATAAGAAATTTGCTGAAAATGTTTAATAGCTTGTGACTGAATTTTTTCAGATTGAATAATAAAAATACTTGAATCTTCTTCGCTAATAGATTTTTCTCGATACTCACCTTTTACAATTATTTCTTCAATGTCTTGTGAAAAGACAACAAGTGAAAAGAATAAAGGCAATAAAAATAAAATTTTGTTACTGACATACATATGCAATTCCTCCGCAACTATTGTGTTGATCAGGTTCAAAGAGTTTCAAAAGATCTCAGGCAGAAATGCCACCCCTTTGCATCTAGATATTATATTAATAAATATTTTAACAATTTAAAAGCAACTTAATAAAGTAAAATACAATTTAAAAAATTATGCTTTTTTTATAAACGTAAATCAGTTATTTATAGATTTAAGAGCATAACCATAAATTTCTGAAATCTGATTTATAATTTTATCTTTTGGTGTTCCAGCACCATGTCCTGCCCTTTCTTCAATACGAATTAATATTGGATTTTCACAGCCTTGATATTCTTGTAATTTAGCTGCAAATTTATATGAATGAGATGGTACAACTCTGTCATCACGACTTGCTGTTGTCACTAATGTAGTTGGATAACATTTATCTTTCTCAATATTGTGTAGTGGGCTATATGCTAAAAGATTTTCAAATTCATCTTTTTTATCCACCGATCCATAATCGCTTTCCCATGCCCAGCCAATTGTAAATTTGCTAAAACGCAACATATCCAAAACTCCAACTTGTGGAATAGCAACTTTAAATAAATCTGGATTTTGTAACATGGTAGCAGCAACAAGTAGTCCTCCATTTGAGCCACCAATAATTGCAGTGGTATTTTTAGAGCCAATATTATTTGCATGAAGAAATTTTGCTGCAAATGCAAAATCATCAAAAACATTTTGTTTATTTAATAGCATTCCTGCTTCATGCCAGTCGCTTCCATATTCTCCTCCACCTCTTAAATTTGCAACAGCATAAACTCCATCTAAGTTTTTCCAGGCAGCTTGTGTTTTTCTAAAGCCTGGTAAAAGAGAAATATTGAACCCTCCATACCCATATAACATCAATGGAGTATCTTTATTAATATCTAATCCTTTTTTATAACTGATATGTATTGGAATTTTTGTTCCATCTTTAGTGGAGTAAAATTTTAATTCAGAAACATAATCTTCAGAGTTATACCCATCAATTTCTTCTTTCCAAAAAAGTTTTGACTCTAATGAGTCTAAATTAATTTCATATATCTCTCTTGGAGTAACATAATTTGAGACTGAGAAATAAGTTTTAGTATCGTCAATTTTTCCACCAAATCCCCCAATGGTTCCTTTTTTTGGTAACTCCAATTCTTGAATAAAGTTTCCTGATAAGTCAAAAATTTTAATATTGGAAAAGGTATCTTCTAAGTAATTAATAACAAATGAGTTATTTAAAACATTTACTGATCTTATAGAGTTTTCAGACTCTAAAATTACATCATTCCATACAAAAGAGCCATTCTTTATCTCTAAATTGACAATTTTTCCATTTGGAGCCCCTTCTGTTGTATAAAACCATAAAATATTGTCTTTACTGTCTATAAAACTATATGCACCTATCAATTCATCTATTAAAGGAATGAATTTATCACCAGTATTTAATTGTATATATAGCCTATTTCTCTCATCTGTTCCTTCAGATATAGATAAAATCTTAATATTAGTGTCTTTTATTACATTTATCCCCCAACCCCATCTTGGTTGATTAGGATTCTCATAAACAACATAGTCCTCAGATTGATTTGTACCAATTTTATGAAACATTAATTTTGGAGATTCATTTATTTCTTTTAAAAGCTCTCCATTTGGCTCGTCATATTTTTGGTAAAAGAATCCTGAATCATCATTTTCCCAAGAAGCTCCAGAAAATTTTGCCCACCTAATCTCATCGTTTAAAACTTCTCCAGTTTCAATGTTCATAACTTTCCATAATCTCCAATCTGATCCTCCATCAGATATTGAATAAGCAATTAAGCTTGCTGAATTATTAATACTAGTTCCTCCAAGTGAAATAGTTCCATCATTTGAAAAAGTATTTGGATCTATAAGTACTCGCTCATCACATTTTTCGCAATCTTTAATCATTAATTTGCTTTGCTGAAAAGTTCCATCATTAAAGTAATAAAAAGTTTTATCCTCAATTTTATATGGAATTGAAATAGATTCATTTTCCCAGATTTGTTCAAGGTAGTTTTTTATATCGCTTTTGTATTTATTTTTATTTATAAATCTTTTCGTAAATTTATTTTGTCTGTCTACCCAATCCATAGAATCATTACTTGTAAAATCCTCAAGCCATCTATAGGAATCTGAAATTTCATAACCATGAATTATTTCAGTAAATTTTTCTTTTTTAGATTCAGGATATTCTGAGCTATCTTGAACAGAACAAGAAATTAACAATATTAATAAAAATAAATTGCTACATACTTTATACATAGATTGCATATTACTTTACAATTGCTGTATGAATCAATTCAAAAATTCATGGGATTTCTTTATTGCCAATTGGAAGTATTTTTTAGTTCTAGGGATGCCTTTAATAGCAATCGAAAGTTTAAATGGATATCTTGTAATGCCTCTTCAAGAATTTACACAACCAGAAGATTTTATAGAATTTTTTAAAACAAATTCCATAATTATTGCTTTGATTAGTGTTGTTGGAATATTGCTACAAATATCTCTAATAGGAGGTCTTTGGGTAAGCTATATGGCTCTTGATTCACAACAAGATATTAGCCCAATAAATGCTCTTCAAGCAGGACTTTTAAAATTTTTTCCGTTGTTTGGAGCATATATTATTGTGAATATTGCATCCGCTTTCGGTTTTCTACTTTTAATTCTTCCAGGTATTTATTTGACAGCAAGATTTTCTTTGTTTGCTGCACATATCATGTTTGAAAACAAAAAAGTTTTTGAGTCAATTGGTGCATCTTGGGAAAAAACAGATGAACATGGTTCAAGATTGTTCATGTTTACTTTGCTATTTATTTCATTATTGTTAATAGTGGCCTTAATACTTTCAAGTATTCTATCCGATGGAATCTTAAAGATATTTTTACTAGCTTTATCTGAATACATTATTATTATTCCATTGGGATATATTTACTTTACTTTGTATAAATCTATTAAAGTTACATAGATTAATTGTCGAATCTATTATTCAAAGGTAGAATGCTATTTCTTTAATAGGGCCTGTAGCTCAGTTTTGGTTAGAGCGTTCGACTGATAATCGAGAGGTCGGAAGTTCGAGTCTTCCCAGGCCCACCAAATTTTTAAAAAAATTAATTCACCTCTAATAATTCTATCTCAAAAACAAGAATAGAATTTGAAGGTATGCCTGGCCTGCCTTCTTCTCCATAAGCCATAGTAGGATCAATAAAAGCTCTCCATTTGTCGCCTACTTCCATCATTGAAATTATTTTTTGGCATCCAACAATTAATTTTGATAACTCAATGGTTAGAGGCTCTGAATCTAAAGAGCTCCAAAAGACATCACCGTTAGTCAGCGTGCCATGAAAATGTGCTGAAATAATCTGATTCAGTTTTGGAGTCATTCCATCTGAACTTCCCTTTTTTAGTTCAATGTATTGAAGTCCGGGTTCAATTTCTGTAACTCTATTATCAGATTTGTTATCTATGAAGAACTGTAAATTTTCTATCTGTTTAATATTTGGACTATCCTGAACACAGCCAACTAATATTAATAAAAAACAAAAGGCTAAAAATAATTTATTCATACTTTAATTTTTAGAAACTTTCTTTTACCAACTTGATAGATATTTTCAGTTCCCTTAAGTATCTCAAACTTTGAATCCAAAACCTTTTCTGAATTAATTTTGATTCCGCCTTGTTTAATTAATCTATTACCTTCTGAAATACTTTCAATCATGCCTGTTTCTTTTAATAAATTAACCAATAAAATGGAATTTTCATTGATTTTCATGATTTTTGATTGGATTTCATCAGGAATATTGCCTTTTTGAAACCTATTTAAAAATACTTCTCTGCATTTTTCCCCTTCGCCCTTGTTATGAAATCTATCAACAAGCTCTTCAGCTAATAAAAATTTAATATCTCTAGGATTTTTTCCATTTTGCATCTCGTCTTTTAAACTTGAGATATCTTCCTCCGGAATAAAGCTAAGCAAATCAAACCAACGCCACATCAAATCATCAGATATAGACATAATTTTTCCAAACATTTCATTTGGTTCTTCATCAATAGCAATATAGTTATCTAAAGATTTTGACATTTTATTTATGCCATCCAAGCCCTCTAAGATTGGAACAGTGATCACAACTTGAGGCTCCTGATCATAATCTCGTTGCAACTCTCTTCCTACTAAAAGATTAAATTTTTGATCAGTTCCTCCACATTCGACATCAGCTTTTAAACAGACAGAATCATATCCTTGAACAAGTGGATATAAGAATTCATGAATCGCAATGCTTTTATTTGATGAAAAGCGCTTATTAAAATCATCTCTTTCAAGCATTCTTGCAACATTATATTTTGAGGCGAGTTGTATCAATCCATCTGCTCCTAATTCATCACACCATTCAGAATTAAATTTAACCTCAGTAAGTTCTTTTTTTAAAATTTTAAAAACTTGTTTTTCATATGTTTTTGCATTTTTGACTAGGTCTTCAGAATCAAGAATTGGTCTTGTTTTATTTGTACCAGATGGGTCACCAATTCTTCCAGTAAAATCACCTATTAAAAAAACAACCTTATGACCTAAATCTTGAAAATGTCTCAACTGATTTAGTAAAACAGTGTGTCCAAAGTGAAGATCTGGCGCTGTTGGATCAAATCCAGCTTTTACAATAAGCTGCTTTCCTGATTGAAACTTCTTTTGAAGGTCTTCTTCAGTCAAAATTTCATCAGAACCCCTTTTAATAAGCTTTAGTTCATCATTCATATTACTATCATAGTATTTTTGGAAGATTATTAGAATCACAAAGTTGCTAGTTAGTGCTTAAACATTAAAATAGTTTCTATGCTTAAAGCAAAAAATAAATTTATTTCTGAAGAAAAGATTTTATCTAGTTTGTCAGAGGAAACTAAGTTTTTAGAAAATAAAGAAATATCTAAAAATGCACAAAAAATAATCGAGCTTTGTAGAAAAAACAAAGAAGACAGAACAAAACTAGACGCATTTCTTAATGAATATGGCTTAGATAACAAAGAAGGTGTTGCATTAATGTGTCTGGCCGAGTCAGTGTTAAGAATTCCTGATAAAAAAACTAGAGATCTTATTATTTCTGAAAAATTATCTGAAGGAAAATGGATAGATCATTTAAATCAAGCAGATAGTATCTTTGTTAATGCATCTACATGGGGCTTACTGCTTGCTGGAAAGATTGTAAAAACTCCCTCAAAATGGTCAGAAAATCCAAACAGTTTTTTGTCAGAACTTGTATCAAAATCTGGTGAAATGCCTATAAGAAATGCTGTGCTTGCTGCTATGCAAATACTTAGTAAAGAATTTGTAATTGGAAGAAATTTTAAAGATGTTAATAAAATATCTGGCTTAGAAAAGGAAGTTTTTTCTTTTGACATGCTTGGTGAAGCAGCAAGAACTCCAAAACAAGCAGATGATTATTTTGAATCATATAGAAGTGCTATTGAAGAAGTCGGAAAAATTAACACACTAAAAAACTTGCCTAATGGCGTATCAATAAAAATCTCAGCACTTCATCCAAGATATGAAATGAGAAAAAAAGCTCAAATTGAATCCGAATTATTGCCGAAATTAAAAGAATTAGTTAATTATGCTCATTCAAAAAATGTTGAAATAACAATTGATGCAGAAGAACAAGATAGACTTTCTTTAAGCCTATATATCATTAAAAAAATTGCATTTGAAAAAAATATTAAAGATTGGTCAGGATTTGGAATAGCACTCCAAGCATATGGGAAAAGATCATTTGATGTTATTAACTGGTTGAATAATATTTTAAAGAAAAGAGAACAGATACACCTAAGGCTTGTAAAAGGTGCTTACTGGGATTACGAAATAAAACATGCTCAAGTTGCAGGCTATGAAGGATATCCAGTTTTTTCAAAAAAATCACTTACTGATATTGCATACATAGCATGTGCAAAAGAAATACTAAAAAATAAAAAAATATTTCCAAAATTTGCTACTCATAATGCTCATACTATCTCTTCAATTCATCATATTGGAGATAATTGTAATTATGAATTTCAGAGATTATATGGAATGGGTGAGCTTTTATATAAAAGTGCGTCCCACGTTCTAGGTATTAATAATAATCCATCTGTCTATGCTCCAATTGGAAGTTATAAAGATTTACTACCCTATCTAGTAAGGAGACTTTTAGAAAATGGAGCTAATAGTTCATTTATAAATAGATTACTAGATCCTGAAACTAATGCTGAGTGGTTGGCTGAAAATCCATATATTAGAATGGAAAGTGAAAGAAAAGAAATTCCACTTCCAAAGCATATTTTTGATAACAGAAAAAATTCATCTGGATTAGATATATCTGAGATTGAAAATTTAAATGATCTTAAAACTAAGCTTAAGAGTTTTGATAATAAATTGATTATTGCTCAATCGCTCTATGAAGAAAGAGAAAAAGATAATACTCATGATAAAAAAATATTTTCTATTTCATCTAAAAAAGAAATCGGGTCAGTTATTTTTGACGATTCAGAGAAAATCATAAAGTCTCTTAATAAAAACTCTTTATCGAGTTGGCAGGAATCAAAACCAGAGAATAGATACATCATTCTCAATAAAATTGCAGATGATATAGAAGAAGATCCTTATGAAATTATATATTACCTAATAAATGAGGCAGGAAAAACTATACAAAATGCAGTTGATGAAATAAGAGAGTCTGTAGATTTTTTGAGGTATTACTCTAATCAGATTCTTAAAATATCAGATACCAGTAAACTTGAAGGACCTACAGGAGAAGAAAATATAATTTCTTATACACCCAAGGGAAGATTCTTATGTATTAGTCCTTGGAACTTTCCAGTCGCAATCCTTATAGGACAAATTTCTGCTGCACTTGCATGTGGAAATAAAGTAATTGTCAAACCCTCTGAACATACATCAATATTGGGTTATCTAGTTGTTAAGAAATTTCATGATCTTGGAATTCCTTCAGATGCACTAGAGCTAATTCTTGGTGATGGTTATTATGGTGAGGCATTAACAAAAATCGTTCCTCTTCATGGAGTAGCTTTTACAGGTTCATTGCAAACTGCAAAAAAAATACAGAAAAATCTGTTGAGAAATCAAAACCAAATTGTGCCTTTAATTGCTGAAACTGGAGGCATTAATACTATGATCGTTGATTCAAGTGCTCTATTAGAGCAAGTAACTGACGATGTCATTAGATCTGCATTTGATAGTGCTGGACAGAGGTGTTCTGCACTGAGAGTATTATGCATACAAGAAGAAATTTATGATGAACTAATAAGTATGATACAGGGAAGTATTTCAGAACAAACTTTAGGTGATCCAAATGAGTTTGATGTAGACATTGGTCCAATTATTAATAAAAAATCTTTAGAAAACTTAAATAACTATATTTCAACATGTGAAAAAAAAGGAATGGAAGTTCTTAAGTTTGAAGTTAATGATCCAAAAAGTCATATTGGTCCAACATTAATAAATATAAAAAATATCTCAGATTTAGAAGATGAACAGTTTGGGCCAATACTCCATGTTCTTAAATACAAGTCTAATCAAATTGATAACCTTATTACTCAAATAAATAACAGCGGTTATGGTTTAACTATGGGAATTCATACAAGAATAGAATCAAGAGCTGATCATTTTGGTTCAATGTCTAATGTAGGAAATGTCTATATCAACAGAGATATAATTGGAGCTGCAGTAGGTTCTCAACCATTTGGAGGAATAGGATTATCTGGAAGTGGCTTTAAAGCTGGTGGTCCAAATTATCTCTTACAGTTTTTAAATGAAAAGGTAATTTCAAAGAATTCAGTGGCCTTTGGTGGAAACACAGAGTTATTAAATCTTCAAGATGACCAATGATTGGATTTAAAAAAACTCCAATTAAGTTAGTTTTAAGCATATTTTCTTTATCTTTGCTTTCAATATTACTAATTTATATAGACACCATTTCAAATAACCCTTTACCGGTTGAAGAAATTACAATTTCAGAAAATTTAAACGATGAGCTTTCATTAATTAATACTAAACAAATTCATCAAGTAAAAAAAGGAGACAGTCTATCAGTCATATTTGAAGACAAGAAAGTACCTCTTAATCTAGCATACAAAATTTTTGATTTTGACAGAAATAACTTGTTATCTAGTATTATTCCTGGTGATGTTATGGAATTTAATTATATTGGTAGTGATTTATATAGCATAGAGATAATAAAAGATAATATCAATTCAATAGTCATAAATATTAAAGAAGACATATCAATCCAAAAAATTAAAAAAGAAACACATATCATTACATCTTATAGTTTTGGGACAGTAAATAATTCGTTCTATAAAAGTGCAATAAATGTAGGAATACCTGATTCCATTATTATGGATTTTGCTTATATTTTTGGTTGGGATATTGACTTCATATTTGATGTAAGAAATGGTGATAAATTTTCAGTTATTTATGAAGCTGAGTATTCTGAAGGAGAAAAAATATCAAGTGGAGACATAGTATTAGCTGAATTTATTAATAAAGATAAAAAATACTTAGCGCAAAGATTTTTTGATAAAGAGCAAGGAAAACAATACTTTAATGAAAATGGAGAAAATGTTAAAAAAGCTTTTTTAAGAGCTCCTCTTGATTTTGCCTATATAAGTTCACACTTTAATCCAAATAGAATGCATCCAATATTACATAAAATAAAAGCACATAACGGTGTTGATTATGCTGCAAAAAGGAATACTCCAATTATGGCCTCAGGAGATGGCGTTATATCTTTTCTTGGCAGACAAAGTGGATATGGAAGAACAATTGAAATAAAACATGGTGGTAACATAAAAACTTTATATGCTCATCTAGAAAAATTTGAGAACAAACTTAAAGTTGGAAATAAAATCAAACAAGGTGATATTATCGGATATGTTGGCGATTCTGGTCAGGCAACAGGTCCTCATCTTCATTTTGAATTTTGGCAAGGTGATGTAAGAACAGATCCAGTAAAAGTAAAACTTCCGTCAGCAAATCCAGTAGACTCTTCACAAAAAGACGAATTTAAAAATTTATTAAACTCAAATCTTAAAAAACTTATTTATTATAATTCAATTAAATATGAGTAATTATTTCATTGGGATCATGACTGGAACAAGTGCGGACGCTATTGATGGTTGTATTGTTTCTTTTGATAATGGTTTTCAATTTATTGAATCTGCAAGTCTTGATTTCGAAAATAATTATAAGAAAGATTATGAACTAGCTATAAATCTAGGTCATAAATTAATATCTGAATCAGAAATACTTCAAAAACTAGAAAGTCATTTAAATGAAAAAACTATCAATTTGGTGAAAATACTTTTAGATAAATCTGGAATTAATATTTCAGATATTTCTTACATAGGATTTTCTGGGCAAACAGTTTTTCATACAAACAAAAAAAGCTATCAGATAGGTAACCCATCTTATATTGCAACAAAAACAAAAATTGACGTTTATTCTGATTTTAGAAATTTTGATATAAAAAAAGGTGGTATGGGAGCTCCATTGATTCCTCAATTTCATCATTATCTCTTTTCTGAACCAGAAAAAGATAAGGTTGTATTTAATATTGGAGGTATTGCAAATGGCACTCACCTAAAAAATAATGAAATTATCTTAGCGTCAGATGTTGGACCTGGAAATTGTCTTATGGACTTGGTTATGACAGAAAAATTTAATATGCCTTTTGACAATAAAGGGGGTGAGGCATCAAAAGGAGAGATAGATCAGAATTTTTTAGGAATGTTATTGACTAAATCAGATGAGATGAATTTTCCAAGGGCTGATCATAAACAGGATTACTATAAACTTTTAGATAATTTCAATTCAGAAATACCGCCTAATAATATTCTTAGAACAGTTACAGAGTTTACAGCTATTAAAATCAAAAATTTTTATGACTATTGTGGCAAACCTGATGAGATTATTGTTCACGGAGGTGGGACAAGAAATCTTTTTTTAATGGATCTTATCGAGGCTAAAACATCTAAAGTTATCAGAACTACTAAAGACAAAGTCCCATCTAAATATGTAGAAGCAGCAGGTTTTGCATATCTGGCTTATTTAAATCAAGGGGTAGTTTTTTTTTCTAAATAGTGAACGATTCGCCACATCCGCATGTCGTTTTTGCATTTGGATTGTTAATAATAAATTTAGATCCTGAGAGATCTTCAACAAAATCTAGAGTTGAGCCTAACAAATATGGATATGACATAGAGTCAAGCAATACAGAAAAACTATCAAATTCTATAACATCATCATCAAAGGCCACATCAGAATCAAACTTAAATCCGTATTGGAAACCAGAGCAACCCCCTCCAGTTATATATACTCTAAATCTATTACCCAAATCTTCGTTTAAATCCATAACATTACTAATTCTTGCAAGAGCACTCTCTGTTAAAGAAATAGATTTATTTTCAGCTTTTTCCATAACTTTTAATTATAATTTAATCACAGTATAAAATATAACTATGCTTAAATGCTTTTTTTTCAAGGTTTTCAACATAAATTAATTGATGAAAAAATCCCTAATAACTTATTCGACAGTTGATGGTCAGACAAAAGATATTTGTCAAAAAATAGCGTATTTTGCAAATAATGAAAATATTGATGTTCTTCCCATAAATAAAATTGAAAATTTAAATCAATACGATTTTATAGTAATTGGCGCAAGCATCAGATACGGCAAGTATAGAAAAGAACTTTTCAACTTTATTAAAAGTAATATAGACTCTTTAGAATCAAAAGAAAACGCGTTTTTTTCAGTTAATGCAGTTGCTCGAAAACTAGAAAAAAACTCACCAGAAACAAATCCTTATATGAGAAAATTTTTAGAAAAGATTTCATGGGTACCAAAAAATTTGGAAGTATTTGCAGGAAAAATAGATTATCCTAAATATAAATTTTTCGATAAATATGCAATAAAATTTATCATGTGGGTCACAAATGGCCCAACTGATACCTCTGGTACATTTGAATTCACAGATTGGAAAAAAGTTGAAAACTTTGCCAAAAGTCTAAATTTATGAAAAAAATTAAAAAGTCATTAGAGTTATATAAAGAAGCTAATCGTCATATGCCTGGCGGTGTGAATTCTCCTGTAAGAGCATTTAAAAACATAGGTGGGAATCCAATATTTTTTAAAAAAGCTTCAGGTCCTTATGTATATGATGCTGATAACAATAAATATATTGACTACATAGGTTCATGGGGGCCAATGATAATGGGACATACACATCCAAAAATAGTTAAAGCTGTTACTAAACAACTCAGCTTAGGAACAAGTTATGGAGCGCCAACAAGCATTGAATCAGATACAGCAAAACTTATAAAAAAATGTTTTCCTTCAATACAAAAAATTAGAATGGTAAATTCTGGAACTGAGGCAACTATGAGTGCTGTTAGATTAGCAAGAGGGTATACAGGAAAGGATAAAATTATAAAATTTGATGGTTGTTATCATGGTCATGTTGATTCTCTGCTTATAAAAGCTGGGTCAGGAGTTAGCACGTTTGGTCTTCCAGATTCACCTGGAATTCCAAATGATCTTGCAAAAAAAACCTTAAGTTGTGAATTTAATAACAAAGAAGACTTCCTAAAAATTTTTAATAAAGTAAAAAAAGACCTTGCTGCCGTAATAATTGAACCAATTGCAGGGAATATGGGTTTTGTTCCAAGTGATAAGTCTTTTTTAAAATTATTGAGAAAGAAAACTAATGAAAATAAATCATTGCTAATTTTTGATGAGGTCATGACTGGGTTTAGAGTGTCTCTTGGTGGGGCTCAAGAAATATATGGAATTAAACCGGACATTACAACATTAGGAAAAGTAATTGGTGGCGGTCTGCCAGTTGGTGCATTTGGAGGAAAAGGTAAGATTATGGATTATCTTGCTCCTAATGGTCCTGTTTATCAGGCAGGTACTTTATCAGGGAATCCTCTAGCAATGGCGGCAGGTTCAACATTAATAAAATTACTAATTCAATCCAATCCATATAAAAATCTAGAACTTAAAGCTTCGAATCTCTTGGATCAGATGAAAGACCTATTCCATAATAAAGGTATACCTTTTTCTACTAATCAAATTGGAGGAATGTTTGGTTTCTTTTTTTCACAAAAGTTACCAAATAATTTAAGAGATGTTGAAAACTCGAACGACACCCAATTTAAAAAATTTCTTAATAAATGTATGACTAATGGTATTTATTTTGCGCCCTCAAAATTTGAGGCAGGTTTTATTTCTACAAAACATACTAACAAAGAAATAAATCATACAATAAGTGTTGTAAAAAAAATCTTAGATGAGGGAATATAAAATGAAATATGATATTAGTGCTCTTGGAAATGCTCTAGTAGATACACAATATATGGTTGGACATGAGTTTTTGACTGAAATTGGTCTGGAGCCTGACACAATGACATTAGCAACAGCAGATGAACATTCTCCAATAATAAAAAAACTAGAATCAATGGGAGTTGATTCAGTATCAGATTGTGGAGGATCTGCAACAAACTCTTTAGTTGCTGCTTCTTATTATGGATCAGAGTGTCATCATGTATGTAGAGTTGCAGATGATATAGATGGAAAAAAATATTTAGATAGTCTTAAAAAAGCAGGTGTAAAACATATAGGCTTTAGTAAAGAGGAATCAGATATGCCAACTGGAAAATGTCTTATATTTGTAACTCCAGATGCAAAGAGAACAATGAGCAGTATGTTAGGTATCAGTGCCTTCTTAGGTTCAAAAGATATAAATTATGATGCAGTTGAAAACTCTAAAATTTTTTATATAGAGGGTTACATGGTAACAAGTGAAGAGAATTTTGGTGCAGTAAAGTCAGTTTTGAGTAATATCAAAAATAAAAAAACTATTAAAGCTTTATCATTGTCCGATGCTGGAATAGTCCAAGGATTCAAAGATAAATTCAATGAAATAGAATCCTATGGAATTGATATGATATTTTGTAATGATGATGAGGCAATTGCTTTTGCTGAAACAGAAAATTTTAGTGATGCAGTTAACTTTTATAAAAACAAAACATATATGACTATTATTACAAAAGGGTCTGAAGGAAGTGTTGTAATTAATAATGGAAAAGAAATATTTTCTCCAGCTGTGTCAATTGATCCAATTGATACAAATGGTGCTGGTGATATGTATGCTGGATCCTTTATGCATGCATATTTAAATGGGCTTGATTTGTCAAAATGTGCAGAATTTGCAAACTATGCTTCATCTAAAATTGTACAAACCTTTGGACCAAGATTGACACCTGATGGCTATAAAGAGGTTTTAAAAAAATTAAAAAAAAGCTAGTAAATTTGATGAGTATCTGATATTTTCTTCACCTTAATTTTTTTTATCAACCTATGGCAACAGCAAAAACTAAAAAGAAACCAGTAAAAAAAGCTTCTAAAAAAGTATCTAAATTAAAAGCAAGTCCCTCTTCAAGGATTGCAAACAATAAATCAAAGATTGCTCCCTATAAGCCTAAGAAAAATGAAAAATATATGAGCGTAGCTATGAAGAAACACTTTATTGCTGTCCTTCTTCTTTGGAAAGAACATCTAAAAGAGGAAATGAAAAAAACTTTTGATCACTTAAAGACTAAAGGTGAAACATATGCTGATCCTGTTGACCGAGCATCTCAAGAAGAAGAGTTCGCTTTTGAACTAAGAACTAGAGACAGAGAAAGAAAACTCACACATAAAATTGCAATTTCAATAGAAAAAATTAAACAAGATGACTATGGCTGGTGTGACTCATGCGGAGACGAAATTGGTATAAAAAGACTTGAGGCAAGACCAACGGCTACTCATTGCATTCATTGCAAAACTCTTGATGAGATAAAAGAAAAACAACTTAGTGGATAATTTTCAATTTTTTATCAAAAATTTATTTTGATAAACAACAAAAAAATAAGTAAGTTCGCAATTTCAATTATTGAGAAACTCAAACGAAATAAATATCAAGGCTATCTTGTTGGAGGATGTGTGAGAGATCTATTATGTGGAATAGAGCCAAAAGATTTTGATATTGCTACTAATGCTACACCTGAGCAAGTTAGAAAGGTTTTTAAAGCATCCAGGATAATTGGTAAAAGATTCAAATTAGTTCACATTTTCAACAGATCAGAGCTTATTGAGGTAGCAACCTTTAGAGCTGGAGAAGAAAAAAATAATCAAGGAGAGTTAATAAAAGATCAATCTGGAAAAATAATTAGAGATAACATTTGGGGCAATTTAGATCAAGACACATATAGAAGAGACTTTACTGTTAATGCTCTGTATTATTGTCCAATTTCAAAGAAAATAATTGGTCATAAGGATGGCATCAAAGATATCAACCAAAAGAAAATTGTTTCAATTGGAGATCCGCAGCATAGGTTTTCAGAAGACCCTGTTAGAAGCCTAAGGGCAATAAGGTTTAGTAATAAACTGAATTTTAAGATTGATAAAAAAATTAAAGAAGCGATTTACGAAAAAGGACATCTTTTATCAAACATTTCCAACGCAAGAATATTTGATGAGTTTTGTAAAATCTTTCTTAATGGCATGGCTGAGAAAAATTTTAATAAGCTAAATTCTTTTGGTTTAAATAAATTTTTAATAACTACCGAGCCAAAAGTAAACAAATTTTCACATAATGTTATTTTTGAGGCTCTAAGAAATACGGATAGAAGGTTGAAAAATAATCAATCTGTAACACCAGGCTTTCTTATAGCAGCCCTTTTGTGGCCAAATCTAATAAATAGATCTTTAACTAAAGGAGAAATTAACCTAAGGAAGTTTTTCAGATCTATGGATCCTGTATTAAGGAATCAACAAAAAATTACAGCAATCCCAAGAAAATTCCATTCATACATAAAAGATATATGGATTCTACAATTAAAACTTCATAGTCGAATTGGAAAACAGCCATACAAAACTCTAAAGCATCCCAGGTTTAGAGCTGCATATGACCTAATGCTAATAAGAGAAAAATGTTCTTGTGAAACAAAAAATCTTGGTAAATGGTGGACTGATTTTCAAAAAAATGACGACAAATTAAAAAAGTTGCTTATAAGTTCACTTAAAGAAAAGGATATGCAAGAATCATTTAAAACATTTGGTTTCTCTAAAGAGTTAATATAATCTATAAGATTGATAATAATTATTTAAATGAAGCCAGCTTTAAACGATATACCCTTACCAAAATATATTGCTATTGAAGGTCCGATTGGTGTTGGAAAAACCACTCTTGCAAATAAAATTGCCATGACATTTAACTACGATGCCTTCCTTGAGCAACCTGCTGAAAATCCATTTTTAAACAATTTTTATAGAAACCCGAGCCAATCGGCATTGGCAACACAACTTTTTTTCCTCTTTCAAAGAATGCAACAGATTCAAGATCTTAAACAAAGAAGCCTTTTTGAAAATGTTCGTGTTGCAGATTTTATAATAGAAAAAGATAGGTTATTTGCAGAAGTTACTCTTTCACCGGAAGAAATGCATTTGTATGATAAAGTTTATGAACATATTACAATCGATGCTCCCTCACCTGACCTTGTAATTTATTTACAAGCTCCAATAGAAATTTTAAAAGAAAGGATTACTAAAAGAGGTAATATTAATGAGCAATACTTAACATTAGAATATCTTGAGAGGCTTAATGATGCTTATTCGCGTTTTTTTCTAGATTATAAAGATGCTCCTCTATTGATTATAAATGCAGCCGATATAAATCTTGAATCAAACGAAGCAGATTATGAATCCCTAGTTTCAATGATAATGTCGAATCCTAAAGGAAAAAATTTCATTAACCCTCAGCCTTCAATAATATAGCTTATGGCAGAAAACTTAATTGCGGCCCAAGCATCTAATCCACATCTAAAAAACTTTGATGAATATAAAAAGCTTTATGATCAATCAATTGAAAATCCTAAAGAATTTTTTAAAAAAATCGCAAATGAAAACCTTTCTTGGATAAATGATTTTACTGAAGTTCATAACAATAGATTTGCGAATGCAAAGTGGTTTGCTGATGGAAAAATAAATGTAAGTGAAAATTGTATTGATAGGCATCTCAAAGATAAGTCAAAAAAAATAGCTTTGATATGGGAAGGAGATGAACCCGGAAATTCAAAATCATTCACTTTTCAAGAATTACATGAAGAAGTATGTAGATTCTCAAATGTATTAAAAAATCTAAAAGTATCTAAAGGATCGAGAGTTTGTATATATATGCCAATGATTCCTGAAGCTGCATTTGCAATGTTAGCTTGTACAAGAATTGGAGCAATTCATTCTGTAGTTTTTGGGGGATTCTCTCCTGAATCTTTGAAAGATAGAATTTTAGATGCGGATTGTGAAATTGTTATTACTGCAGATGAAGGTGTTCGAGGAGGAAAAATAGTTCCTCTAAAATCAAACGTGGATGAAGCATTAGAAAATTGTCCAGATGTTAGAAACACGATCGTTATTAAAAGAACAGGAAATAAAATAAACTGGAATAATGAAAAAGATCTCTGGTATGAAGATCTTATAAAAAGTGTATCAACTTCATGTGATCCTGAGCCAATGAATTCAGAAGATCCACTTTTCATTCTTTATACCTCTGGTTCTACAGGAAAACCAAAAGGTGTATTACATACAACAGCTGGATACTTGCTTGGTGCTCATGTAAGTTTCAAGTATCTTTTTGGTGTAAATGAAACTGACATATATTGGTGTACTGCTGATGTTGGTTGGATAACTGGACATTCATATATCTTGTATGGTCCTCTTTCAAATGGAGTAACTTCTATTATGTTTGAAGGTGTTCCAACCTATCCAAATTTTTCAAGATGTTGGGAGATATGTGACAAATACAGTGTAAATATATTTTATACCGCTCCAACAGCTATAAGATCTTTAATGTCACAAGGTAATGGCCCTGTTCTTAAAACAAAAAGAGAAAGCTTAAGAGTTTTAGGAACAGTTGGTGAGCCTATTAATCCAGAAGCATGGGATTGGTATTATAAAATTGTTGGAAAAGGTAAATGTGATGTTATTGATACCTGGTGGCAAACAGAAACTGGGTCTGTTTTAATATCTCCTATTTCAGGCATCACTCCAGTAAAACCTGGTTCTGCAACATTACCTTTTTTTGGAGTAAAACCAGCTTTATATGACGAAGAGGGCAACCCTTTAGAAAAAGAAGCCTCTGGTAATTTGGTCATTGAGTCTTCATGGCCTAGTCAAATTAGAAGTGTATATGGCGATCATGAAAGAATGATATCTACTTATTTCAAGACTTATGAAAATATATATTTCACCGGTGATGGTGCTAAAAGAGATAAAGATGGTTATTACTGGATAACTGGAAGAGTTGATGATGTTCTCAATGTATCTGGGCATAGGTTAGGAACTGCTGAAGTTGAGAGCGCTTTAGTTCTTCATGACTCTGTTGCGGAAGCTGCAGTAGTTGGATTTCATCATCCAATTAAAGGTCAAGGTATTTATGCGTTTGTAACCTTAATGAAAGATATAGAATTTAACGATGACTTAGAAAAAGATCTTATAAAGTTTGTTGCAAAAGAGATAGGACCTATTGCTAAACCCGATCTTATTCAAAATGCTCCAGGCCTACCAAAAACTAGATCGGGTAAAATTATGAGACGAATTTTAAGAAAAATTGCTGAAGGTGACTTTGAAAATCTTGGTGATACAACAACGCTAGCAGAGCCAGTCGTTGTAGAATCTCTTCTCGAAAACAGCAAAAAACTATGAATAAAATAATTCCTTTATTGATTCTATTTGGATGTACCACTAATCAAAATTATGATAAATCGTTACTTCCAGATGCTGATCCTACAACTTTAAGCAAAGTCAATTCTAGAATTTTAGTATCTTGTATGCAGGTTCCAGTCCCTCAACCACCAATTCCAATAAATGTATCTCACAAAATTGCTAATAAACATATGTATGATTCTAACGACTGCTTTGATAACAAAATAGCAGAAAATGACACAAAAAAAATCAATAACGAAAGAAAAGAAAAGAAAAAATTTAAACTAGATATTAGTTTAAAAGATCAAGATAATAGAAAAGATCAAGAGAACAATGAATAGGTATTCTCAATATTTTTTATCTTTCCATCCACTTCCAATTTAATAAGGTGTGCTAATAAGCTCATTTTTGCAATAGGATGAAGCATCTCTGGAACATCGTCATAAACTAGCAACAACAATTCATCGATATTTGAATCTTTATTTTTTTTAATACATCTAATAACCTTTGTTTCTCTTGATAGC
This sequence comes from Gammaproteobacteria bacterium, assembly GCA_002690725.1. GTDB lineage: Bacteria > Pseudomonadota > Gammaproteobacteria > Magnimaribacterales > D2472 > SAR86A. The sequence continues at coordinate 25,361 of NZFS01000009.1, forward strand.
CTATGTCGAATTATAGATTGAATAGTTTTTGATGGTTCCTGCATATAATTTCCATGCCCAGGTGCAAAATAATCAATTTTATAATTCTCAAGGAGTTTCAAAGAGTCAATATATTCGGTCATGTCACCATCTGGAGGCGCAATTACAACAGTTGAACCATCCATAATATGATCACCTGTAAGCAAACACTTTTGTTCTTCAAGATAAAAACATAAATGATTGGATGCATGTCCTGGCGTGTGTATAGCTTCAATCGTGTATTCGTTAGTTGTGATTTTATATCCGTGACTTAACACTGTATCTGGAACAAAAGTTTCATCCTCCCATTGAGACTCTCTATCAACTAATCTGCCAAATAGTGGAATATTAAGTTTTTTTGCAATTGGTGATGCAGCAGGCGAATGGTCTTTATGAGTATGAGTAACTAGAATTCTTTTAATTTTATCTCCGCCTTCTAAGAGGATTTTTTCAACATGATCAGGTAAGTTTGGGCCAGGATCAATCAAAGTAATATCCTCAGATCCTATTAAATAAGTATTGGTGCCACTTCCAGTAAAGACACCCCCATTATTAGCAGTAATTTTTTTTATTAGTTCATGCATTAGTAATTTTCGTAACCTTCATCCTCTGGAAACAAAACATTCCATGTTCCATTATCTTTAAAAAACTTCGGTAATATGGGTTTTATATCATTTTTCGTTAAATTTTTTTGGTTTTCAAGCATTTCTCTTGCAGAAGTAAAATTTGAACATAATTTTAGATTTTCCGTTGTAGGCAAAATCATCTGCATGTCACCTTCCATTGCTTTTTTAAATGCGTTATTTGGATTTATCCATAAGCTATGAGTTAATTCCATACCATCATGCTGAACAATTTGATTTTCAGGCAAATATGCAATAAAAAATCTTGTGTCAAAACGTTTTATTTCAAAATCAGGCGTAATCCAATGAGATAATGGTGCAATATTTTTTGCAGTTAAAATTAGTTCTTCTCTCTTACAAATTTCTAAAAAAGATATCTCATGATTGATTAGTTCGTTTCTATATTTGTCAAACTTATTTTTATCCTTGCCTTCTAAGTCTAGTATTTCTCCTGACTTTCTTTTTGCTAGTAATATTCCGACCTCTTCAAAGCTCTCTCTTATACAAGCTATCCAATAGCTCAAACCGCTCTCGTTTAGACCAAGAATATCAGAAGCTATAGAATCATTATATCCATCACAGTATGATTTCCATTCTTTTTGAAGGTCATCTTCATCAATCTTTCCACCAGGAAAAACATATAAGTTTCCAAAAGGTGACTTTTTAGATCTTTTTACCATTAAGACCTCAATTCCCTCTTTTGAATCCCTTAAAACAAGAACAGTTGCAGCAGGAGTTAAATTTTTATTCATATGTTCAATTGATATGGCTTAGAATACTGCTTATGAGAATCACTGACAATCTAATTAAAGATATAGCAAATGCTCCTGAATGGTTTTTTCAAGCCATTAAAGTAGAACCAACAGAATGCGAGATTAAAAATCTAAAAGGAAATCTCTCTTATTCAAAATGGGATTGTGATTCAGAAAGTAAAAACCTGCTTATATTTATCCATGGTACTGGAGCGCATAAAAAATGGTGGTATCCAATAGCTCCACATTTTACAGAAAATACTAATGTGATCGCGGTTGATCTTCCAGGCATGGGTGATTCCGGTTTTAGAGATGAATACAGCATCAAAGATTTTGGTCAATGTATTATTTCAATTATTGAAAAAGAAAAATCAGCTAAGCTCATTGATAATGTCTTCATTGTTGGACATTCTC
>NZFS01000010.1 GCA_002690725.1 Gammaproteobacteria bacterium
TTTTCAATGTTCTTAACAAATGCAACTGAATTCTATATTCTTGCCGGCCTTATTGGATCTGTTCAAGGAGGAATTCAGGCATCCTCGAGAAGCTTGTTTACTAAAATCATTCCAGAAGCCAAATCTGGTGAGTTTTTTGGATTCTATAATACTTTTGGAAGAGCAGGATCAGTTGTTGGCCCCTTGCTTATAAATATTTTTCTTGTTGCTTTTAACGATTTAAAAATTGCTTTAATACCCTTGATAGTACTATTTGTATTAGGATTTATATTTTTATATTTTGTGGATGAATATCATGAAGCTGTTTAGTAAGAAATCAATAATTTTTTACAGTATTTTAGGTGCAATCACCGCTTTAATTATCGCACCATTAATAAGAAGTCTTATTGACTATTCAGTTACAACAGAAATACTCATTACAACAGCAATAATTATTCCTATGTATGCTGTAATAACAAGAATATTTAAAAAGTATCTTTAGATTTTTTTAGAGTTTCAAATAAAAGTTTTGGTCTATCAGTAATTATTCCGTCAACATTTAATTCAATTAGTAATTTAAATGTTTCAACATCATTGATTGTCCAAACCATTACCTTTAATCCTTTTAATTTTAAAAAATTAACAAATCTTTTAGTAACCACTCTAATGCCATAATAGCTCATAGGGATTTGCAGACAGTCACCAGGTATATTTTTTTTATAGAGATTAAAACTTGCAGCCAATGTTTTGTAAACTTCGNTTGGACCCATTGAAATACATAATTTTGGATAATTTTTTCTAACGCCTTTTAACCTTTTACTATTAAAACTCGCAACACAGACTCTTTCAAAAGCATTTGATTTTTTTTATTACATCAAGTGCTGGTTGAACAACTTCATTTGTTTTGAAATCAATTTGAAAATTTGTATCGGGAAATACATCAAGAACGTCAATTAATTTGGGAATTTTATGAACATCAAATATGTTTATTTTATCAATTTCNTGGCTTGAAAGACTATCAAATTTTTTTGAAATTCCACAAATTCTTTTTAGATCATCGTCATGAAAAATATAAGGTATTCCATCAGATGACACCTGAACATCTGTTTCAATATACTTACAACCTAAAGATATTGAATATTCGAAAGACTCTATGGTATTTTCAAGTGATTCTTCAGCACCACCTCTATGNGCTAATACTTCAAGTCCTTCGTAATTAAGATAACTTTTCATTCATCGATATTGTATACATTATTAATGTAAAATATATGCATTTAATAATAAGTTAAAATTTTTCAGTGAAAAAGTTCGAATCTATACGACCGTATTTCGATAGTGAAGTGAGTCAAGTGCTTACAGATTTATCTGATAATAGAAGATTTCTCAAAATGCTATTATCCACCGGAGGATTTAANAGATTAAGGTTTCTGCCTTTTTCAAGAAAAATTCTAAGCATCTTTTTAAAAAACAGAATTAAAAAAATTAAAAATGTAGCTGATTATCAAAATGAATTTGAGTCTATTGTTTCCAAAGTTATCAATAATTCTATCAACAGGTTTACTGTCTCTGGTATTGATAATTTAGATAAAAATAAAGGATATCTATTCATTTCTAATCATAGAGACATCACTCTTGATTCGGCACTTTTAAACTTAGCACTTCATCAAAATAAATTTAAAACGACTTTTAACGCAGTTGGCAACAATCTATTAAGCGAGAAATGGGCTTCTGATCTAATGAGATTAAACAAAAGTTTTATCATTGATAGAAGTGATAAATCTAAAAGAGATATATATAAAAGTTTAAATCTTGCTTCAGAATTTATTTTTGATGTGATTAAAAATAAAAATGAATCTATTTGGATCGCTCAAAAACAAGGAAGATCAAAAGATGGAAATGACTATACAGATCCATCTGTAATTAAAATGATTCACCTCAATTCAAGAAAGAAAATACCTATTCATGATTATCTAAATAATCTAAATGTTATTCCTGTATCAATATCTTATGAAAAAGATCCAAATGATATTTTAAAAGCCAATGAATTGTATTCTACTGAAGTTAATCAAGAATATTTTAAAGATCGCAAAGAAGATATGGTTAGTATTTTTCAAGGCATAATGGGGCAAAAGGGAAACGTAGATATAAATATAGGCAATATTTTAAATTTTAATTCTGACTCATATGAGGATTGTTCAAATCACATAACTCAGTCTATTAAAGGCTTATATAAACTTCATCCAACTAATTATGCTGCAGCAATAATGCAAGGTAAATTAAATGAAAGCGATGTATTTAATCAGAGTGAAATAGATCATGCAAAAGAGTATCTAGAAAACAGAGTTAAATTAGGTTCAAAAAATTTAAAAAGTTATTTACTAAATCAGTATAGCAATCCACTTAATTAAAAAAAAAGAGAAGAGCTACTTTCGTAACTCTTCTCTAAAATTTAATATTCTGACTTAGTTATTGGGGGAGCACTATGACAGTCATCATTATTAAATTATTTAAACTCTGGATAAGCTTCTATACCTACCTCAGAGATATCGAGACCAGCTTCCTGTTCAGCATCTGATGCTCTAATTGGCATTGCCATATTAATCAAATAAATAGTCCCTAGACTAGCTAAATATGTAAATCCAGCAATCATAACAACACCAGTAAGTTGCCCCATAAATGAAGCGCCACCAGTATATGCAACTACAAGAACACCATAAATACCAACTGTTCCATGAGCAGAAATTGCACCTACAGGATCATCAACACCTGCTTTTTCAAGAAACACAATTGAGAAGTAGACTATAATTCCACCAATAGCACCAACTAAAACAGCCATACCACCGGCAGGACTTAATGGGTCAGCAGTAATTGATACCAATCCTGCAATAGCTCCATTAATCGCCATTGTTACATCCATTTTACCTGTCATGATTAAACTCATTAACATTGCTGCTAAAACTCCACCAGCTGCAGCCATATTGGTATTTAGAAATACTTGGCTAACTGCAGTAGCACTGCTTACTTCAGAAACTTTTAGCTCAGAGCCACCATTAAATCCAAACCAACCTAACCATAAAATCCATGCGCCTAATGCAGCCATTGGAATATTTGACCCTGGCATTGAATTTGGTGTGCCGTCAAATGCATATTTACCATTTCTAGGTCCTAGCACAGTCACAACTGCCATCGCTGCAGCAGCACCACATAAGTGAACTGTACCTGAGCCAGCATAGTCTGAGTATGCAATTCCGAGTCCTTCAAAACCACCGCCCCAGTTCCAATATCCTTGGGTTGGATAAATAAAACCAGTTAGAACAACTGCAAATAAAAAGAACGGTAACATTTTCATTCTTCCAGCAACAGCTCCTGATACTATTGACATTGCAGTAGCAACAAAAACTACTTGGAAAAAGAAGTCAGCTTGATGAGAATAGTACCCAACAAAATCGCCACCTTCTACTGAACCTTCAGATAAATACATCATAGGATCAGCCTCTGTGGCCATTGATAATCCCAATGAAGTTCCGAATTGAGGGAATAATCCAAGGCGGTCATCTCCAGCATACATAAGTGCAAAACCACAGACCAAATACATAATACATGCAATTGAATATAGCCCTAGGTTTTTAGTCACAATCTCAGATACATCTTTCTTTTGAACCATTCCTGCTTCAAGCATTGTAAAACCAGCGGCCATCCACATNACNAGNGCNCCNGCCATNACNGCATANAATGTATCTAATGCAAATTTAATTTCTTCCATNTTNNTTTCTCCTTNAAATATTTANATAGCNTCNNNNCCNGTTTCACCAGTTCTAATNCTGATNACNTCNTCNATGNTNGTTANAAANATNTTNCCNTCACCAATTTTNCCNGTANNNGCNGNNTTTNNNATCACATCNNTNACAGTNNNAAGATTNNCATCNTCTACNANNATNTCTAANCTTNATTTTTGGNAANGTATCNACAGAATATTCTGCACCTCTNTACATNTCTGTATGTCCTTTTTGTCTTCCNTAACCTTTCACTTCTGTGATAGTAAGACCTTCTATTCCAGCACCAACTAAAGACTCTCTAACCTCTTGAAGCTTGAAAGGTTTAATTATTGCTGTGACTAATTTCATAAGTCTTATAGGCTAGCAGAAACTGAGAAAACTAAAGCGTCTTCATCCATACCATAACCATCATCTGAAAAGTCATAGTAGCCAATTCCACAATCATATGAACCACAAGAGAAACCATATGATATTGCAATGTTGTCTCCATAATCATCATACTGACCATATGAAACGCCTACAGCACCGATTGCATAAGAGACTTCAAGATAATCTGAAGCTCCGTCAACACCTGATGCATATGTTAAGCCTAGATCACCCATGCTTAAACCTAATACAATCTCTTCGAAATCAAGATCATCTTCATTTCCTGGATAGTCAAAAGAAACGTAACCTAAGTCAACGCCAACTCCACCCAGTTCAAAACCGTATCCAAAATAATAGTCAAATTCAGCACCGTTACCGCTGCCTGTACTATCATTAAAATTTACATTGGAACCCCATATACCTGCGTAGAAACCGCTATCAGCTGCATAATCAAATCCACCTGAAACAGCAATTCCATCAGATTGTGTCATTCCTCTCCATATATAGTCAGATGCAATACTTACATTAGCGCTTACAGAAGCAAATGTAGGTAAAGAGACCATAGTTAATAAAAGTAATATTTTTTTCATTTATATCTCCTTAAAAGTATATTCACTAATGTGTATGCAATTAGTGTGCCAAAAAATGTATATATTATTTTTTAATAAAAAAAAGTTATAATTTTTGATATCAATCATGGAGACAATATGGACCTTAATAATAAAATTGCATTAGTTACCGGGGGAGCTTCTGGTTTAGGACAGGCAACAGTAGAGGCCTATGTCAAAAATGGGGCAAAAGTAGTTATTTTAGACATTAATGAAGAGAAGGCCAAAGAACACATTCAAAATTTGGGTGATGACAATGTAATGTTTATATCTACAGATATTATGAAGGAAGATCCAGTCATTAATGCTGTTGAAAAGATCAAGGAGAGATTTGGTTCACTTCATATAGCTGTTAACTGCGCAGGTACAGGCTATCCTGGAAGAATATTAGGGAAAGATGAGCCACATCCACTTGATGCATTTCAATTTATTATTAACTTGAATCTTGTTGGTACCTTCAATGTAATGAGACTTGCAGCTGAATTAATGGATAAAAATGAACCAGATGAAAAAGGAGAGAAGGGAGTCATTATTAACACAGCTTCAATTGCAGGAATAGAGGGACAAATTGGACAATCTGCATACAGCGCATCTAAAGCAGGAGTTATAGGTTTGACAATAACAGCTGCTAGAGATTTAGCTAGACATGCTATCAGAGTTTGTACGATTGCTCCTGGAATTTTTGATACACCACTGATGCAGCTTGCACCTGATAAGATCAGAGAACCTCTTCTAGAATCTACGCAATTTCCACATAGATTTGGCATGCCAAATGAGTTTGCAGATTTAGCAGTTCACATCGTCGAAAATAGTTATCTTAATGGTGAGACAATTCGATTAGATTCTGGGATGAGAATGAAACCAAGGTAGATTATTGAACTGCAACCCAATAAGTCATAGCAATTACAGCAACAATAATTAAAAATAAAATTACCTTTGCATCACTTTTGCTGTCTAGGTTTGCTTCATCTGATTCGTAGCTATCTTTGTAATCATCATTCATAATTATTCTCCATGTTTTATTACAACTCTTCCAAGTTGATTTCCTTTTAGAATTTTATCAATTTCTTTATCGATTTTTGATATTCCAACTATTTTGGTTTGATTTAATAAATTTAGTGACCATTCGTCAGACAATAAATCCCATAATTCTTTCTTAAAATTTATTGATGACTCAGCAGAATCAATTCCAGATAATTGAATACCTCTCAAAATAAATGGAAATACTGATGATGAAAATTTTGGACCAGCAACATTTCCACAGCAAGAAACTACACCGTGATTAGAAATCATTGTAATAATTTTAGATAATATATCACCACCAACAGTATCAACTGCTGCAGAATATAAACCTTTATCCATTGGCTTAATAGGTTCAGACATAAATATATCTCTATCTAATACTTTACTGGCACCTATCATCTTTAATACATTCTCTTTTGAGGATTTGCCTGAAATTGCATGAACTTGATAACCTAATTTTGCTAATATTCCTACGGCTACTGATCCAACACCTCCAGTTGAGCCAGATACAATTACTGGTAACTCTTTCGAACAATCAGCATCAGTAATTTTTTTTATACATGCTGCAGCTGTAATTCCGGCTGTTCCATATGACATTGCTTTTACAAAATCTAGCTTTGCTGGCAATTTTATAACCCATTCTGAAGGGAGGTGAACAATTTCACCAAAACCACCAAATTCTGACATTCCAATTTTGTAGCCAGTTGCAAGAACATTATCACCAATAGAAAAATCTGGAGACATGGATTCTATTATTTCACCTGCAACGTCAATCCCAGGAACGAATGGATAAGACTTTACTACACCTTTGGCACCTGATGCTGCAAGAGCATCTTTATAGTTGAGTGAGGAATAGTGTACCTTGATCAAAACCCTACCTGACTCGATTGATGGTGTATCAATTTCTTCTAATGAGCCACTAAATATTTCGTCTTTTTCTCTGACAAGATAGCCTTTAAATCTCATTTTCAAGATTCAGATAAATATTTTTCTGCATCAAGAGCAGCCATACATCCAAAACCTGCAGATGTAACAGCTTGTCTATAAATTTGATCTGAAACATCACCTGCTGCAAAAACTCCATCCACAGATGATCTGGTGACAGAACCATTCAATCCAGAATTAATAATTATATAACCATTATCCATATCTAATTGACCCTTAAATATATCTGTATTCGGTTTATGGCCAATGGCAATAAAAACACCCATAACATCTTTTACGACTTCATTTCCTTTGTTATCTAATTTAATTGAGGTTACTCCCATGTCATCACCACAAACTTCTTTTAGTTGTGTATCCCACAATACTTCTATCTTCCCAGCTTTTTCTTGATTAAAAATTCTATCTTGTAAAATTTTCTCAGCTCTTAATTCATCTCTGCGATGAACAAGATATACTTTTGAACATATATTTGCTAAGTAAAGAGCTTCTTCAGCGGCAGTATTACCACCACCTATAACGGCAACATCCTGATCTTTATAGAAAAAACCATCGCATGTTGCACAAGCAGAAACACCTTTTCCTAAAAACTCTTTTTCTGAAGGTAAACCAAGATACATTGCACTTGCACCTGTAGCAATTATCAATGAATCACATGTGTATTCATTAACACCCTTTAATTTAAAAGGCTTTTCAGTTAAAACAACTTCATTTATATGATCATTAACAATTTCAACATCAAATTCTTGTGCATGTTTTTTCATTCGTTCCATTAATTCTGGTCCTTGCAGTCCATCGCTGTCTCCTGGCCAATTTTCTACATCTGTTGTAGTTGTTAATTGACCACCTTCCTGCATACCAGCAACAATTATAGGTTTTAAACCTGCTCGCGCTGCATAAATACTTGCTGCATAACCTGCAGGACCAGAACCTAAAATAATTAATTTGTTGTGATTTTCAGACATCAGTTGAATTATAATTGAATATAAAGAAATTGTTATGCTTTATGCCTATAATTAGAGTAAAAATTAGATATAGTTAAATGCCACCATATATAAAAAATACTCTTTTAAATTTCCTAAGTTTTTTTCTCATAGCATTTTCTTTGTATATTTTCATCTCACTTGTTTCTTACGATATCTCAGATTCAGGTTTCTTTAATATAAATTCATCTGTTGAGATTAATAATTTAGGTGGACCACTTGGTGCAAAAATTTCAGATTTTTTAAATACTATTTTTGGACTTGGAGGATACTTAGTTCTAATTATTGGTTCAGTTTGGGCAATACAAATATTATTTTACGACGATCCTTACTCATCGATATACAAAACTTTTGTAAGGTTAGTAAGTTCATTGCTCTTACTTACATGTTTTTGTTCTATTGGATATTTTTATTTTTTAAGTAATTTTGGTGGTGTTATTGGGGAAGTGGTTATTTTAGCCCTGTCCTCAATAATTGGAGATATTGGAGCACTAATTTTTCTCATAATATTGTTAATACCTTCAACTTCATTAGCTTTTAATTTTTCGTGGTTAAAAGCGATTGATCGAATAGGAAAAATTGTACTTTTTTTTGGAAAGCTATTTCTTGATTTAACATCCAATCTTTTAAAAATTTTACAAAATCTTTCTACGACGTTGCTTAGCAATATGAAAAAGATTGTTGATACGATGAAAAGTGCGAATAAAAATAAAGTTAAAGCTTCTGTCAAACCAATAATTAATAAAGAACCTCAGATCAAAGAAAAACAAATAGAAGAATCCACAAAGGATCTTAAACAAGTTGATCTCCCAATTAAAGCTGAGTCACCTTTAAAGGAAGTACAAAAAGAAGATATTGAAAGTACCGAAGGAGAACAAAAAAAAGAAAAAGCTGTAATGCCAAGCACAGAACTTCTTGATAGGGCCTTAGATGATGGTAGCTCGCTTTCTGAAAATGAACTAAATCAAATTGCAGAATTATTAGAATCAAAATTAGAAGAATTTGGAATAGAGGCCTCTGTTGAATCAGTTCTTCCTGGTCCAGTAGTTACTCGTTTTGAAATACAGCCAGCACCTGGAACAAAAGCCAGCAAGATCACAAACATTGCACAAGATATTGCACGGTCGTTGTCTGTGAGTAGTGTCAGAGTGGTTGAGGTAATTGAAGGCAAGTCATTTGTTGGTATTGAGATTCCAAACAATAACAGGAAGATGGTTAGGCTTACTGAAATACTGTCATCAAAAGCATTTAAATCGTCACCTTCGAATTTAAGTGTTGCTCTCGGTCAGGATATATCTGGAAATCCAATTGTAGTGGACTTGGCAAAAATGCCTCATTTACTAGTTGCAGGAACAACAGGTTCGGGTAAGTCAGTTGGTCTAAATGCGATGTTATTAAGTTTGCTCTTTAAATCTGATCCTGAAGAAGTTAGGTTAATACTTGTTGATCCAAAAATGCTTGAACTTGCAGTATATGATGGGATACCTCATCTTTTGACACCCGTAATTACAGATATGACAGACGCTTCAAATGGATTAAGGTGGTGTGTAGCTGAGATGGATAGACGGTATAAATTGATGTCTATGATGGGAGTTAGAAATTTATCTGGTTTTAATAAGAAAATTCAAGAAGCTGAGAAAAATGGCAAGCAGATACTCAATCCTTTAAATGAAGATGANNAAGAATATCTAGAAGTTCTTCCATCGATAGTTGTTGTGGTTGATGAGTTTGCAGATATGATGATGTTGGTTGGAAAAAAAGTAGAACATCTAATTGCGAGAATAGCTCAAAAGGCACGAGCTGCAGGAATTCACCTTATTTTAGCCACTCAAAGACCATCTGTTGACGTTATTACAGGATTAATTAAGGCAAATATACCAACAAGAATTGCTTTTCAGGTATCAACAAAGATTGATTCAAGAACAATTCTTGACCAGGGAGGTGCAGAACAACTTCTTGGTTATGGTGATATGTTGTATTTACCACCTGGAGTTGGTGTTCCTGTCAGAGTTCATGGAGCATTTGTTGGAGATGACGAAGTTCACAGAGTGGTAAATGATTGGAAATCCAGAGCAGAAACAAATTATGTGGATGAGATAACTTCATCCTCACAAGANACTGGACCTATACCAGGATGGACAGGAGTAGATTCTGGCTCATCGGATGAGCAGGATGAATTATATGACGAAGCTGTAAATTTCGTAATTGAATCAAGAAGAGCATCAATTTCTGCTGTTCAAAGAAAATTGAGAATTGGCTATAACAGAGCAGCTCGTTTGATTGAAACCATGGAAGAAGCTGGTCTTGTATCTGAAATGAGCTCTAATGGATCAAGAGAAGTTTTAGTTCCAAAAAGGAATTAAATGAAACATATTCAAATATGTCTACTACTAATATTTAATTTAACACTTTCTGCATATTCGTCAGAAACCTTAAATAATTTTTTTAGTTATAACCTCAGCATTGTTCAAACAAGTTTTAATAATATCAATAACGTTTTTGATAAGTCATATGGAAACTTTTATAGAAACTCTGACAATTCTATTAAGATCGAAATAAACAAACCATTTAAAGAAATATATATTATTGATAAAACAGGTATTCAAATTCATGACNTAGACTTCAATCAAAAGAAATTTATTAAAAAGGAGGATATATCNAATAATCTNATAGATTTTATTAATAATGGATTCCCAAAAAATCCTTCAAATATTGAAATTATTAATAAAAGAAGTTTTAAGATTTTTGAAGATAAAAAAATTTATTATTTTGAGTTTATAGATAAAAATATACTTCAGATTAAGTATAAAGATAATATGAATATTGATACTTTAATTAATTTTTCTAAAAGAGATGTTAACTAATTTTATTTTTGTAGGCATTGGAGGTGCTATTGGAGCTATATTGAGATATGGAATTAATGAATTATTTGAGAGATATTTAATCTCTTCAGACACGATATCAATACTTTTTATTAATATACTTGGATGTTTTTTAATAGGCCTTGTCCTTGGTTCATCAATGCCATCAAAAGATGCCTCATATTACTTTTTTATTATNGGATTTTTAGGTTCCTTTACCACAATGTCAGCTGTNACACATCAAACAATTTTGATGGCCAATACAAATTTAATCTATGGAGTTTCATATATAATGCTTACAGNACTTGCAACAATAGTTGCAACTTACTTAGGAACATTAATCGCTAAATAATGATAGATATAAAAAAACTTCGAGAAAACTTTCCCAATGTTCAAGTTTCATTAAAGAAACGTGGATATGATTTAAACGAGGAATCTTTTAAATCAACTGATGAAAAAAGAAAAACTCTTCAAGTTGAAGTTGAAGCACTTCAAGCTGATAGAAAAAAACTTTCAAGTGAATTCGGTAAACTTAAGGCTGCTGATAAAGATACATCAAAATTAAAAGAAACTATTGATTTGATTAATACTGATTTAGAACAAAAAGATCTNAGTCTTCAGGAAGTTATGTTCAGTCTTAACAACCTTTTATTAGATATACCAAATATTCCTGATGAATCTGTTCCTGAAGGTATTTCAGAAGAAGAAAATAAAGTTATAAGCCATCATGGAAGTATAGATTCAATCAATAAGTTAAATCACTTAGAAATTACTAAAAAAATTGATACCGATTTAGCAGCTAAACTATCAGGCTCAAGATTTGCTGTTTTAAAGGGCGACTTATCGAAACTTCAGCGATCATTGATTACCTTTATGCTTGATACTGCAATTAAGAATGGCTACGAAGAATATTATGTTCCTTTCATGGCAAATGAAGAATCACTTATTGGAACNGGACAGCTTCCAAANTTTGAAGAAGATTTATTNAAAGCCTCNGACAANCTTTATCTTATTCCAACAGCAGAAGTTCCATTAACAAATCTTTANAGGAATGAATTTATAAATGAAAAAGATTTACCNATAAAACTNACATCNCATACGCCTTGCTTTAGATCAGAAGCAGGTAGTTATGGAAAAGACACTAAGGGTTTNATNAGACAGCATCAATTTGAAAAAATAGAATTGGTTCAAATTACTCAACCAGAGCAATCTATGAAATGTCTTCAAGATTTACTAGCTAATGCTTGTGAAATTTTAGATAAATTAGAATTACCATATCAGATTATAGAATTGTGCACAGGCGATTTAGGTTTCTCGTCTGCTAAAACTTTTGATATTGAGGTTTGGATGCCTAGTCANAANAANTATNGNGAAATTTCATCNTGTTCTAATTTTACNGANTTNCAAGCNAGNNGNGCNAACATNAAATNTAANNNNAAANATGNAAACCNTTNTGNTCATACNATNAATGGNTCNGGTCTTAGCNGNTGGAAGATGTTTAATNGCNNTNATNGAAAATNATTTTGANGGTAANGATNNNATTAANNTTCCAAATTGTCTTANAGNANTATTTTGGNTCANATAGCATTAAAGTAAATTGAAAACTAATATTTCTAAGATAATTTTTTTAGTTTTTATTTTTTTTAATATTAATTTAGTTCAAGCTAACTCTATTAAACTAGGACTCGGATCATGTTTAGACCAAGACTATCCTCAGCCAATTTGGGAATCAATAAAAAAAGAAAATCTAAATTACTTTATTTTCCTTGGTGATAATGTTTATGGAGATTCTTATTTTGGCAATCTCAGAAAAATGAAAAAGGCTTATGAAAAACAAGAAAAAGTTCTTCCAAATTTTTTAAATCAGTTACAAATATATGCGATCTGGGATGATCACGATTTTGGTGTTAATGACGGAGGAGAAGATTATAAAAATAAAGTAAAAGCTAAAAGAATGTTCTTAGATTTTTGGGGAGTTCCAAAAGAAGATGAAAGAAATTTTAGAGAAGGAGTTTATTTCTCTACAGATGAGATATTTCATGAAAAAAAGTTTAAATTGATTTTTCTTGATACTAGATACTTTAGATCTGAACTAATGGGCAATAAAGGTGATTACATTGCTAATAAATCGGAAGGTGCAACCATACTAGGTAACGAACAGTGGCGATGGTTAAAAAATCAACTAAATACAGAATTTGATTTTTTAATTATATTTAGCTCTATTCAAATTATTGCTACTGAACATGGTTATGAAAAATGGAGTAACTTTCCCAATGATAGAGAAAAACTTTTTGATATGTTAGAACAATATAAAGATAAGACTTTATTATTTTCTGGAGACAGACACAGAAGTGGAATATATAAAAAAAATGGAATAACAGAAATAACATCATCATCTTTGAATAAACCTGGTTCACCATTTATAGAAACTGATACCTATTTAATTGGTGAAACATATCCAGAGGTAAATTACAGCATTTTAGAGATTTTCCCTGATAGTCTTGATGTACAAATTAAAAATAAATCTGGTACTATTTTGAATTCAATTAAAATTAAACTTTAATGAATATGAAAATCTTATTTATATCTTTTATGCTATTTTTATCTCAGCATAGCTATAGTGAAGTTGAAAAAATTTCTGCAATATATGCAAATAAATATATTGGTGAAGTAAAGGTTGTTTGCGGCAAAGTTAAAGGCACATATTTAAATCGAAAATCAAGAGGAGATCCTGTGTATTTAAATTTTCAAAAAGATTATCCTCTAGCACCATTTACAGCAATTATTTGGACTGAATATACTGGAGATGAATTTGGTGCAAAACCAGAAAAAAGATTCTTAAATAAGAAAATATGCATAAAGGGTTTAATTGAAGAATACAACGGAAAACCTCAGATCGTTCTAAGGTATGCTAATCAGATTGTTGATTAAAGTTTACAAACATTTGACACAAATTTAACAAAAATACTCGCAGACTTTTAATATTTAAGTATATAATTTCACAGTACAAATTTAAGAGGATTTTTCATGAATAGAATTTCACTTGCACTACTAACTTTGTTCTTTGTTTCTTTTACATATTCTGATACCACTTCAACCATTACTGGTGACGTTAATGTTTCTGGAGTTACTGTCACGGTAACACATGAGCCTACAGGATNTGTAAAATCAACAACGACTGATAACAGTTTTAGATTTTCATCTTTGAGACCTGGAGGTCCATATAAGATAGTTGCCTCTAAAACAGGATACTCTTCAGAAAGTTTAGATAATATATTTTTAGTTTTAAACGACACAGCAGATTTTCAAATTAATCTAGTTGCTGTCGACGTAGAAGATCTAACAGTAACTGCTTCAAGAGTAGGTATCCAAGCTTCTGGCCCTGGTTTAAATATTACTGAAACAGATATTCTTTTAGCACCTTCAACAGATAGAAGTTTTGCAGATATAGTAAGAAGAGATTCTAGAATTGCAGTAAGTGGAACGTTTCGTGATAGTGAAATAAGCGCATTAGGTGTTAGCCCAAGAATGAATAATTTCACTGTAGATGGAACCGAAGCAAATGATTCATTTGGTCTAAATGATAATGGATTTGCATCCATCAGAAANCCTATTGCTTTAGAAACACTAGCACAAATAAGAGTNGANTTTGCTCCTTACAGTGTTACCAANGGTAACTTTGGTGGAGTTGCCGTTAATGCAATTACCAAGTCAGGAACAAATGAATTTAAAGGCAAGTTCTATGGCCGTTCAATCGANAATNATGATGTTGGANNTGTTAATGGTANNCNTCCAAATCAATTTGAAGANGAAACTAAAGGCTTTATATTTGGTGGCCCAATTATTAAGGATAAAGCATTTTTCTTCTTGGCCTATGAAGANTCTGAAAGGTTGTCTCCGAGCGAGTCNAGAGCAATTGATCCAGCAGATGAAGCTGAACTTCTTCAGATAGAAGAGTTTCTCAACACAAGGTATAACTATTCAGCTAGAGGAGTTGCNCGTAACTGGCCAATTTTTGATATGCCNCCAGANACNGCTGAAAGTTTAATTGTAAAACTGGATTACAACATTAATGAAAACAATAGACTTGAGTTTATGTATCAAGATACTCAGGAAAATCAGCTATCACCATATGATAGACCAAGTCAAAACTATGTATTTGCAGCTCATTATTATGATATTCCTATNGATAGACAAAAGTCTTCAATAACGTGGTTTTCAGATGTTTCAGATAATTTATCCTTAGAATTNCAGTATTTAGAAATTGATTANATAAANGANAANGAGTCNTTGGGTGGAGAANACTTTGGTCACCATAGAATTACATTATCAAGTGGAGCAAGAGCTTTTCCTACGACTGATCAATATAGATCGTTTAACAAAGTAATGACTGAGGAATCAAAAATCTCATTNAAGGCAATCTATACAGCAGGCAATCATACAATCACAGCAGGTTATGGTTTCCATGAAAAATTTCTATATAACGCATTTATTGCATATGGTAATGGAAGATGGAGATGGAACAGTGTTGATGACTTCTTAACCGGTGGTGACGCTGATGGTNATCTTAGTTATTTTAGAGGATTATTAGTGCCAAGTGGAAACCAAGAGGAGGCCGCTGCAGCTTTTGATACTGAAATAACTGAATTCTATATTGAAGATACTATTGATGTTAGCGATATATTAACTGTAAGTCTTGGAGTTAGGATTGATACAGCCGAAACTATAACACCTTTAACTTATACTCCAGCTTTTTTTGATTTAACAGGATTAAGAAATGATAGTGGTCTTGATTCAGAAATTGTTCAACCGAGAGCAAGTTTCGATCTTGATGTATCAGATATATGGTTTGGCGAAAGTGATTTTATTGACTCAGCTCAACTCGAAGGTGGTATTGGTATATTTTCTGGAAAAATTCCATTTGTTTGGTTAGCTCCTCCTTTTGGTGCTGATAGTGGAATGACTACAGTATTCACTGGACAGTGGATGCTAGGNGATTACCAAACAGGTGTTAACGGGTTTGATTGGAGAGATTATTATGATGGAACACAACTTCATACTCTTCTTGATTTAGATGTTGGTGATGGAGATGCTGCCCAAGCATTAGCACCTGGGTTAGAGTTACCTTCAGATTTAAAAATGTCTTTAGATTTAACTTTGTTCACCAAAAATGATTACAAGGTTAAACTTTCTTATATCAAAACTGATGTCAAAAATGCCTTTAGATATGTTGATATGGGCGTAGAACCATCAGGGATATATTTAAGGACTAATGATGGAAGGAATATATACAATTCTGGATATACAAGNAATATNATGACCTTTAATACCAGTGAAGGTGGTAGTNANTCTTTTACTATTGATGTAAGTAAGAATTTTGATAACGGTGTGAATGCNTTTGCTGGATATACTTACGTTGATAGAGAGTCTTTATACGATAGTTCATCTTCACAAATGACTTCAAATTATAGAGGCCTACCAAGAATTGATGCACTTCAGCCTGAGGTTGGTCCTTCTAGATGGGCACAAAAACATAGATTTGTTGCTGGTATGGACTACACATTTAATGCAGGTTCAAAATATCCAACAACAATATCAGCATTTTATAGCGCATATTCTGGAAGACCATATTCACATGCATATANAGATTTTTATCAAGATGGTGNAGAGGGTTTATTTGATAGAGACTGGGGAGTACTTGCATATATACCCGAAGCAAATGATCCAAATGTTGTGTATGACGGTGTTGATGAAGCAACAATCCTTGCACACATAGACAGTCTAGGACTTTCTAAATATGCTGGTGGTAACGTTCCTAAAAATGTTGGAACAGCTCCATACTATAGGTCTCTTGATATTAGAATTCTTCAAGAGCTACCAGGACTCCGTGAAAATGATAAATTTACTATTTATCTTGATATGTTAAATTTTTTAAATTATCTTGATGATGAAAAGGGAATTCGTCAGTTTACATTTAGTACAACTGAAATTCTAAGAACTAGTGGTTATAACTCTGATGGACAGATAGTTATCACTGGAACAAATAATGAATTTATTGCAACTGATTTTGATAGAAGTTCTTATAGATTCCAACTTGGTTTTTCATATGAGTTCTAACTGATTGAAAATTAAAAAAGGCGGTTTATCCGCCTTTTTTTTTGTTAAAATACTCAAGTGTCTAATTATTCAATTCCAGAACTATGCTTTAAATCAATGGAAAATGGTGATACTGCTTCTATAAAACTTTTATCAGATGCTCTAGAAAACCACGGCTTTTTTTCAATTATAAATCACGGCTTATCTAATGATTTAATAAAAAACTGNTATAACTCATCAAAAGAATTTTTTGATCTAGATTTTAAAACTAAGGAAATATACAGCTCTGTAGGATCAAAGGGCGCAAGAGGTTATACACCAAAAGGGATTGAAACCGCAGTAGGTGAAATAATACCTGATCAGAAAGAATTTTGGCATCATGGTCCTGTNATTGATAATANTTATGATAAAAAGATACCNGAAAATATTNATATCAAAGANATNCCAGAATTTAATAAAAATTTTGATGATTTATACTCAGAATTACATCAAATAGGTTCGAGAGTTCTATCTGTTATATCTTTATCTCTTGGACTTAAGCAAGATTATTTTAATCAATGGGTTGAGAAGGGAAATTCGCTTCTAAGATCTATACATTATCCAAAAGTTGAGATGAAAGATAATCCTCACAGGGCCAGAGCTCATGAAGATATAAACCTTATAACCTTACTTATTGGCGCTGAAGAGGGTGGTCTTGAAGTTTTGAGCAAAGATGGTTCATGGATTAAAGTTGCTCCTAGTTCAAAAGCTATTGTTTGCAATATTGGGGATATGATGCAATTAGTTACTGACAAAAAATTAAAAAGTACAACACATAGAGTTATTCAGGATGAACATGCTGAATCTAAATCTAGATACAGTATTCCATTTTTTCTTCATCCTGCTCCATCAGTTCTTTTGAAATCAATTTTTAGAGAAGATGATAAGGGTATACTTGCAGATACTTTTCTTAATCAAAGGCTAAAAGAGATAAAACTTTATTGATATGGATATATTTACTATCTTACAAATAATAATTGGTTTTATTGGGTTGATTATTATTGCGATACCACTTTCAGAAAACTATAAGATAATCAATTATAAATATATTGTGTATGGTATCTTGGCTCAAGTTTTCTTGGCAGTTATTTTACTTAAAGTTCCATTAGTAATAAGTGCTTTTGAAATATTAGGATATGGGGTTGTTGTTCTTCAAGAAGCAACCACAGAGGGTGCTTTATTTGTATTTGGTTATCCACCGTCTCAGGACATTAGCCCATACAGGTCTTTATTAGAGACATTTGCATTTGGTGTGCTTCCTTACATTATAGTAATGGCGTGTATTTCTGCAATTCTTTGGTATTGGGGGATACTTCCATTTATAGTAAATATGATATCTAAAGCTTGTCAAAAGCTATTCAATATTGGTGGGCCAGTAGGATTGGGGGCTGCTGCAAATATTTTCGTAGGACAAGTTGAAGCGCCATTATTAATAAGACCATATGTAAGCAAATTATCAAACAAAGAGTTATTGATATTAATGACAGCTGGAATGGCAACTGTTGCTGGTTCTGTAATGGTTGCATTAATCAGTATTTTAGAAAATACATTTATCGATGAAAATTTAATTCAACACTTTATTACTGCATCTGTCTTATCTGTTCCAGCTGCAATTATGTATGCAAATATATTGATCCCCTCAAATTCCATAACTGATTTTAATGAGAATAAAATTCCTAAGGTATATAAAAGTACTATGGATGCTGTTACCAGAGGCTCATCAGACGGTGCAAGCATTGCATTGAGTGTTGGAACAATTCTAATAGCTGTAATTGCTTTAGTTTATATAGTTAATTCAATATTAGGATTTTTTTCATCTCAGTTAGGCTTTGAATTATCAATTGAAATAATTCTAGGCTATCTGTTTGCTCCCATAGCATGGTTGATGGGAATTCCGTGGAGCGAGGCAATTGTGGCTGGTGAACTTATAGGAATTAAAACTACACTTAATGAGTTTGTTGCATATCCAGCTTTAGCCTCACTGGATAGTGGAGAACTTTCAGATAGATCCAAGTTAATAACATTCTATAGTCTCTGTGGGTTTGCAAATTTATCATCTGTGGGTATTTTAATATCTGGTATAACTGCTATGGCTCCTGAGCGCAAAGATGATCTTATAAAAGTTTCATTTAAAGCTCTTGTCGGAGCTACTCTTGCATCTTGTATGACAGGATTAATTGTCGGCATTTTTATTTAATTATTAATTACTATATAAAGATTTAAATAAGAAGCAAAGATCAACCAAATTAAATATGGTAAATATAAAAATGTTGACAACTTATCTTCCTTATTTAGTAAAAATAATATTTTTATGTTCAAAAATATCAATATCCAAATATCAAACAATGCAATTAGTGGAAGTTGAAATGCAAAGAACAACCATGACCATATAGTATTAAAAAATAATTGAATAAAAAATATTTTGCTTATTGAGTCATAAACTCTATATGCAGCAATTGACATAAATAAATAAAGAATTGGCCAAACAATTCCAAAAACATANCCNGGNGGATTTAAAGNAGATTTTTCTAATCCTTTGTACCAGATATCATCAGAAGTATTNGAAGATGCAAAACTNCCTAAAACAAGNGCAAGAAGAACAAATATGAAAATACTTAGTTTTTTNTTNATCAAGTTATCTACTTCTAAAAAATCTACTAATTGTTTTAGAAATATTACCAAATAAATTNGAGCCTTTTGGTCTTGCNTCAATAAAAATATAAAAACTCACAAATGCTAAAGATATTATAAAAACCCAAACTGCATCNTATTCACCCATGGAAGAATTATAAATCTTTTATTATTTTAAATATATTTATATTAGGTTTTTTCTACAATAATTGAACACACTGAATATCCAGCACCAAAAGAACATATTAATCCTTTCTCACCAGGTTGAAGATCATTATGAAGATTAAATGCAAACATCGATCCAGCACTTGCTAGATTACCAAATTTTTCTATAGGNAGAGGGGCCAAAGATGTATCAAAATCATTTGATCCTATTATTTTAGAGACTATCAAATTTACCATACGAGCATTTGCTTGATGTAACCAAAACTTTTTGATTTCCTTATGTGATAATTTATTCTCATCAAGTTGGTCTAAAATAAACTTAGCAACCATTGGACAAACTTCTTTGAATACGCTATTTCCATTTTGATAGAATAATAAATCTTCATATGATTTATCATCACTTGCTGCTCTTGCAAGATAGCTCCAGTCACTCCTAATATTATTTGAAAATTTAGTGACTAATTTTCTATCAATTACTTTAAAGCTATTTGAGTTAATATTTTTTGAGACCACTGTNGCAACACATCCATCACCAAAAATAAAATGTATATCTCTTTTTGCATAGTTAACAAAAGGTGTAGATATTTCTGGGTTAATAACAAGTACATTATTGGCAACCCCAGAGGATATATCACTTATGGCATTATTTATTGCAAAAGTTGTTGAAGAACATCCTACAAGCATGTCATACGCATAACCTTTAATTCCAAGTTCATTTTGTATTTCAATTGCAACGGATGGATAGTTTCTTGCAGCATGCGATGTTCCTAAAATTACGGCATCTATATCTGATGCCGACATTTTGGCATTATCNAGAGCTTTCAGGGCTGCTTTGATGCCAACTTCTGCATGAATTGACATTTTTGATGCATCTTCATGAACTACAGAGGGCATCATCTTATTTATGTCTAAAATACCTTTTTTATCAATTACATGTCTTGTTTTAATTCCTGAGGCTTTTTCAATAAATTCAGTTGAAGAGTATTCAAGTTTTAATANTTTATTATTATTNATGGCATNCTTATTAGNNTNATTGAAAGAATCCACATATGCATTGAATGATTCAACTATTTCATCATTACTTATAGAATCATCTGGATACCAAATCCCTGTTCCAGCTATATATATTTCTGACATCTTTTATATGTATTTAATGTATGCTTTTATTATAAGTTATGAATACAAGCATATCTATGGATAATAATTTTACCTATAAATTTCTAACTGATGATAAAAATCCAAAAGGGATTNTTCATATTTCTCATGGAAAAGGTGANCACATGAGAAGATATTCATGGTTAATAAACAAGCTNAATAGAGATGGATATCATGTAATATCTCAAGATCATCGCGGTCATGGTATGTGGGTTAATAATGGTTATAAAAAAGGNAAATTTGCAGAATCGGATGGTTGGGAAATTATTACAAACGATTTAGTAAATCTNATAAANGAGACAAATAAAAAATNNCCTTTACTAAAACAATATTTATTTGCNCANAGNATGGGGTCCTGGGTAGGGCTNTCAGCTATCATGAAAGGCCTACCAATTAGNGGCTTGNTACTTTCTGGATCNACAAAGCAACCAAATTTNTTAAGGTTCATAATATATTTGGTTNTTAAGNTATCTACTTTAATTAATGGNAAGGATGCATTTAATCCAATTATGGATTTTATTTCAAANNATAGTTTNAATAAAAACTTTAAACCCAAAAGAACTAAAGATGACTGGATTTCATCTGATCCNGATAACGTNATTGATTATTTTGAAGACGATCTTTGTGGATTTGAAGTTACCAATTCACTNTGGTCAGATTTTTTGATAGTTGGCTCNAGAAAAATATCAAANATAGATAATTATANCGGTGTTGATAGAACACTTCCTGTNATCNTTATTTCTGGATCNAAAGATCCNTTTAGTTCTTCTGGAAAAGGNATAAGAGATTTAAATAAAATGCTGTCTANAATTTTTGATAATGTTGAAAATATTGTTTTTGAAAATGATAGNCATGAGGTTTTTAGTGGATTGCAAAAANATAAAGCATACGAAAAACTTNTAGATTTTNTTGAAAACATAAAATAAATTATATTTTTGNAGTTAACTTTAAGCGAATGAACTTATAAGATCNTCTAAAACTTTATTAATTTGATCNGGGCTTTCAAAATAAGGGAAATGACCNACATCATCCAAAATTATTATATCTTCNTNGTGATTTAAGTTTTTTAGTAAAACATTCTCAGGATTAAATCTCGCTAATTTATCNTTTTCACTAAATATATATTTAATATTNTTTAGCTTAGAAATTTGGTCATCAGTCAAACGGAACGAATTACATGACTTTAAATCAATTGAACTGATTTCTTTTTCAGACTGATTAAATAATCTTTTCAAAGGATATAGCTTAATTTCTCTTTCTGGATCATCCTCAACCACTTTAGTCCCATAGGGCGATTTAATTTGTCCTTTTGATCTTCCATAAAAACCAGAACCCATAGTTCCAAAACCCTTTGTTTTTATTTCAGTTTTAGGCATTTTATAAATACCATATTTCATTAAAAATTCTACTGCTTGATCCAGATTGCCTTTTGCATAATCAAGAAGCATATCTCCGACCATAAATGGATATGCAATATTCATACAAATAGTCGATTTATGATTTATTCTTGTTGATAGATCTAATGCCACTAAACCACCCCAACTATGTCCAATAAGAATTGGTCTTTCTATGCTAAGACTTTCAAAAATTTTTAAACAAAACTCTGAGTGTTCTTGAATAGAATTCACTATAGGACCAGAAGTATAACCATGTCCAGGAAGGTCTAAACCTAATATATTAAAATTATCCTTAAGATTAGTTAAATCAAACATTGATAAAATTCTATGATCCATCCCAGCACCTGGGATAAACATTACTGATTGTTTTGATTCATCAAATGGAGACTTTTCAAAGATATTAGCTTTATGATTTTCTAAACTTAATTGCATTTTTAACGATAGAAATGATTAGTAACAGATTTATGAATATCAATGGTACAGAAAATATTACTAAAAGCCACATAAATGAATCACCACCACCGAGAAACATTATCAAGGCTGGTTGAATAACTAACATAAATGCAAAAAATAGTCTTAAATTTCTAGATGGTTCATTTTTAAAATTCTTCATTGCAGATGTTGCTAAGATGTAAGAGGATGAGTCATATGTAGTACATAAAAAAATTATAGAAATTATTCCAAAAGGAATAAGTAAAAAATATCCATAATTTAATGAAGATACTGTTTGTACAACAATTGATTCTAGACCAATGATATTTTCTTTGTATAGTTCAGGAGAATTAAGAATTCCATTTTCAAATAAATATATTGAAGAATTACTGAGAACACCAACATGAAAAAAACCACCAAATGAACCAATTAACAATGAACCTAGTATTATCTCTCTGATTGTTTTTCCACTTGACACATTCACAATGAACGTACCAACAGCAGGTGCTAATGCAAAATACCATGCCCAATAGAACACTGTCCAAGTAATACTATATTTTGAAGTTTCTAGACTCAAATTAAAAAAGCTTTTGAACATATAGCCCAAGGGTTCGAATGTATTTTCAATAATATAGAATGTCGGTCCTGTAACTAAGATAAATATTAGAAAAAAAATCACCAAAATTATATTTAAATTACTTAGACGCTTTATTCCTTTTTGAATACCTAAATATACACTTGTACCAAATATAAATAGGCATAAAATTAAGGCTGAGAAATCTAAATAAATATTCTTATTAATTGAAAAGATTTCAGATATTATTGCTGATATTAGGGGGAAAGAAAGTGTCAACCCAACACCGGCACCTGTAAGGATTGCACCTATAAATATTAAGTCTAAAATTATCCGTAAAATACCAGATTGTTTTTGAAGCAATATTCCAGAAAATGTTAGTGGAGAATTAGGTTTGTTAATTAAAGCTAGGGCAAACGCAACAGCTGGTAGGCAATAAATGGCCCAGCCTGTGAATCCCCAATGAAAAAGGGGGTACGTTCTTGCGTTAAGAAAATTCTTAGGATCTTGTATAGATGTTTCTTTCATCGGATCGGTAAAATATACCAACCACTCCACTGTTGACCAATATAATAAAGCAGCACCTAATCCTGTTGCAAAAAGCATTGAACCCCATGAAAAGTAAGAAAAAGTGTCTTTACCTTCAAGGATTAATTTTTTTGAACCTATTGGCAAAAAACTAACAGCTAATAAAAATATTAAAACTATAAATCCAATTATTAAAAAATATGTTTCAAAGTTCACCGCAAAAAAATCATAAATAGATTTAAGAAATTCAGCACTTCCTTTTGGATTGCTTAAAACATATGATGAAAGAATTATTAAAAAAGAAAATGTTATTAATAGAACTGAAATGTTCCATTGAGGGTTTATTTTTATTTTTAACATGTAATTTTTTTGGTTTGCATAATGATAACAAATATTTACAAATATCCTGAGTTAAAAAGAGTNGATAATGAAATAGGAAGATTCTATTTAGATTCCAAAAACAATAATGTGCCAAGTGTTACNACAGTTTTAGGAAAAACTTCTNATAAATCAGATTCAATNCAACAATGGAGAAANAGAGTTGGAGAAGATGAAGCTGATCGAGTTNTGAAACAAAGTACAGATATTGGAACNATGGTTCATGAAAGTTTAGAAAATTACTTAAACGGCAANGATTGGAACAACTTTACAGATGATCAAAATGGANNAATGGCNTATAAAATNACAAATAAATTTATAGNTATTGGAATTAAAAGNATAANTGAGGTTTGGGGNCTNGAAGTAGGCTTAATACTCGATGGNTTATATGCAGGTACTGCNGATTGTGTAGGAAAAATTGATGGCATTTCGTCAATAATTGATTTTAAAACTGCNAGAAAGATGAAAAGAAGGGAATGGATAGAAGATTATTTTCTTCAAGGCTGCGCATATGCAAATGCNCATAATGTAATGTTNGATACAAAAATAAATCAAGTTGNTATACTGATGGTTGATAGAGATCTTCTATTTCAACAATTTATCGTCAAACCAGCTGAATTTAATGTTTTGACNAAAGTNTGGAANAGAAGATTGATAGAATTCCATAAAAAATATAGTAGNTAATATGAATNNAGTTAATAAATTATTTATATTGTTTTTAGTTTTAATAGGTTTTACAAANGAATTAGTTTCTANACCAAGTTTTTATNTAGATGAGACTAAAATNATAGGAACCTCTCTAGAAANTAATGTTGATGCCTATTTAGGNATTCCTTTTGCTCAACCTCCGGTCAATGATCTTAGATGGNAAAAAACACAATCTAAAATTTTTAAGCAAACNGAATTTTNTGCAACAGATTTTGCACCCGCCTGTATGCAAGGTCCAAGNATTGTAAATTGGTATAGAGGTGTAGCAGTCGGTTTTGGCGGGGATCCAAACTATATTGACNTACCTGATATAAGTGAAGATTGTCTTTATTTAAATATGTGGGTACCCAATAATNTTAAAAATATTGATACAAAACTACCGGTACTTGTTTATATTCATGGAGGATCAAATAGAGCTGGTTGGTCTTTTGAGCCAAACTANATCGGTGAAAAACTNGCTCAAAAAGGAACNATTGTTATTAGCGTTGCTTATAGATTAGGAGTATTCGGATTTTATTCTCATCCAGAACTCAGTGTTTCAAATTTTGCTCTTCTNGATGTCATTGAATCTTTAAAATGGATANAAGAAAATATT
Organism: Gammaproteobacteria bacterium; assembly: GCA_002690725.1. GTDB lineage: Bacteria > Pseudomonadota > Gammaproteobacteria > Magnimaribacterales > D2472 > SAR86A. The sequence goes on from NZFS01000010.1 coordinate 25,237, forward strand.
TCAAAAGTTGGAGGCGATCCNAACAACGTAACAATCTCAGGTGANTCTGCNGGNGCAACAATTANAGAGCATTTAATNGTTTCNCCATTAAGCAAAAATTTATTTAATAGAGCNATTCATCANAGCGCNGGNTGGTCAATCGCAGATTCTGAAATTATTAATNANGATGTGCATTCTAAACTCTCTAANCAACTANCTATTGAATTATTAAATAGGNCAAATTTTGAAAATAATCTTAATGATATGAGAAAAATAGACGCTATAAAATTACTTAAAAAAGCAGAAGAAGTTTNTGGCACTACTGGATATTATTCTGTNATTGATGGCTACACAATAACTGAATCAGTTCGAAAATCTTTTGAACTAGGAAATATTAATCATGTTGATTTAATTATTGGGTCGAATAAGGATGAAGAGTTAATGTATCTAGAAAAAGATTATTTTTTAATAGATTTTTATAATGANAGAGAGAGCTANGGATTTTATACAGATATTGATAATTTAAATTCAATTGTTATGAATATCAAAAACGAAAAACAAAAACTTAATTATCTGCTTACTGCAAGAAACTATACGTGTCCATCATTTTTTATTGCCTCATCAATTAAAAAACATACAAAAAAAAATGTATGGTTTTACTCATTTGATAAAGTTAGAGATGGTAAAAAGAGTAAAGAAATGGGAGCCTATCATGGAGCTGAACTGCCTTATATTTTTAATACCCATGATAACTGGCTACCTACATCTCAAGATGATATGAAGTTAACAAACTTGATTCAATCTTTTTGGTTAAATTTTATTAAAAAAGGTAATCCGAATTCAGAAAATACTAAATGGACTAGTTTTAAATCTGAAAATTTTAATGTTTTATCCTTAAATAAAGAAACATTAATGAAAAAAAGTAATTCTGCTAGGGTATGTAAGGCACTTAACTATCTATGAGCTAGTTTCAAAAATTTACATAAATTTAAAATTATTGTATATTTTATACAGTTCATATAAACAATTTGGGGGAAAGTATGAATATATTTCATCATGAAAAATTACATAAAGCTTTTACAAAAGCTACATTAGCTGTCTCATCTGTATTTTTGGCTNCTNACATTACGTCTCAAGATGCAACTGTTGAAGAAGTTATAGTGACTGCTCAAAAGAAATCTGAGAACTTACAAAATGTTCCAATTACNGTNCAAAATTTATCAAGNGATGCNATAGANTCACTTAATATTAGAGACTTTTATGATTACGTAAATCAATTAGCTGCAGTTTCTGCCATTCANAGAAGACCTGGAACAGGTACNTTATTTATGAGAGGTATATCAGANGGTGGTAATGGAAATAANCAATCTCTNCAAGGNCCNTCNGTTGCTACTTANTTAGATGACTCTCCTGTAACAATGATCTCAGATAATCTTGAAGTGCATATGTATGANATTGAAAGAGTAGAAGCATTGGTTGGCCCTCAAGGTACTNTGTATGGTGCTGCATCTCAAGCAGGTAGTTTAAAGATAATTACCAAAAAACCAGGTTCAGAATTTGATGCAGGTGCTAATACTNNCTTTGAACAAACNAAAGGTGGTGACATGAGCAAAATGCTTGAAGGTTTTGTAAATATTCCTTTAGGTAAAAATTCAGCTGTAAGAATAGTAGGGTATAGCGATGATGATGGAGGTTACATTGATAATGTTCCTGATACCCTGAATTATCCTTTATTCGGTCCAGTTTCTAATACAGCCTANGCCAAAGAGAATTTTAATGAAAATTTAAAAGAAGGTTACAGAGTTGCTTTAAGAGTTAACTTAAATGATTCATGGACTGTTGATGCAAACGTAATGGGACAGACAATGGAATCAAAAGGTTCTTGGGATTACGATCCTGCACTNGGNGATTATAATACAAGTAGATTTACAGAAGATTCNAACGATGATGATTTCACNAGGTTTTCNTTGTCNGTGAGNGGTGATTTAGGTTTTGCAGATCTTAACTTTGCTACNTCTAGTGTTGAAAAAGATTTTGAAACACANTCAGATTATTCACATTATTCATTAAGNTCACCATATGTTGAGGCATATTATTCATGTTATACGTATTATTTCTATGCTTGTGTTGACCCAAGTCAAAATTACAACAAAGAAACAACTGTAGATACAAGNCATACTGAAATAAGATTATCTTCTAAAGAAAATGAAAAATTAAATTGGATAGTTGGTGCATTCTTTGGAGAATTAGAAACTGATTACAATACTAGATGGAGAATTGCAGATCTTCCATCAGGTGCGGCTGTACCTGGAAGTGAAAATGCCTGGTATCAAACAGATCAGATAAGAAAAGATGAAGATGAGGCTTTTTTTGGNGAAGTATATTATCAAATTACTGANGCACTTGAGCTAACNCTCGGTTACAGAAACTTTGACTATGANTATGCTTTAAGTGGATATTCTGGAAGTGTTTTTTATTCACCTGAACCAACTGTTCCTGCAGTCGGCGCATTTTCTACTTTAAGCGCTCCNCCAGAGAATGTGAATGGNCAGATGAGTGGATCTGGTAGTGTTAGTAAAGTNAACNTGGCNTATCAGTTAACACCAGATACNTTAATTTATACTACTGTCTCAGAGGGTTATAGNCCTGGTGGAATTAANAGATCTACTCAAATAGGTGCGACNTATAAACCAGANTATCTNACCAGNACNGAAGTTGGTTTTAAATCAACATTTAATAATGGGAAAACAAGATTAAATGCTGCTTTATATGATATGGATTGGGATGACATGCAACTNGGNTTTTATGATGTTACTCTTTCAAAACTTGCTTTAATTGATAATGTTGGTAAAGCATCAAGTAAAGGCTATGAGTTTGATCTTAAACATATCGTTAATGATAAATTAACTTTATCAATGAGCTATGCCAGCAATGAAGCTGAGTTAGAAGAAGATTATTTTTATCGTGGAAGTTTATCAGCACCNAGTGGTACAGATTTACCACTAACACCTGATGTTAAATATAACTTTATGATTGATTACAGCTTTGATGATACAAGCTCTATGCAAATTAATCATGTTTCAGTTGATGAAATGTGGAATGACCTTACTTTATCAGATAGGGTAAATCAGGGAAGTTATAAATTAACAAATATAAATTTCACAAAGATGCTTAATGAAAGTTTATCTGTTGGAATGTTTATAGATAACGTTTTTGATGAGTTAGCAGATCTTTATATCAACAATGAAGATGGATATGGTGTAAATACTCATATATTACACACCGTAAACAGACCGCAAACTGTTGGCATTAAATTTACTTGGAATTACAGTAACTAATCGATAATATAAAAGGCTACATTTATGTAGCCTTTTTTATATGTCATCAGATCTTAAAAAAATTCTTCCTGAAAAGCTTTATGAAGCATCTGTGCTTTTAGCCTCTAATAAACAACATAAAGCTGAAAAGTTACTAAGGGAATATCTTTTCGATAATCCTTTAGATGTAAATGCAATGAAACTACTTGCTGATATTGGAATTAGACAGAGAGCATATTTTGATGCTGGTAATTTATTAACAAGAGCTCTTGATATTGAGCCAGACTATGACGAAGCAAGATTAAGCTATGCTAATTTACTCCATGCCAGACAACTCCCGTTTGAATCATTAAAACAAATTGAAATATTGCTAGAAAAAGAGCCAAATAATATTCATTATTTAAATTTAAAAGCGGTAAATCTTGCACAAGCTAATAATCATAACGAAGCTCTATTATTATTTAAAGACATAAAAAAAAGATTTAGCTCAAATACTCTTAATAAAGGCCAGTTTTATCTGCAGTATGGACATACTCTTAGGGCAAACGGTCAAATAGATGAGGCAATAAATGCTTACCTTGATGCAATACAATGCAAAGAGGGCTACGGCGAAGCATACTGGGGATTAGCTAATTTAAAAACGTATAATTTCTCAGAAAAAGACTTTAATAAAATTAAAAGTTTATTAAGTGACAAAAACTGCAAAAGACATGATTACTATCATTTACTTTTTACACTTGGAAAAGCTGAAGAAGACAGAAAAAACTTCAAAAATTCAATAGCAGCCTATATGAAAGGTAATCAGGTAAAAAGTAAGGAGGTATTATGGAATATAGATGAATTTGCAATTGAATGTAAAAAAATAAAAAGTTTCTTTACTAAACAATTTTTCAATGAATTTTCAGATGTGGGAACTGATTTAAATGATCCAATATTTGTTGTTGGGCTTCCAAGATCAGGATCTACTTTAATTGAACAAATCCTCTCATCCCATTCTTTAATAGAAGGAACTACAGAACATCAAAATATAATCGCTCTTTCAAGAAAAATTTCAAAAAAAAGAAAATCTTCTGATAAGTCACATTACCCATCAGCAATTCTTGAAATTAAAAAAGAAGAATTTAAAAAGATGGGTGATGCGTACATTAATAATACACTTGATCAAAGAAACACATCTAAACCTTATTTTATAGATAAAATGCCAAATAATTTTTTTCATATTGGACTAATTCATTTAATATTGCCCAATGCTAAAATAATTGATGCTAGAAGAAATCCAATGGATTGTTGTTTTAGCAACTACAAACAACTTTTTGGTTCTGGACAGGGATTTACTTATAGTTTTAATAGAATAGCAAACTACTATCTTGAATATATATCCTTAATGGAGCATTGGGATGAAGTTTTGCCAGGAAAAATTCATAGGGTTGTATACGAAAACATGGTTAGCGACACTGAAAATGAAATAATTAACTTAATAAAATTTTGTGGCTTTGAAATTGAAGAAGATTGTTTTAATTTTTTTAAAAATAAAAGAGCAGTAAGAACTCCAAGTTCAGAACAAGTAAGGCAACCAATTTATACAAAAGGGATTGGACAGTGGAAGAATTATGATAAATACCTTAAACCACTTAAAGACATTGTTTTAAGAAATGAGTAATAAGCAACAAATAATTGCTATAGGCGGCGGAGGTTTTGGTAGGCAAATAAAAGACTTAAAAATTGAGAAATATATTGTTCAGCAATCAGAAAAAAATAACCCATCAATATGTTTTATTCCTACGGCTACAGGAGATGATGGTGGTTATATAGATAATTTTTATAAAGCATTTGATGAACTTAANTGTAAAACATCACATATTGATTTTTTTAAAAGAACAATAAAATTAGAAGAGCATATTCTCAAGCAAGACATAATATTTGTNGGAGGTGGAAATACCAAAAGNATGTTAGCAGTTTGGAGGGAATGGGATTTAGATAACATCCTAAAAAAGGCATACAAAAATGGAGTTATCATGAGTGGTGTTAGTGCAGGTGCGATCTGCTGGTTTGAAAAAGGCATAACAGACTCATGGAAAGATCATCAATCTATCATACCTTGTCTTGGTTTTGTAAAAGGAGTTTGTTGTCCTCACTATGATGAAGAGCCTGAAAGAATTCCTTTTGTTAAGGATATATTGATTAATAATGAAATTGATGAATGTATTGCTATTGAGGGATTTTGTGCCCTACATTTAATAAATGGCTCTCCTGTATATTCTGTAAGTTTTGATAAAAACAATTGTGTTTATTCAGTCACTTGCAAAAACAAAAAAATTATCCAAAATAAACCTGTAGGAGTAAATAAAATACTTATATGAAGATTGCTAATTCATTATCGCTTTTATTAGGCTTGGTTCTTGGGATGATATCACTCCAGTGGATTCTTTCACCACAAATAGCTGCAGAGACACTTAATATGATTTATCTCGAAGGACTAGGAAGGAATACTCAAATAAGAGACTTCACTGCATTTTTTTTGGGTACATCATCAATGTGTTTCATTTCTTTGATTACCAAACAATATCAATGGATATTCAGTGCTGGAATAATTTTTATGATAGCTGGAGTATTTAATATCCTCTCATCAATTAATTATGATGCTGATATAGCTATCAGCTCATTGATAGCAGAAATTTTATTCACAGTGATTGCTTGGACGTCTGCTTTTTTTTATAAATCAAACACTTTATAAATATGAAACAAAATCATCAATATCCAGTGATGGTATTTTTTTCTTAGTACCAACTTCAGTTCCAATATATAGATATCCTAAAATTTCTTGATTTTTATCTAGACCTAAAGATTTCTGAACATTTTTATTAAAAGCTAATTTTCCTGTTCTCCAAATACATGCATAATTCATAGCATTCAGTGCGAGCATAATGTTTTGTGCTGCAGTTGCAGTAGAGAGCTTTTGCTCAATGGCTGGTACTTTTGGATGTTCCTTGTAAGTATTCACAAGTATCACTATCATCGGTGCTCTATATGGTGCGTTTTGATATTTTTTTAAAACAATATCAGAGACATCCGAACAAGATTTACCAAAGTCTAAAAATATTTTAGAAAGCTTATCAAGCCCTTCATTTTTTACCTCTATGAAACTAGATGGCTTTAACCATGCGTGATCAGGTGCTCTTAATGCAGCATTATAAACAATATCCATCTCTTCTTTGTTTGGATAGGGTTCAGAGAGCTGTCTAGCAGAAACTCTATTTAGAATATTTTTTAACGCATCCATTTGGTTTAAATGTTAATATAAATATTACTAATTATATATTGTTAAAATGTTATACCAAATTGGAATTATATTAATTATTATTGTTGCTGCACTTATAGTGTCAAAAAAACTCACTCAAAACAAAAAATATGATTTAATTTATGAAGATGAAATGGATGAAGATGAGTTAAAAAAAATAGATGATGAAATAAATTAGCTTTTTAATTCATTTTCAAGAGATTTATAAAATTCTCTTATAGCAAAAACAACAATAATTGAAAATGGGACACCAAAAATAACAACTGAAGTTTGAAGTGCTGTCAAGCCACCTTTTTTTAAAAGAACAGCAGCAATAATTCCTAAAAATGTAGCCCAACTGACCCTTGATAAAATAGGTGAATCATCATGAATTCCAATGTGACTTTTTGATGATAACATTGAAGCCACTAGAGCTCCTGAGTCAGAAGATGTTACAAAAAAAGTAACAATTATAACTAGCGTAAAACCTGACATTAACATTGATGCTGGATAACTTTCTAATAATGCGAATAGAGCAACTGTGAGATTATCATTCACGATCTCATTAATTTGACTTGTCTCATTTATTACTTGATGAATTCCAGCATTTCCAAAAATGCCCATCCAGAAAAAAACAATTATTGATGGCACAAATAAAACACCAATAATAAATTCTTTTATAGATCTACCGTAAGAAATTCTTGCAATAAATAAAGATACAAACGGTGCCCAAGCAAACCACCATGTGTAGTAGAATAAAGTCCAACTGTCCTGCCAAGAAGTTGAGCTGTAGGCCTCTGTCCAAGTAGCAGATTCAATAACAGTATTTAGATATGAACCTAAGTTTTGAACTAGCGCATTAATAATGAATACTGTTGGCCCAAAAATAAAAATAAATAACATTAAGGAAGTAGCAAGAATCATATTCACTTGAGACAACCTTTTAATTCCTTTATCCAAACCTAAACAGACACTAGTTAAACCAATTAAAGTTATGATCGCGATTATAATAACCTGATTATTAAAACTTTCTGGAACTGAGAAAACATAGTTTAAACCTGAGCTAATTTGAATCGTACCTAGTCCAAGAGAAGTAGTTACACCAAAAATTGTTGTAAGAATAGCAATAATATCAATTAAAACTGCTAATGGTCTGTTGTTGGCAATAGTCGGACCTAATAAAGAACTGACTCTGAATGGAAGTTTTTTATTATAAGAGGCAAATGCAAAACATAGCCCTAGAAGAGAATAAATTGCCCAACCATGAAGGCCCCAATGAAGATTTGCCAAACCAATTGCCTTACCAGAATTAAAAGTAATATCACCATCAATCATTCCAGGATATGAGTTTAGATGCATAATCGGCTCAGCAACTCCATAAAATAGAAGACCAATACCTAAACCAGCACTAAACAGCATAGCAATCCAGCTAATGTAAGAATAAGTTGGTGTAGCATTTTGTCCGCCAAGCCTAATATCTTTATATTTAGTAAAAATTAGATAAATCGCAAAAATGACAAACCCATTTGCAAGAACAATGATCATCCAACCCAAATATTTAGAGAGAACCGCCTGCAAATCACTAAAAAATGACTCTGAGATGTCTGAATTTAAGGAAACAATAGCAGTTATTATTGATATTAATAATAAAGAAAAAATAAATCTTGGTTTGCTTAAATTATTCATTTTAGAGGGTTTTGACTAATTCTAGTGAAACACAATTATCTATAAATATCTATATCACACCAAATATTTATGCATGTAATGTTAACCAAATTTGCATAGTTATGGCTAATTTAGTAACCTTGTAATATTAATTTATTAATTAGGGGAAGCTATGTTAAAAGAATTAAACAAACTACGGAAGGATATTTCGCCTTCTATAATTCCTGCAATTTTACCATCTCTGTCTACATTTGCTGTTATTAACGCATCTGTATTCAGTGGTTATATTGCAGCTCAAAATGCAACTATTGAAGAGGTTGTAGTTACTGCACGAAAGAAAACTGAAAGCCTTCAGGATGTACCATTGTCAGTTAGTGCATTAAATGAGGAAACTCTTGAAGAAAGAGGTATTAACGTTTTTGAAGATTATCTTCTTCAACTTCCAGGAGTAACTGCAGGTGGTTCAGGCCCTGGTCAAAGTACTATCTATATAAGAGGTCTTGCTTCCACTACACCAAATTTAACTACAGCAGGTGTTGCTGGTTTAGCTCCTAATGTTGGTTTTTACTTAGATGAACAACCTTTAGCACAACCAGGAAGAAATTTAGATGTTTATGCAGCAGATATAAATAGAATTGAGGTTCTAGCTGGACCACAAGGAACATTATTTGGAGCTAGTTCACAAGCTGGTGTTGTAAGATTAATTACAAATAAACCAAAAGCTGGTGTCTTCGAAAGCAATGCAGAATTTGAAACAAGATTTATGCCAGAGGGTGATACTGGATCAAAAGCTGAATTTATGACAAATATTCCAATTAGTGATAGAACTACATGGAGATTTGTTGGATACAAAGATAGAAGAGGTGGTTATATTGATCAAGTTGCTGGTACAGTTGATGCATCTGCTTCAGGTCGATTTAGAACTGCAGGAACTGTAAGAGATAATGGTTTAGTAGTTTCGACAGCTAGACAAGGTCTTCAAGCAGGAGCTGATTTATCTGGAGTAATAATGACTCCTACAATGGCTCTTGAAGAAGAAAATGTTAATGGAACAGAGTACGAAGGCTTCCGTTCTACTCTTTCACAAGACATTGGTGAAAACTTCAAAGCAACTCTTGTATATGCTGAACAAACAATAGAAGCTGATGGCGTATTTTTTACCGACCCTGATCTAGGTGATTTAGAAATTAATAGATTTAGCGATGATCATATTGAAGATGAATATTCAAATATGAGCTTAACATTGGAAGGGTCACTCGGTGATCTCGAAGTTGTATATGCTGGCGCATATACAGATAGAGAGACTAATCAAACTGTTGATTACACAGATTACCTTTATACAGGTCAATACATCCCATACTACGTTTGTGATTACTATGTAACATATACATCGTTCTCACCAACTGGAGCTCCATTTGGAACATGTGGATCAGTTGATTTATTTGTTGATTCAACTACTGATACAAGTGTTGAAACTCATGAAATAAGAGTTAATGCACCTATTAATGACACAATGTCACTAACAGCTGGTTTATTCAAAAGTGATACAGAACTTAAAGAATTAAATTTATTCACATATCCTGGATCTTTATCAAATGATATTGTTTACGCTGCTAACTACGCATTAACTGATGTTGCTGTTACTGGAACAACTTGTAGTGGTAAATCTGCATGTAATGCTGGAGCAGGATGGTATTCAGCTGGTCCATTTCCAGAACCAGTTATTTTCTTTAATGATATAAGAAGAACTGATAACCAAAAAGGTGTATTTGGTGAGCTTAATATTGCAATGAGCGATACAACAGAACTTACACTTGGTGCAAGATGGTACGACATCGAAGTAGATTTTGAGGGTAGTGCTAACTCATCATTTGGTAATGGATTTGGTAATCCAGATGAGCAAAGATACGGAACAAACTTGTCTGTTCAATATGCTCCTGGAAATCCTAACGGTTACCCAGATAAAGCTAAAACTGATGGCGTAATTGGTAAAGTTACTTATTCATGGCGTCCTTCTGAAGACATAATGTATTACGTTACATGGTCAGAAGGTTTCAGACCAGGCTTACTCAATAGACCTGTTGGTTCAGGTAACGATACATATAGAGTAAAAGCAGAAGTTATATCAGATGAAATTACTAATATGGAGTTTGGTTGGAAAACTATTTTGTTAGATGGACAATTAAGATTTAATGGAAGTATGTTTAGTGTTGATGTTGAAGGGCTTCAAAGTACTATTCTTGATCCTGCCATGAATGTTAATTTATTCTTCTCCGATAATGCCGCTAACGGTACTATTCGAGGTATGGAAGGAGATTTCACATATCTTACAAATTATGACGGACTTTCAATAGCTGGCGCATACTCGTTCTTATCGAGCGAAATCACTGAAAAGCTTTTACCAACTAATGATGTTGTCGAGGGAGCAGAAATGGCATTTGCACCAGGATATCAAGGTAATGTTAGAGTCAGACAAGAATTTGGCATGTCGAATGGTTACGTTGGTCATGCTCAAGTTCAATTAGTCTATTCTGATGGAGCTACGTCAGACATTATGGAGCCAAATAAAGCTAAGCAAAATAGCTATAGTTATCTTGATTTGAGAGTTGGCATGTCAAGTGATGATATAACTGCTGAGCTTTATATTGATAACGTAACTGACAAAAGAGCTGAAATAAGTAATAACTTTGTATTTGATAGACAGCGTGTAACTGTAATCAAACCAATGACTGTTGGGATCAGAGTTAAGAAAAATTTCTAACTTTTTTATATATTTTAAGAAGGGAGCTTTAGCTCCCTTTTTTAATGTATTGAAGTTACATTTAACTTAGAATGAAATATATGACAAAAACTAAATTAGACATATCTAGAGCGTCAGAGTCTATCAGGGATCATAGATTTGTTGAGGCACTGAGTCTTTTGGAAGGCAATCTTTCAAAAGATCCACAACATATAGATAGCTTATATTTAGCATCAGTATGTTCAAGGTATTTAAAAAATTATAAGGATTCTCAAAATTATCTTGAAACTTTATTATCAATTAGTCCAGATATGGGACGAGCTTATCAAGAATTAGGACACTTAATGAGAGATAGCGGTAATGAAGATTCATCAATTTCATATTACAGACAAGCATGTGAATTAAATCCTGCATTATTATCATCATGGACCTCTTTATATAATTATTTTGTAAAAATAAAAAATAAACCAGCAGCAGATCACGCACTTACTCAAATGAATACTCTTAAATCAATACCAGGAAGCCTTCTTTATATTAGTCAGATTTTAAATGAGGGAAGGCTAGGTCTTGCTGAGACTAAATGCCGAGAATTTTTAAAGAAAAATCCTACACATACATATGCTATGTCCTTACTATCTCAAATAGCAGATAAGTTAGGTTACTTTGATGATGCTGAATTTTTATTAGAAAATGCTGTTAAATTTAAACCTAAAGATGGTGAACTAAGAATGAAATATGCAATGATTCTTAGAAAAAAACAAAAGTTTGCTAAAACCATGGAACAGGTAAATATATTATGTGATATGTATCCTGACAATCTCTCTTATCAAGCGCAGAAAGCAAGTGAAATTATGCAAAACGGTGATCATGAAGAGGCTGTCAGACTTTATGATAAAATTCTTCTTAAAAATCCATTTAACTTTAGTATTCATACTTCNAANGGNCATGCTCAAAAGACTCTTAGGNAANACNNANGANGCAATTGANAGTTATANATCTGCNTANAAAGNNAAANAGGATCATGGGGAGGCATTNTTTTCACTTTCTAATTTAAAAACATATAAATTTGCAGCAAATGAATTAGATATTATGAGAAAACAACTTAAAAGAGTTGATTTAACANTAAAAGATAAAGCTTATTTTCATTTTGCCTTAGCACAAGGCTGTGAGGTGATTGGCGAGTATGAAGAAGCTTTTTTTCATTATGATGCTGGAAACAAAATTAAAAATGATCAAAGTAAATATACGATTGAAAAAATGGACAAAGAACTACAATCACAAATTANTGTTTGTAATGAAAAGTTTTTTGATAAGTTGGGCCCAGGAGGGCATACATCAAATGATCCAATTTTCATTTTAGGTCTTCCTAGAGCCGGCTCAACTCTTATAGAACAAATTCTAGCATCTCATTCAAAAATTGATGGAACTCTNGAGCTTCCAAATATNTTATCTATGGCTCAAAGTCTCAGAGGTGATGATATTTACGGTANAGATGGAAATTATCCAAGAAGTATGGAAGTTCTTTCTACTGAACAAAGGAAAGATATGGGAAAAATNTTTATAGAAGATACGCAGATGCATCGAAAAAGTGCACCAAGATTTACTGATAAAATGCCCAACAATTTTCGACATATTGGTTTGATTCATTTAGTTCTACCAAATGCAAAAATTATTGATGCAAGACGATATCCANTAGATTGNTGTTTTAGTATGTTTAAACAACTATTTGCTCAAGGGCAGGAATTTACGTATGGATTAGAAGAAGCAGGAAGTTATTACAATATGTATGTTAAATTAATGAATCATTGGGATAAAGTNCTNCCAAATAAAATTCTAAGAGTTAACAATGAAGATATTATCGATGATCTTGAGGGACAAGTTATTAGAATGCTTGATTTCTTAGATTTACCTTTTGAGGAGTCGTGTATCACTTTCTATGAAACCGATAGATCTGTTAGAACTGCTAGTTCAGAGCAAGTTAGAAAACCAATAAATAAATCAGGTATGNATAGNTGGAAACCCTATGCAAAAAATCTTAAAAAACTAATAGCTAATCTTGATGANGAATTGCTTAAACCTGAAGATATTGCTTTAATAAATTCATAGAGTAATATAAATAATATTAATTAGNGAGGTATTTATGGTTGATTTATTAATTTGTGTAGTTCTCTTTTACACAGCTCATTTATTTTTCGTAATGTCGTTTTCTTTACATAAGGTCCCTTTCATACAATTCACAATTTCTGATGGAGACCTTACAAAATTATCTGATTTGTCTAAAAGGATGATNGTTGCAGGAGACAACTTAAGACAATCACTTTTTATTTTCTTGCCANTATCAGTTCTTTCAATTGCTCAAGGAGTAGANAACTTAGCTTNNGCTCAAATTTGGTTTGGATTAAGAATTATCTATTTGATCGGNCACATGATTAATCTATACAGATTTCCTATTATNAGGCCATTAATTTGGGTCCCTTCGATAGTTGTTTTAGTANTGATGGCTTTCAATATTACTGNCTAGATAAAGATTAAGGCATAGCAACTNGGGGATGAAGTCGCTATGCCTATANTTTAAGTACTAAATACATATTAAGAAGTTTTAATTTAAACNTACTTAAGATACATTTGTATTAATTTTGTGAAAAGCTTTGTATAGATTTTGTAACAAAAAAGTAAATTTTTAATTAAATTTTCTTTCCAATCTGCCCTTGCCTCTGTGAACACAGCTGAGATTCGATGTTTCATTATCTAATAATGTAATTATTTCGTGATTAAACATNCANTATGTCTGAATGATGTCTGTTATATAAATNTTACTAATTGAAAGCTCTAAAAAACTTGTCACAGATAAAATATCATATTTATTGCACTGATTAATTTTATCTAAAGCGTCTTGATATGCATCACTATTATTTTGAAATCTTAAGGTAATAAGTACTGAACATTTGTTATCAAATTCAGCTGAAAGATTAAAGCTGAAGNACATAATAAAAATAGCTATTAACATCTTCATGACATGAGTATATATTAATCAATAATGAAATTCTTATATATTACAATCATATTAATAATATCAAATATTACAAATGGATATGACAGAATAACTGGTCTTGAATTTGCTAGCAGATCAGAAGTAATTGCTACCAATGGAGTNGCNGCAACAAGTCATCCACTTGCNACACAAACTGCTATTTCAATTCTTAAAGCTGGAGGNAATGCCATTGATGCTGCAATTGCAGCAAATGCCGTTTTAGGACTTGTTGAACCNACTGGATGTGGAATTGGAGGAGATTTATTTGCGATAGTTTGGAGCGCAGATGATAAAAAACTATACGGTTTAAATTCTTCTGGCCCTGCACCAAAAAATATTTCTATTGATAAGTTAAAAGCGAAAGGGATTANTATAATACCTCCTTATGGACCTCTACCTGTTACTGTTCCAGGAGCTGTTGCAGGATGGAAGGCTCTTCATTCAAAATTTGGAANCTTANATTTTAAATTATTATTTAATGANGCAATTAATTATGCTGAAAACGGNTTCCCAGTTACTGAGTTAATNGCATACTATTTAAATAGATCTTCTGAAGTATTTAAAGATTATCCTAATTTTAAGAATATTTGGATGTCTAATGGTAAAACACCATTAAAAGGAGAAATTTTTAAAAATAAATTATTAGCAAATGATTACAGGCTCATAGCAAGCTCCTATGGTACAGATTTTTACCAAGGCAATATTGCAAAAAATATAGTAGAGTCAGTCAATTCGCAAGGTGGCTATTTCACTTTGAGTGATCTTTCTGAATTCAAACCCGAATGGATAGATCCTGTTTCTACAAATTATAGAGGATATGATATTTGGGAACTTCCACCTAATGGTCAGGGAATTGCTGCATTACAAATACTAAATATATTAGAAAATTATGATATTAAAAAATTAGGTTTTTATAGCGCTAAATATATCCATCTTTTTACTGAAGCTAAAAAATTAGCTTTTGAAGATAGAGCTCAATATTACGCAGATATGAATTTTGCTAAGGTGCCAGTAAAGAAATTGATATCAAAGGAATATGCCGAAAAGAGAAATAATCTGATAAGTTTTGATAAGGTATTAAAATCTATTGATTCTACTAATTTGGAAGAAGGCGATACAATTTATTTAACTGTAGCTGATAAGTTTGGGAATATGGTTTCACTAATTCAAAGTAACTATAGGGGTATGGGATCAGGAGTAATTCCTAACAATTCTGGTTTTATGTTACAAGATAGAGGTGAGATGTTTAATCTTGATCCTACACATAGAAACTCTTTGGAAGGAGGAAAAAGACCTTTTCACACCATTATCCCTGCTTTTATAACAAAAAATGGTGATCCATTTGTAAGTTTTGGTGTTATGGGAGGAGCTATGCAGCCTCTTGGACACGCACAAATAGTTATAAACCTGATTGATTTTGGTATGAATCTTCAGGAGGCAGGTGATGCACCAAGATTTAGACACATTGGATCGTCTCAGCCAACTGGTGAGAAGATGACTGATGGAGGATACATAATTTTTGAAAATGGTTTTGATCTAAATGAAATAGCTAAAATTAAGAAGATTGGACATAAAGTTGTCAATAAAAATGAGGATAATTATATGAAAGGAGCATTTGGTGGCTATCAAGCAATAATGAAAAAAGATGGTGTATTGTATGGAGCTTCAGAAAGCAGAAAGGATGGACATGCATCAGGGTATTAATTAATACATATTTATCTAGTATCATATCGTCATGGAAGCAAATTCATTTATACCACCAAACAGGATTTTAATGGGTCCTGGTCCCTCTGACGTTTGCGAAAGAGTTCTTGATGCCATGGCTAGACCAACTATTGGTCATCTTGATCCTATTTTTATAAAAATGATGGACGAAACAAAGCAGCTACTTCAATATGCATTTCAAACTCAGAATGAACTTACTTTTGCTGTATCAGCTCCTGGTATGGCCGGTATGGAGTGTTGCTTTGCAAACCTTGTTGAACCTAATGATAAGGTAATTATTGCTAAAAATGGTTTTTTTGGTGAAAGAATGAAAGAGAATGTGGAGCGATTTGGTGGAATACCAATAGTTATTGATGATGAATGGGGAACAAAAGTAGATTTAAATAAGATTGAATCAGCTTTAAATGAACATAAAGATGCAAAAATTGTTGCTTCAGTTCATGCTGAAACTTCTACAGGAGCTCTTACAGATCCAGAATCTATATCTAAATTAGCACATGATCATGGATGTTTATCAATTGTAGACACTGTAACAGGTTTGGTTGGAGTTCCTTTAAAAGTAGATGAATGGGGAATCGATGCAATTTATTCTGGAACACAAAAATGCTTATCTGCGTCTCCTGGTTTATCACCAATTAGTTTTAGTAATGCTGCAAAGGAGAAGATTAAAAATAGAAAATCAAAAGTGAAGAGCTGGTTTCTTGATTTAAATTTAATCATGTCATATTGGGAAGGTGAAGGAGGCCGATCTTATCATCACACTGCACCTATAAATGCATTGTATGGATTGCATGAAGCCTTGGTGATGTTATGTGAAGAAGGTCTAGAGAATTCATGGAAAAGACATAGACAAAATCACCTTCAACTTCGAGAAGGTCTTGAAAAATTGAATATAAAATTTTTAGTAAAAGAAGAGGATCGATTGCCTCAGTTAAACGCTATTTATATTCCAGAAGGTGTAAATGATCTAGAATCGAGACAAAAACTTTTAAACGAATTTAATCTTGAAATTGGAGCTGGTCTTGGAGTTCTTGCAGGAAAAGTATGGAGAATTGGACTAATGGGACAATCCTCTAATAAAAAGAATATCGAGTATTGTTTAAACTCTCTTGCAGAAGTAATTTAAAGGTTATAAAACTACCTTCACATTGATTACTTTTAAAAACCTTTTAAAATATCGCTTTACTAGAGGTGGGATGGCAGAGTCTGGTTTATTGTAGCGGTCTTGAAATTCATTTTTCTGCTTATCATTCCTTAACAAACCTTATGCAATAGCGAATCTTGATAAGTCATATNAAGCAGTATTAAGTTAAANNTACGGCGANAGNTCTACGGATAGAATACATAAATTACGTTAATGTGATTTGGCTATCTCTAAAAAAAAACTGTCGTCGCGAATAACCCACCTAGAGTTGCTAGAAAGAACCTATTACCCATCAGCCAAACGAACCATCCTGTTCATGTATTTTTTCCCACTCATGTCCACATTTATTACATTTAACCCATTCTCTACCACGTTTTTCACAAGGCTTATCTAGAATTATTAAACCAAAACGGAAGAAATGCCATGCTCTACATTTGGGACAATGATTCCTTAAATATTCAAAAAAGAGAAACAGTAAAACAATTACTGGTATAAGAAAAAGAACTTCTATTGGATCCTGATTCATATCTTAATTATACAAACAAATTAGGCACTTCATC
>NZFS01000011.1 GCA_002690725.1 Gammaproteobacteria bacterium
AATTATCGCTCTTTTGTTCATATGAACATTGGGCCTGTAGCTCAGTTGGTTAGAGCAGTGGACTCATAATCCATTGGTCGGAGGTTCGAGTCCTCCCGGGCCCACCATTATTGTCTAACTTCTGCGTAAACCTTGCTGGTTCCATCTTTAAAAAGAATAAGAACATCATATGGAGAAAATTGATTTTCGTACTCCATACCTGGTGAACCTAATGGCATGCCGGGAACAGATAAACCAATTGCATCTGTATGGTTTTCAGACAAAAATTGAACAATGTATTTACTTGGAATGTGCCCTTCAAAAACAAATCCATCTGATGATATTGTAGTATGGCAAGATCTATACTTAGGCTCAATTCGATATTGTTCTTTAATTGTCATTAAGTTTTGATGATCTTGAGAATATACAGTCATTCCGCTTTCTTCAGCATGTTTCATCCACATTTTGCAACATCCACAGGTAGGTGTTTTGTGAACTAGAAGCATTTCTTCAAAAGCAGAATTTTTAACATTATTTTCTGATAAACCAAAAGACGAAGTCATTAAGAACAAAAATATTGCGGTATATTTTAAAAACATGTGAACATTTTATTCGCTTTACATGAGAGAATCCATATATGAAATTAATTATTATTTTTGTTATTGGTTTTGGACTTTTTGGTTGTATTCCTTTTATACCAATCATTTAAACATCACAGATATATTTTGATTTACAAAGTTAAAAACTGATGATAAATTTAATCAGTTCGTATTATATTGTGAGGAGGTAATATGACACATCCAAACCATCCAAATGTAGATCAAAGTGATAGGGTAGTTCCATACAATCTTAGACAAAGCGGTAGAACACCGACCGAACTACTTATTTCAACCAGAGTTAGAAAATCACCCTTTTGGCATCTATCTCACGAAGCAGGTTGTTGGAGAGCTACGGTCTACAACAGAATTTACCATCCAAGAGGTTATGTCAGACCTGAGGATGGCGGGGCTATGGTTGAGTATGAGGCATTAGTCAATAGAGTGACAATGTGGAATGTTGCTGTTGAAAGACAAATAAGAGTAAAAGGACCTGATGCTGAGCCATTTACAGATTTTGTTATTACTCGTGATGCTACAAAGATCAAACCTATGCATGGTAAGTATGCAATCTTATGCAATGACAAAGGTGGGATCCTTAACGATCCTGTCTTATTAAGACTTTCAGAAGATGAATTCTGGTTTTCGATATCTGATAGTGATCTTCTTTTTTGGTTACAAGGTGTAAATGTAACTAAAAAATATGATGTAGAAATTGATGAAATAGATTGTTGTCCGTTACAAATACAAGGACCGTTGTCTGAGGATTTAATGGCGAAAATGGCTGGTGAAGAGTTAAGAGATGTCCCTTATTATGGCCTTATGGAAACTAATATTAATGGTGCAGATTGTGTTATTAGTCAAACAGGTTTTACAGGTGAAAAGGGTTATGAAATTTATGTTCGCGATACACATGAAAACGCAGAGAAAGTTTGGAATCAAGTTTTAGAAGACGGGAAAGAATTTGGTCTTATGGTCATAGCGCCTGCTCATCATAGAAGAATTGCAGCAGGTATTTTGTCATGGGGTCAAGATTTAGATCATGAATCGTCTCCATTCCAAGTTAATTTAAGTTATCAAGTTCCAAGATACAAAAAAGCAGATTATATTGGAAAAGCAGAGCTCGAAAGACAAAGGAATATGATTGACGAAGGTAAAGCTCCTTTTAAAATGAAAATGGTAGGCATTACTCTTGGTGGCAAAGAAATAACAGATTATGCACCTGACTTTTGGATTGTCACCGATACTAATGGAGATGAAATGGGATATGTTACCTCCCCATGGTGGTCTCCTGAACTTGGGACAAATATTGCACTTGCATGGGTTCCGTGGTCCTCTTCTGAAGTTGGAACCAAGCTCTTAGTGAAACTACCTGATGAATATTCTGTTACACCTGGAGAGCCAGTTGAAGGCGAAGTTGTAAATGTTCCCTTTAGAGAATCAGTTAATCCCAACAAAAGAGAAGTTGAGGCTTCCAAAGGAAAAGATTTCGCTGAATAAAATAATTTAATAAATCATAAGTTTCTTAAAACTTAATGAACTTTACAAAAATTAATCAAATTCAAAATGCGTTTATAATTTATGTAAACATAAAATCTTTTGATCAAAGAAATAACTTAGAAAATAGTTTTGATGAATTCAAAAGTCTTGTCCTTTCTTCAGGATTAACAATAAAAGAACAAAGAGATATCAGTCAAAATACTCCAATCATTAATACATTTTTAAGTAAAGGAAAGCTTGAAGATTTAAAGCAATCAATCTCACAAGATGAAATAGACATTGTTGTTATTAATCATGAACTTTCAGCATCACAAACAAGAAATCTGGAGAAGTATTTAAATAAAAGAGTAATTGATAAAACTGAACTAATACTGGACATATTTGCTTCAAGAGCCTCCTCACATGTTGGTAAGTTACAAGTTGAGCTTGCTCAATTAAAACATTTATCAACAAGATTAATCAGAGGGTGGACCCATCTTGAGAGACAGAAGGGTGGAATTGGTCTTAGGGGCCCCGGAGAAACTCAGCTAGAAACTGACAGAAGACTTATAGGTAAAAGAATTAAAAGACTCAATCAAAAATTAGAAAAGTCCCACAAACAAAAGGAGATTAATAGATACTTTAGAAGAAAGAGCAGAAATAAATTAGTTTCCTTAGTTGGATATACCAATGCAGGAAAGACAACCTTGTTCAATAAACTGACCGAAAGCTCTCAACAGGCAGAAGATAAGCTATTTGCTACTTTAGATTCAGTAACAAGAAAAAATAAGGACCCAAAACATGGCCCAATTTTATTTTCCGATACAGTTGGTTTCATATCTGATTTGCCAACACAATTGATAGAATCATTCAAAGCAACATTGGATGAATTAAAAACAGCAGATTTGCTTTTGCATGTAGTTGATTCATCTGATGTAGATTACAAATTAAAAATAAAAAAAGTAAATAAAATATTGTCTGATATTGGTGTTATCAACATTCCTCAAATCATTGTTAACAACAAATGCGATCTGGTAGAAAATACGAAACTAGATCTTTTAAAAACTAGAAGGAAGGATGAGGTTTTTACCTCTGCAGAAAAAGAAGATAACTTTAGTGACCTAAGGTCTAAGTTAAATACTGTTTTATTTAATGGTATTTATAATGGCTGGATTTCAATGGAAAATAATCTAGGAAATATAAGGTCTTCACTTTTTGATATGGGGTGTGTAAAAGAAGAAAAAATTTCAAGTTGTGGAAAAATGCTGATTAAGATAAAAATTGGGAATGATGAATTAGATGAGTTATTAATTCATAAAGGTTTTGAAGTTTGTCACGATGAAGATATACTTTTAAAATCAAATAAAGCTTAATATGAAAAATCTAAATAATATACTTGAGTCAGTTGCAAATCCTTTAATGCCAATTGCTCCATGGTTACTGAGACTCGGGCTTGGTGTTTCTTTTATATTGCATGGTATTGGCAAGTTTCCTTTGCCTCCTGAAAAAATGGTTACCTGGTTTGAAAGTATGGGGTATATGTATCCTGAATTAGTAACCAGTATGGTAGCTCTTGGAGAGGTTGGAGCTGGCATAGGAATAATACTAGGCGGATTCATTAATAATAACGTTGGTAATTTAATTACAAGACTTTCAGGTGGAGCGGTTGGAGTAATTATGATTGGTGCAATTGTTATAGCTCATTCTGATTGGTTGATAACAAAAAAATTATTTATGAGCGAGCAGATTTTCTTATTTTTACTAGGTGTATATTTTGCTATCAAGGGTAATAAATAAACCTTATCTTTTATTTTTAAAATTCTTTTATATTTAAATAGTTAAAAATAATAATTTTTTTTTACTTATTTCTTGTAAATCTAAATGATAATCATTATCATTCTCATTCATGAAAGCTATTTATTGGTCATTCCCCTAAAAGTGTGCAGTTTTATGATTTTTACAATCAAAAAATCTTTAGGCGAACAAGGTAGCTTTCATTTTATTTTAGATTAGGAAGAAAATTACGAATAAATTATTTAATAAAGTTCTTGATGATATTTCACCAATACTTTTCATAGGTGTTTTATTAATATCTTCTTTTATCATTGCGCAAGATCAAGATGTTGAAGAAGTTGAATCAGTAACCATAATAGGATCAAAAGATGATCTAAAAGAATTAGCAGGTTCAGGTGCTGTAATTTCAAATGAAGATTTAGAAAAAGCAATGGATACTGATATCCAAAAAATTCTTACAGCTGTTCCAGGTCTTTATATGAGGACAGAAGAAGGATATGGACTAAGACCAAATATATCAATAAGAGGTACTGCTATTGAGAGATCTGGAAAAGTAACAATTATGGAAGATGGCGTTTTAGTAGCTCCATCGCCATATACATCTTCTTCTGCATATTATTTTCCAACAACAGGAAGAATACACTCAGTTGAAGTTCTAAAAGGGCCTGCAGTCGTATCTCAAGGTCCACAAACTAATGGTGGCGCAATTAATTTAATTAGTACACCTATTCCAGAAGTTAATTCTGGAAAGTTTATTCAAGAACTTGGTCAAAATGGTATGGCAAGAACACACGCATACTATGGCGTAAATAGTGGAAATTTTGGTGCTCTAGTTGAAGTGCATGAACATTCGAGTGATGGTTTTGACTCCATTGCAAATGTTGGTGGCGATACAGGTTTTGATAAATCAGATTTAATGTTTAAGGCAGAGTATAGCTCAGGTAATCATACCTTAAAATTCAAAATGGTTGATTTAGAGGAAAACTCAGATCAATCTTATGTTGGTTTATCTCAAGCGAGTTTCAATGCTAATGCAAGAATGAGATACGGTGCTACCGCATATGATGAAATGATGAATGATGGCGAACAAACTTCTTTAACATATGTTGGTGATTTTGATAATTTTAATATTGTCTTTACCTCTTGGCAAAACGACTATCATAGAGATTGGTTCAAAGTTAGTGATTTCAATAATCTCAAAGAGCATGGAGAGCAAGATGATATCAATGAGCTAATTAGCGATGCTAATAATGGAAGTGCAAATGCTCAGGCAATTCTAGACGGACAACTACCGGTTCAAATAGAATATAAACACAACAACAGATACCACACCAATGAAGGCTATCAACTTACTGTTTCAACTGAAATTGGTATTCATGCGCTTACTTTAGGCTACAGAGATATGGAAGACTCTGAGAGCAGAGTTCAAGCTCACGAGTATGCAGATCAGGCAGCAGATGGCTCTTTATCTGCTATATATGGCTATGATGGTTTAAATAATAGTAACAACAGGTTAAGAGAATCAAGCGCAACATCATATTATATTGAGGATATGCTGGATTTTGGCAAGCTTGCTATAACATTAGGATATAGGTCAGAAGATTATGAACAACGTCATAGAAGATGGTCGGATAAAGCAGGACCAAATTTAACAGAAGTCAGAATTGGTCCAGCAGATAACAGAGATACAATGGCTTACAATGATCATACTACTTCTAGCATAGCTGCAACTTATGATCTGAATGATACTACAACTTTAATAGCTGGGTTTCACGAGGGTATGACACCAATGTTTGGAGCCGATCCTGAGGAAGCTGATAATATGGAATTAGGTGTTAGGTATTCTGAGGGCACTACAAATGTTGAAGCTTTTTACTTCACAAGCGATTATTCAAGACTTGCTGCTGAATGTACTCTTGTTAGTGGTGCTGCATGTGATGCAGATGAATCAGCTATTTTCAGTGGAGGTGAAGCTGAAGTTTCTGGTATTGAATTCAGTGGTTCAATAGTACTGGAAGGTGGAAATGGTGTTAGCTATCCAATTTCAGTTAATTACACAAGTACAGATGCAACATTTAAAAATAGCTCAGAAAGTGACTACTTTGGTTTAGTTGCTGCTGGGGATGATTTACCATATATTCCAGATATACAAAGCTCTATTATTGCAGGCTTTATTACTGATAATGGTTTGAGTGGAAGTGCTAGATTAGTTAATGTCGGTAGCTCTTGCTCGATAGCTGCTTGTGGAATTTATAACAAGATTGATTCATATAGTTCTCTAGATCTTAGCATTAGAAAAGCAATAAATAGTTCAATGGACGTATATGTAATTCTTGAAAATACATTAGATGACGAGGATCTAATCTCTAGAGCACCATCTGAAGGTGCGAGATCACAAAAGCCTAGAACAATGAAAGTTGGATTTTCATACGATTTTTAATTCAATTGGGAGAGGGGTGCTGTAAAGGACCCCATAAATAGAGGGGTAACATAGCATTACCCCTTTTTTTATGTTTAAATTCTTTTATGAAAAATTATTTAAAATATGATGATACTCAAGTATTTAAATATGATAATTTAGTCCTTGCTGTAATTTACACAATTGGACATATTTTAATAGCAATAACTTGTAATAGAATTATTACAGGTGCAACTCTAGATATGGCTGCAGCAGACGCCTTCATTGAGCCAATAATTAACGGTTTTTGGTTTTACTTATTGTTAGTGGTTTTCAAAAAACGAATCATGGAGAAAATTAATTCTTTTAGCTTAAAGTTTTTAAACCCAAATAAAATCGGAATTTATTTAGCTGTAATCTATACGATTGGACACATCTTAATTGCTATGACATGTAATAGACTTCTTACTGGAGCCCCTCTAAATCTTGCTGCTATTGATGCGATAATAGAGCCAGTCATCAATGGCTTCTGGTTTTATTTATTATTCGAAGTATTTAATCTATATAAAGAAAAAGTTCAATCAAGTGCTGCTGGAAGAAGTAGTAAAAATCCTTTGTCATCATCGATGCAGTCTTCGAAGTTTGCACCAATCAACAATAAAAAAGATTTAGATTAAATCGACAAAAATTTATTCATTAAAGTACAATAACGCTTCTAAATGTGGGGCTATAGCTCAGCTGGGAGAGCACCTGCTTTGCAAGCAGGGGGTCCGCGGTTCGATCCCGCGTAGCTCCACCATCAATAATAGCTTCTATGTTTTAAAAACTAAATTAAGCTTCTTTATTTGGATCCCACAAGACCAAATTCTTTCTTTTAAGCCTATTTTTAAGTAATTTGAATTTTGATTGTTCTTCTCGCCATTCTTTTAACCAATTCTCACCGTCTCTTTCAGCATCAACAAAAACTGCATTTGTGAAAGCAATTGGAATAATGATAGACAGATGAACAATGACACTTGTAAGAATGTTATACCCAATAAATCCAAGCCAAAATATTGCAATCAATCCAAAGAAAGCACTCCAAATTGTAAATAACACGACCATAAAGTAGGTCTGTATACTAGGATCAGGAACATACTTCAAAGGATTATATTTAACGTCCATGATGACCCTCCATGAGTCAACTAAAAACATGATGCTAGTTCTAAAAAATTTTGGTGTTTTCATACAGCTATCCTAACAAAACAATAATTAAAAAATCAATGTAATATTTACATAAAAAATATTTATAATAATTTATTCTATAAGTTCTTTTTTTTTATTTTTTTGATAATATATATATGTTTAAATACTTAAACTGCGCGATATAAATTAATTAGGAGAATCAGTAAATGGCTGAGCAAACAGAAGGTAAATGTCCTGTAATGCACGGGGCTATGACAACGAATAGTTCAACAGGTACATCAACAAAAGATTGGTGGCCTAATCAATTAAATTTAAACATACTTCATCAACATGATAAAAAAACAAATCCTATGGATGAGGGCTTTGACTACAAAGAAGAATTCCAAAAGATTGATTATGACGCACTTAAACAAGATCTTTATGATCTTATGACAGACTCACAAGAATGGTGGCCTGCAGATTATGGACATTACGGACCATTTTTTATAAGAATGACATGGCATGCTGCTGGAACATACAGAAGTACAGATGGAAGAGGAGGTGGAGGCACTGGTGAACAACGTTTTGCACCTTTAAACAGTTGGCCTGATAATGGTAATCTTGATAAAGCAAGAAGATTACTATGGCCTATAAAACAAAAATATGGGAAGCAAATTAGCTGGGCAGATTTGCTTATTCTCGCTGGTAATGCTGCGATTGAGTCAATGGGCGGTACGACTTTTGGCTTTAGTGGTGGAAGGCCAGATATTTGGGGTCCTGAATAAGATATTCATTGGGGTGTCGAATCCGAATGGTTAGATAATAAACGTTATAAAGGCGAAAGAGAACTTGATAATCCTCTTGCAGCTGTTCAAATGGGATTGATATATGTTAATCCACAAGGGCCTGATGGCAATCCTGATCCTCTTGCAAGCGCACATGATATTAGAACAACATTCGGCAGAATGGCAATGAATGATGAAGAAACTGTGGCTCTTGTTGCTGGGGGGCATACGTTTGGTAAATCTCATGGAGCTGGGACAGAAGACAATGTTCAATCTGAACCAGAAGGAGCTCCTCTTGAAGAAATGGGCTTTGGCTGGTCAAGTACCTATGGTTCTGGAGTAGGAAGTGACACAATTACAAGTGGAATCGAAGGCGCATGGACTGCTAATCCAACAAAATGGGATAACGGATATTTTGATTTATTATTTGGTTATGAGTGGGAGTTAACAAAGAGTCCTGCTGGAGCACATATATGGCATGCAGTTGGACAAACTGAAGATGATATGGCTCCTGATGCTGAAGATGCATCAAAAAAAGTACCTACAATGATGACTACTGCTGACATGGCTATGAGAATGGATCCAAGTTACAACAAAATTTCAAAAAGATTCCATGAGAATCCTGATCAATTTGCTGATGCCTTTGCACGAGCATGGTTCAAGCTTCTTCATAGAGATATGGGACCAAAAACAAGATATGTTGGGCCTGAAGTTCCTGAAGAAGAATTAATCTGGCAAGATCCAGTTCCTGTAGGCAACACTAATTACGATGTTTTAAAAGTTAAGGAACTTCTCTCTGATTCAGGGCTAACTATCCAAGAGATGATTGAGGTAGCCTGGGCTAGTGCTTCAACTTACAGGGGTTCTGATATGCGTGGTGGTGCAAATGGTGCTCGAATTAGATTAGCACCTCAAAAAGATTGGGAAGCAAATAATCCTGCTCAACTTAGCAAAGCTCTCGAAATATATGAGTCAATCTCTAAAGAAACAGGCGCATCTGTTGCAGACGTAATTGTCCTTGCAGGCAACGTAGCTATTGAAAAGGCATCAGGTGTTGAAGTTCCGTTTACTCCTGGAAGGGGTGATGCAACTCAAGAGAGCACTGATATTGAGTCTTTTGAGGTATTAGAACCTAAATCAGATGCTTTTAGAAACTATCATCCGCAAGGTGTAAATATTGCTCCCGAAGAAATAATGCTTGATAAAGCACAACTTCTTGGGCTCACAGCTCCTGAAATGACTGTTCTAGTTGGTGGAATGCGTTCTCTTGGAATAAGTATGAATGGATACGGACTCTTTACTGAAGATTCCAATACATTAAGTAATGATTACTTCAAAACATTACTTGATATGTCTGTTCAATGGAAACCAAACGGAACAGGAAATTCATATGAGGCTTTTGACAGAAAAACAGGTGAAAAAGTAAGAACTGCTTCTAGAACTGATTTAGTCTTTGGTTCAAATTCTCAGCTTAGGGCTATCGTTGAGGTGTATGCTGAGGATGATTCAAGTGATAAATTCACTAGAGACTTTGTGTTTGCATGGAACAAAGTCATGAATGCAGATAGGTTTGATATTCAGTAAAATCTAAGTTTTCAAAACTTTGAAAATTGATAATGATTGGGATAACAGTATCCCAGTTATTATCAATACATTACAGCTTAGTTGAGCTAATAATAACTTTGTAGATATAAGGCTTATATTTAAAGGATTATAAAAATATATAGCAATTAAACTTATTACAGAAAACATTAAAATTAGTTGATAAGCAATCCTTTTCCCATGCATTAAGAATCCTGTTAAAGATGCCAAAGCTATTAATGAAATGCCAAATAAAATAATTTCATAATAAGAATGTAGCTGTGCATTTAGAAATACTAGATTAAAAACAGTGGTAGTAAATAATATTTGTGTAATGCTAAATAGTTTTATATCTGCACTAATCCTAGGATTAAACTTTTTATAAAAATCTTTTGGGTCTTTTTCCTCTACACAGTCTGCCGGCCTCCAGTAGGTTTCTGAAAACCATACCTTGAATTTATCTTTTAAAGATTTAGTTCTAATGGTGTCCTTTAACATTATTGAGAATACCTGAAAATTTGCCCAAATAGGATTCCAGCTGTTTAAAGGAGTAGCTGTTCCATAGACTGGCTTTAAATCTTCTCTTTGTGGAGTATATGTTCCAAACATCCTATCCCAGATAACAAAAACACCGCCATAGTTTGCATCAATATATTCCTTATTTTTTGCATGATGTATTCTGTGATTCATTGGAGTAATAAATATCTTTTCAAGGAAACCAAGATGTCCAATATGCTCAGTGTGGACCCAAAATTGATAAACTAGGTTTATTCCAGCTACTGTAACGAAGACTTCACCTGGAACACCAATTAACATCATTGGAGTATAAAAAATCCATTTCCAAAGCCATCCTGTACTAGTTTGCCTTAGTGCTGTAGCAAGGTTAAAATCTTCCCCATGATGATGAACACTGTGGGTTGCCCACAATATTTTTATTTCATGATGCATTCTGTGCATCCAATAATATGACAAATCATATAGAAGGAAAGCAACGATCCAAGTAAAAGGGTTCTTAACTGAGAGAAGTCCAAGATTTAGATATTTGCTTATGTAAATAAATATCGCACTTTGAACTCCGAAATTTAACATTACTGGAAACCTGCTTATCATTCCAAGAGAAATACTGGTTAAAGTATCATTCAATCGATAGGTATTTTTCCCAACAAATAAACCATAAAAATATTCTATAAAAATCAGAACAAAAAACGCAGGAACTGCGAGAGTTATTATTATCGATTTATCTGTTAAAACTTCCATATACTCGATTACACATTTAATTATTTATAGTTTGAATGAAACTTCATGCAGCAGTTATATTACTATATTCTCAATTTTGTTTAAACAAAAACTATTCTAAATAAATTGATGGCCATGACATTGGGAACTGTTGTTGAGGATTAAAAACCTTATCTCCAACTGCAGGGAATGCTTTTGAAGCTGCATCGATCTCATTACTTGTAATAAATTCACTAGGAACTAATCTAAATACATCAAGACCCCTTGTGATTTCAGTTCCATAAATAAAACCTTCATAGTAATAAGTTGACCAATAGCCTCCAGTTATTAGTATGTCTTCTAATATTGGACCTCTGTCAAAGTAAGCAATTTCAATTGGATTAGATGAATCTGTAAAATCCATAATGGATATCCCACCTTGATACCAAGCTTGAACAAAAATATCTCTATTTGGAACAGGAATAATAGAACCATTATGAGCCACACAATTTTCTGTTTCTAATTGAGGTGCAGGCATTTTGTAATGGCTTTTGAAAACTAATTTATTGTCAACAATGTCATATATTGCATCTGCACCCCAATCTAATGGATCCCATGCGCGACATCTGGCTCGGCCACCGCCGCCCCATTCGTCTGTGAAGATAACTTTCGTACCCTCATTATTAAAGGTAGCTGAATGCCAATATGCAAAACCAACGTCTGTTACAACATCAAGTCTTTCAGGGTTATATGGGTCAGAAATATCAAATAAAATGCCATTTCCCGAACAAGCACCTGCTGCAAGATTAGCGGATGGAAATACTGTTATGTCATGGCATTGGTTTGTTGTATTCGTATCTTGAGTATCATCTCCATGATCTCCTCCACGCCATAAACCAGCAATATTACCAGTTTCTAAATCCATAAAAACTTTCGGGCTTTTTACAATTTTAGATTTTGAAGGATCGTCAATTGGTATTTCAATAATATCGATTGAAAAATATGACGAACCACCACCATCCCAACCAAAACAATCATCCTTTTCTTCATTATCCCTGACACGACCTGTACCAGAATTATAAACAACAATCTTGCCTTGTTTTTTTGATGAAGAAACTACAGAGTGTGTATGAGAGCCTCTACATGTTTGGACTGCTCCAACCTGTTTTGGTTCATTTAAATTAGAAATGTCAAAGATTCTTATTCCTCTAAATCTTTCAGGACTCGAATCTCTATTTACTCCTTCTAAACCGCAATCAATTCTACTTCTGTTTTCTTCAACTGACATAATTAAAAGATTTTCAACAATTGAAACATCCCCTTGTCCGCCTGGGCAAACAACTGATGAAACAAGATTAGGGATTCCGCTATCATTAAGTTCATAGATATTAAATCCATGATAACTCCCAGCAACTAGAATATTATCTTTGAAAGCCATATCTGTATTGGCAAAAGACAGCATAGGTGATCTTAAGGATCTTGAAATTTCTGCAGTTGTTTTATCTTCGTTGTCTTCAGTTAAATCTTCTGACCCTTTCTCAGCTGGATTAGCTGGATCAAAAAAACCTGTAGGTTTTTTTAGAGATGTTACTAGCTCCATATTTAAAATAGCCTCTTCAGCAATGAATAAACCAGCTGCTAATCCAGACCTAGGGTCATCAGACAAACCAGTAAGGATAGTGTTCATTCTTTCTATTTCAACACCCTGATCATTTATGAGATCAGAAACAAATTCATTTAAAATAGGATCATATGCATTTCCTGGATATTTCTTTAACTCTTCAACCATTTCAAGTGCACCATCATGATGATTAATCATTAGTTGTAAAAATAATCTGTCGAAATTAGTGCTTTTAGAATTACCTAAATCATTGAGTTGTTTTGGAGTAGCCATTCCTTCCATTTTCATAGATGAATGCATTTTATGATTTTGATGATCACTATTAGATATATTTTGAAATTCGTTTCTATCTTTTAGCCAGCTTTCCATAAAATTAATTTCATCTTTTTGAGACGCATCTATTCTTTTAGCTAGATCAAGAATTGTTTCGTTATTTGTTCTGGTATCAGCCATTTCAGACATAAATATTGCTTGTTCATGGTGAACTATCATTCCTTGGAGGAATGTAACATCAGCTTTAATATAGGATGTATTTGCAATATTTGTTGCTTCTAATTCATTTAGAACTTTTGATGGATAGCCAGGAGCTCCTGGCTGAATAATTGGGGCACTATTAGCAGCATTTACCGGTAATGATGTATTAATAAAAACAATACAAAATAAAAGCTGTGTGATAATTTTATTTTTATTCTTCATAGGCTATTTCTCTTTTTCATCGGTGATATCTTCAGATTCTCCTTCAATAATGTTACTAGATTCTTGATTACCAAATCTATTAATCCTGTTTGATCTATTCGTTTGTTTGCTTGATGCTTTAACTTTTGCAAGTTTAAAAAAAGCAAATAAGGATAATATCGCAATAACGCCAAAAAAAATTGAATTCAAAGTATTACCTGCTTCTGATTTTTGCCAATAATCTGATTATTTCTAAATAAAGCCAAATTAAAGTAACCATTAAACTAAATGCTCCATACCATTCCATATATTTTGGTAAACCCTTTTCAGCCCCTTCTTCAATAAAATCAAAATCAAGTACAAGACTCAAAGCTGCTACACCAACAATTACTAAAGATATTCCGATACTGATTAATGAGTTTGAAGTTAGAAAGTTCAAGGTTGAGCCAAAAAAGCTCATTATAAAATTCACAAAATATAAAAGAAATATTCCTCCAATAGCAGAAGCAATCATCAATCTAAAGTTCTGTGTTGGTAATATTAGTCCAGATTTGTAACAAACTAGGAGCGTTGCAAGTATTCCAAATGTCAAAGCAAGGGCTTGTATTGCAATTCCAGGAAATTGGGTTTCAAAAATTAATGTTATTCCTCCAAGAAAAATACCTTGAGTGAGAGAGTATAGTGGAGCAGTGGAGCCAGCTTTAGAAGGACTCCTAAAGATTGTGACTAATGCAAGGATAAAACCAACAATCATTGCTGGAAACATAAGCGTAGGAATGTTCCATCCAATAAAAGCTCCACCGAAACAAAGAGATAGCAAGATGCCTGTTTTATTGACAGCACCATCCAAAGTCATTCTTTCACTTGAAGGAATATCTCCAGAAAATCCATTAAAGTTTCTTGTAAAGGCTGGATTTGCAGACCTGCCAAATCTATTTATTGCAGTATGTTTAGACGAATGTGTACTCCGTAATCTATTTATTGGGGTATGTTTAGACATATGTGTGCTCCGTGTTAAGTAATACTACTAATGTATGGTCCGAATAATAAATTTAAAGCTATAAAGATGTAGGTATTTGACCAAATTTTTCTAATGGCTTTTTCATCTCAGCCCAGTCACACTCAAAATCATCAGGAGCATGTTCATATTCTAGTAATCCTAAAGCTTCAAATTTAGGCCTAACTGTATCTGTTAAAAGTCCAATTCTTGATAAATTAGGTATAACCCTTGAGAACAAGAAATTTCTAAACATTTCAAATGATTTTGTCTCCATTTGAAAAGCTCTTGCTTCATCTTCTGACATACCTAAAAACCTTTGCTCTGATTTAGTATTTATTAATCTTTCTCTTGATATTACACAAGCTTCGTATGCAAACTGAGCCCTTTCTTCAATTTCTTCAGGTGTCAATGTCTTGATATATTCTTCTAGATAATTAATACCGAATGTTACATGTCTTGCTTCATCACGAACAACATAATGAAGAAGTTGTTTAAGTAAAGGGTCTTTGGTTATTGACTTAAGCATTTGAAAAGCAGCTAGAGCCAATCCTTCAATAATAATTTGCATTCCAATAAACTTTAAGTCCCAACGTTCATCAGTGAGAATCTTGTCCAAAAGTAACTTCAGCGACGGATTAATAGGATAATGTATACCAATTTTTTCTTGCAAATATCTATTAAAAACTTCTACATGTCTTGCTTCGTCAAATGTTTGAGAAGCAGCATATAGTTTTGCATTGTATGTAGGGGCACATGAAGCAAGTTGAGAAGCAACTAACAATGCTCCTTGTTCTCCATGTAAAAATTGACTCATTAATTCTGCAGTTGAATGTCTATCAAATAAGATTTTTTCTTCTTCCGAAAGTTTATCGTATGCTTCTAAAGTTTCATGAGGTAACTCCTCATCCGGTTCGACAATTCTTTCATCAGCTGGATGCGTATATTCCCAATTTAAGTCTATTGAGCCATTCCAATTTAGCTCTTTTCCAAGCTCATAAAGTTTCTTTATTCTATCGTCGGCAATAGTGTAATCCCAATTGTATGAGCCGGTGAGAGGCGTATTAAATATCTCTACAACATCCTCAACTTGTTTTTGAGAAAGATCTAAATCTTCATCAAAATAAAGCAAGTCCTCTGGTGGACCATCTTGTTTACGAATTTTCATAACTAATACCTTTTATATTATTTTTGATTTTTAACGATTAAAATTATTTATATTTTATAGTAATGTTTAGTCCTTGAAAAGTTTTGACAACTCTTCAAGGAGGACTTCACCAAGCTCTTCAGCTCTATTTATTGTTAAAGCATTTTTATAATATTTTGTTACATCATGTCCTATTCCAATTGCTTGAAGCTCAACAGGACTTTCTTTTTCAATTTTTGAAATGATCTCTCTTAAATGATTATCCAGAAAATCTTCACGATTTGCTGATAATGTACTATCGTCAACGGGAGCACCATCAGAAATAACTATAAGTATTTTTCTTTCTTCTTGACGTTTTAAAAGCCTTTCATGAGACCATGATAAGGCTTCTCCATCAATATTTTCTTTCAACAAACCTTCTCTTAACATCGCTCCAAAATATTTCCGTGATCTTCTCCAACTGTTATCAGCACTTTTATATACGATATGTCTTATATCATTTAGTCTCCCTGGATTTGAAGTATTGCCATTTATAATCCACATTTTTTTTGAGTCTCCACCTTTCCAATGCTTTGTTGTAAATCCTAATATTTCAGTTTTTACCTGACATCTTTCTAAAGTGCTGCCAATAATATCTGCACATATAGCAGCAAGGCTTATTGATCTGCCTCTCATTGAACCTGAATTATCAATTAATAAAGTCACAACTGTATCTTTAAAATCATTTTCTGTTTCTTGTTTAAAACTGAGAGGGAATCTGGGATTTGCAATGATCCTATGCAATCTAGCGTTATCAAGCATTCCCTCATCAAGATTAAAATTCCAATTTGTATTTTGTTTAGCAAGAAGTAGTCTTTGCAACCTATTTGCAAGTTTTCCAATAGTAGGAATATGTGGCTTTATAAGATTATCCAATTGATTTCTTAAACGTAAAGATTCATCGTTCGTAACTAAATCCTTTGCATCGATAATCTCATCAAAATTTGTTGTGTATATAGAATAGTCTTTTTCTTTATTCGATTTAAATTGATTATTAGGGTATGCAATTGAGTCAATCTCTTCTTCAATTGACGTATCATCAATGCTATCGACAGTTTCTTGAATATCTATATTAAAGTCTTCTTGAAATTCTTCTAAGTCAAGTTTTTCATCAGTAATCGATTCTTCTTCAATATTGCTATCAATATTTTCAATTTCATCAGTTGAACCAGGAACATCTTCAATATCTAATTCATCTTCTTCAAAATCTTCTCTAAGTAAATTAATCTTTTTAAGAAGCTTTAAAGCATTTTTTTCAAACTCTGCTTGGCTATCTATACTAGCTAGGAGATTTTTTCTGAATAAATCACATGAATTATCGATTTTATATTTATCTATGAATTTATTTAAGATATTCTTTGAGTTATCAGTCAAATATTGACCTGATGCTTTTTTAATCCAAAGATTTGCTCCATAGGATAAAAAATTTAAAGATTTTTCATCTTCGAGCTCGTCACTTCTTGCATTTGTAAACTCAGATATATTTTTTTTTGAACCAAGATACTTTTTACAACCTAGTAATTCAACTCTAGATATTTCCAATTCATTAAATATCATTTTCGCAGGAAGCGTAAGTTGAAAATCTCTAGTTTTTTTATGAAATAGATGCCAAAAAGCCTGAAAATCTGATTCACCCCTCCACTTGTAAATATCTTTTGAGGATCTTGGAACATTTGGTAGTGCAATATTAACTGATGTTGGGGGTCTCTGAGATAACCCAGTCTTAGATGTAATTTTTTTGTTTTTGGATATTGCTCTTAAAGTGGAAACGCTAGCTTCATACAACTTTTCCCTATTTTTTGTCCAACTCATCGAGGTATTTAACTTGATATATTATTTTGTATTTCAATATCAAAGCATCTTTGGAAATATTCTGAAATAATAGATCTCTCCAAATCATCACATTTATTTAAAAAAGTTAAATTAAAAGAGGAAACAAGATCCTTAAAAATTCTGAAATTTTGACCCCAAGATATTACTGTTCTAGGAGACATCAAAGTAGAAATATCACCATTTGCAAATCCAGTTCTAGTAAGGTTTGCTAATTTAATCATATTTTTAATCATTTCTTTATTTTTATCACCTTTTAAATTGACTAGCTTGGACATCACTACTTTAAATTCTTGTGATGGGTCTAGGTAATTTAATGTTGATAATATGTGCCATCTATCCATTTGACCTTGGTTAATCTGTTGCGTGCCATGATACAAACCAGTCATATCTCCTAAACCAACTGTATTTGTTGTTGCAAATAATCTAAAAGATGTATGTGGACTTAAAATTTTATTTTGATCAAGAAGAGTAAGCTTTCCTTCAACTTCTAAAATTCTTTGGATAACAAACATTACATCTGGACGCCCAGCATCATACTCATCAAAAACTAATGCAACAGGATTTTGAATTGACCATGGTAAAAGACCTTCTTGAAATTCAGTAATCTGCTTTCCATCATTTAATTTGATGGCGTCTTTTCCAAGAAGATCGATTCTACTGATGTGACTATCAAGGTTTATTCTTACACAAGGCCAATTTAATCTAGCAGCAATTTGCTCAATATGAGTTGATTTTCCTGTTCCATGGAACCCTTGAATCATTACTCGTCTGTTATGTTCAAAACCAGCCAATATTGCAAGAGTAGTTTCTTTATCAAAAACATATGAATTATCAATTTCAGGAACCCAATCTGTTTTGTTTTTATATCCTTTTACTGAAAGCTTTGAATCAATTCCAAACATATCTGACACATTGATTTTGACATCAGGTTTCTTAGGTAATTCTATCTCTTTATTAATCGTCATTTTTTATACTTTTAGGATTGCATATCCTACCTTCTGAGTGTTTAAAGTTCTAGTTTTTTTACAAACAATGTAAGATAGCATTTTAACGTCAATAAAAAATAATGTCAGATAGATTGAAGAATAAAGTTGGGTTGATTTCAGGAGCTGCTCAAGGCTTAGGTAAAGAAATGGCTAAAGCAATGATTTCTCAGGGTGCAGATATCATAATTACTGATATTAATGAGGGTGCTCTTGAAAAAACTTCAAAAGAATTATCATGTAAGTATTTTCTTCTTGATGTTACAAAAGAGGACCAATGGAAAGATGTAATAAAAAAAATTAAAGAGGATTTTGGCTCATTAAACATTCTCGTAAACAATGCAGGAATAGCTGGGGGAGGAGATGTTGAAAATACAGACCTTGAATCTTGGCATCAAGTTCACAGTGTCAATCTTGACTCTGTTTTTCTAGGATGTAAATATTCCCTTCCATTGATGAGAGATTCAGGAAACGGTTCAATTATTAATATTTCATCAATGTCAGGAATTGTAGCTTCACATAACACATCTGCATATAATTCTTCTAAAGCTGCAGTAAGACATCTTTCAAAGTCAGTTGCCTTACACTGCGCAAAATCAACAAATCTTGTTAGATGTAATTCTATTCATCCTGTTTTTACAAGAACAGCAATGGTTCAAAGCATGATCGATTCTTTACCTGATAGAAATATTGAAGAAAAACTTGTAAAACAAATTCCAATTAGAAAATTGGCAGAGCCAATTGATATTGCAAATGCTGCAGTTTTTTTAGCCTCAGACGAATCATCTTTTATTACTGGAACTGAGCTAGTTATCGATGGAGGCTTAAGTGCAACTTAAAAGATGAGTGAGAAAACAATTTTAGAAAAATCATTACATTTATTTGTGCTAGAAGAGGTAGATAGAGACATTTTTTGTTGGACTGGTAAAAATGTCGGTTATAAAAGAATATTTGGTGGCCAAGTTATGGCTCAAACTTTAATCGCTGCATACAAGACCATCGACGTTGAGCATTTCGCTCACTCATTTCATTCATATTTTTTACGACCTGGTGACATGAATAAATCAATTACATTTACTGTTGACAGGATAAGAGATGGCAAAAGTTTTACAACAAGGACTGTTAAGGCTATTCAAGATGGAGAAGCTATATTTAATTGTTCAATATCATTCCAAAAAAGAGAAAAGGGACTTGAACATCAAATTGATATGCCTATTGTGCCTGAACCAGAAAGCTTAAAGAACGAATTAGAGATAAGAGAAGAAGTTTTAGAAAAATTGAATATTAAAAAAGAAGACATACCGCTATTTATAAAACAAAGAGAAATTGAAATGAGACCTGTTGAAGAGGAGAATTATCTGAATCCAAAAAGATTGCCGCCATATAAAAATACATGGATTAGAACAGAGGGTGAACTTCCAAAAGATGAAAAAATACAACAAGCCTTTTTGTTATATATATCTGATATGGGCTTATTAGCAGCTGCAAATAACTCTGTGGGGGTAAATTTTTTAACTAAAAACTTTCAGAATGCAAGTTTAGATCATGCGATGTCGTTTCATAGAAAATTAGATTTAAAAGGTTGGTTCTTGTATACCATCGATAGTCCAATAACAAGAAATGCAAGAGGTTTCTCAAGAGGTTCTATTTTTTCAAGGGATGGAAAATTAATAGCATCTTGCACTCAAGAAGGCCTTATAAGACTTTGGGACAATTAATAATCCCTAACAATATCTGTTAAAAACTTAATATTATTAGGATCAATATCCGGGGTAATACCATGCCCTAGATTAAATATGTAACCCGGATAGCTGTTATATTTATCTAAAATGCTATATGTTTCTTTTTTAATAGTATCTCTTGATTCTAATAATACTCTTGGATTTAAATTTCCCTGAATGGCTACACTGTTTTTTGCCAATGAGATATCGAAATTTTCCATGTTCCAAAACAAACTAATGCAATCAGCTGAAGTATCAATCAGAGTTTTTGTATCGCACTTTGGATCTCTTGAAAAAAGCACTATTGGAATATGTTTTGTTATTGGATCATTTTTTAAGGCATTGATAAGAGATTTTGTATAATTTATTGATAAGTCTATAAAGGCATTAGCATCTAAAAGATTTGCCCAAGAATCAAATATTTGAATAACGTCTGCGCCAGCCTCAACTTGCTTTCTCAGGTATAAAAAACATGCATCTGTTATTTTTGTTAAAAAAAGATGAGTAGCTTGGTTATTTTCTTCAATAAAATTTTTTGTCTTATTGAAATCTTTTGAAGACCTGCCTTCTATAGAATATGCAGCAAGTGTCCAAGGACTTCCACAAAAACCAATGAGTGGTATGTCATCAGATAGAGTATTCTTAATATTTGAGACTGCTTTATAAACATAATTTAGCTTATTAGGATCAAAACTAATCAAATCATCTACATCTGATGCTGTTGAAATTGGATTTTTAAAAACAGGCCCTTCGTTTTCAATAAATGATACGCCTAGGTTTAGTGCATCTGGTATTGTAAGAATATCTGAAAATAAAATTGCTGCATCAAGTTTAAAAGCATCTAAAGGTTGCAAGGCTAACTCACAACAGACCTCAGGATTTTTACACATATCTAAAAAATTTTTGAATTTTTTTCTTATTGCTCTATATTCAGGCATATATCTTCCAGCCTGTCTCATGTACCAGATTGGTGGTGTTTTAAGAATTTTTTTATCTAGGGCTTTTTGGATCAATGAATTTGAGTAACTCATGAAACATATTTTATTATACTTTTACCAGCTTCTCTTCCTTCCCATATAGCAGTGACTACAAGATCAGAACCACGAACCATGTCACCACCAGAGAATATTTTTTCATTTGAAGTCTGGAACTTAAACTTTTGATCTTCATCAGCAATTACTAGTCCATTTTTTCTGGTCTGTACATTAAAATCATTAAACCATTCAGCAGGGCTAGCTCTGAAGCCAAATGCAACTATAACAACGTCTGCATTGTATATTCTCTCTGAACCTGAAATTGGGATCGGTATCCTTCTACCGTTTTGATCAGGTTCTCCTAACTCTGTTTGAACTATTTTCACTCCTTCAACTTTTTCATTTCCAAGAATATCAATTGGCTGAATGTTAAAGTTAAATATCACACCTTCTTCTTTTGCGTTTTGAACTTCTCTTCTTGATCCTGGCATATTTTTTTCATCTCTTCTGTAAAGACATGTAACAGATTTTGCTCCTTGTCTTATTGCGGTTCTGTTACAGTCCATAGCTGTATCTCCACCACCTAAAACTACAACATTTTTTCCTTTAAAATTAATATATTCAGCTTTACCAGAATTCATGTTTAAAAGTTTCTTGGTATTTGATATTAAGTAGTCGATGGCTTTGTAAACACCATTTAATTTTTCACCTTTAAAACCACCTTCAAGAGAGGTATAGGTGCCCATACCTAAGAAGACAGCATCATAATCTTTATAAATGTTTTTGAAGTTAATATCTTTGCCTACTTCAACTCCCATATGGAATTTAATCCCCATTCCCTCTAAAATTTTTCTTCTTCTTTTTACTACAGATTTCTCGAGTTTAAATTCTGGAATTCCATAAGTAAGTAATCCTCCTATTTCATCATTCTTATCAAAAACATGACTATGAATTCCTGATCTTGTCAAAACATCAGCACATGCAATACCAGCAGGACCAGAGCCAATAATAGCAACTTTCTTATTTTTCCATTTTCTATTAGATAAATCAGGTTTCCATCCCATCTCAAAAGCTTTTTCAGTTATATATTTTTCTATTGAACCGATAGTGACTGCACCAAAGCCATCATTCAGGGTACATGCACCTTCACATAAACGATCCTGTGGACAAACTCTGCCACATACCTCTGGAAGACTATTTGTAGAGTGGCATAAATCTGCGGCCTCTAAGATATTCCCTTCATTAACAAGCTTTAACCAATCAGGTATGTAATTATGAACAGGACATTTCCATTCACAATATGGATTACCACAATCAAGGCAACGGTGAGCTTGATTTGAAGCCTGAGACTGATTGTATTCACCATAAATCTCGACAAAGTTAATTTTTCGCTCATCAACGGATTTTTTAGATGGGTCAAATCTGCCAACATCAAGAAATTGAAAATTATTGTTCAGCTCTTTAAAGTCAGTATATTCTTTTCTATCTAAACTTTGAGAAGGTATATTTTCAGAGCTATTCATAAGCTCATCTTTCCATTCAAATAATTTCTCTCTAGCAGTATTGAAGTCTGATATTGGTGAAAAAGATTTGGTATGGTATTTACCTTTTATTCTAATTTTCCCATAGAAATAGGGCGACCTAGGTTGTGTGAACAACAAAAGACCTTTCTCAATTCTATATTGCTTATTTCTATTGGCCATTATAAATAGTGTATGACATAGTATGACACTTTTTTTTATCAATTGATAGCTTCTTATGATACAATCTAAATTCACACTTAAATAACATGTCTAAACTAATTAAAAAAGATGACTTTAGAGATAACTGTGGATTCGGCTTAATTGCCAATATTAATGGTAACAAATCTCATGAAATCATAACAAAGTCGGTAGATGCTCTAAAAAGCATGACGCACAGGGGTGCCATAGGAGCTGATGGCAAGACAGGTGATGGTTGTGGTTTATTAGTTGATTTAGATAAAAATTTTTTTATCGATATATTATTTAAAGAGCAAAATATAAAAATCACAGATGAATTTGCGATTGGCCAGATTTTTACAGATAAAAAAATTGAGTCAGATTTACCAAAAATAAAAAAAATACTTAAAAGCGAAAACTTATTGTTAAAAGCGGTTAGACCAGTTCCAATAAATACAAAAATACTTGGATCTATTGCAAAAAATTGTCTACCTAATATTTATCAACTTTACATTCAATCTACTGATAAAGTATTTTATGAAGAAAAATTTGAAACAAACATCTATCAAGCAAGGAAGTTAATTGAAGAAATATATTTAGACGACGAAAAATTATATTTTTGTAGCTTGTCATCAAAAACTATTGTCTACAAAGGGTTAATGCTTCCTAATGCTATTCAAGATTTTTATTTAGATCTCAAGTCCAATAAATTTTTATCATCTATTTGCGTCTTCCATCAGAGGTTCTCTACTAATACTGACCCTCGTTGGCATTTGGCTCAACCCTTTAGATTGTTAGCACATAATGGCGAAATCAATGCCATCAGAGGCAATAGAAATTGGGTTAAGGCAAGATCGTCGAAATTCAAAAGCCCTCGAATACCAAAAATCCAAAAATTTAAACAACTAGTAAATGAAAAAGGTTCTGATTCATCTGCATTAGATAATATGATAGAAATTCTTCTGAATGGGGGTGTAAAATTGTTCAGGGCTGTTAGGATGGTGATGCCACCAGCTTGGCAAAATTCTTACTTGCTTGATCCAGATATTAAAAGTTTCCATGAATATAACTCGATGCATATGGAACCTTGGGATGGTCCCGCCGGTATAGTTATGTCAGACGGCAAATGGGCTGTTTGTATGCTAGACAGAAATGGACTTAGGCCTGCAAGATATCAAATAGGTAAGGATAATATAATTACAATAGCTTCTGAGACAGGTGTTAATCCAGAAGATGATCAAAACATTATAAAAAAAGGAAGAGTTTCTCCAGGTGGAATTCTTGCAGTAAATACATTTACTGGTGAAATTATTAATGAACTCGAAATTGATGAAGCTCTTAAGGACAAACTCCCATACAGAGAATGGTTAAAAGAACAAACAGTTTATATTGAGTCAAGTCTTGATAAATATGAAGGTCCTGGTTTAAAAAAAATTCCCAAGGATGAACTATCAATAGCCTCTAAGATGTTTCTTCTTCACAAAGAAGAGAGAACCTCAGTAATAAAACCATTAGCTGTAGAATCTAACGAAGGCACTGGTTCAATGGGCGACGATACTGCATTAGCTGTGATGAGCAAAATGCACAGACAAATATATGATTATTTTAGACAACAATTTGCACAAGTAACAAATCCTCCAATTGATTCATTAAGAGAAGTGAGCGTTATGTCGTTAGAAACTTGTTATGGTCCTGAGCTTAATGTTTTCGATGAAACTCCAGATCATGCGAAAAGACTAGTTACTACCTCTCCAGTCCTCTCGTTCAAAAAACTTCAAGCAGTTATAAATAATAAACACTTTGATTCTGTTGAAATTAATCTTGAGTACTCTGAAAAAACTAATTTAAAAAATGCTCTTCAGAAGTTGCAAGAAGATGTTGTGAAAGAGGTTTCAAAAGGCAAGGTAATAATTCATCTAATTGAGAAATTACCCAGTAAAAACAAATTCTCAATCAACGCTCTACTCGCAGTGGGAGCTGTGCATCAGAAATTAGTTTCTCTTGGGCTTAGATCAGATGCAAACATAGTCGTATCAACATCATCAGCTAGAGATACTCATCAGATAGCTTGCCTTATTGGTTTTGGTGCCACTGCCGTTTATCCATCGCTAGCATATCAAACCATTCTTGATTTATCAGAAAGAAATGAAATAAAAGGAATGCCACACGAAAACTGTGCAAGATATAGAAAGGGTGTTAACAAAGGAGTTCTAAAAATTATTTCAAAAATGGGAATTTCATCTATTTCTAGTTATAGAGGCTCTCAATTATTTGAAATAGTTGGCCTAAATAAAGATATTGTTGACTTATGTTTTACAAACTCTATTAGCAGAATTGGTGGAAAAAACTTCAAGGATCTTGATAACGAAAACAAAAAATTGACTAAATACGCAAAGTCTAATTTATCTGATATTAATGTTGGAGGTCTTCTAAAGTATGTACATGGAGGAGAATACCATACTTATAATCCCGAAATCGTAAAAAAACTTCAAGAGGCTGTTTCAACTGGAGCACAAAAAAACTATCAAGAGTATGCAGATCTTGTTGATAAGAGACCACCAGCAATGTTGAGAGATATTCTAGAAATTAGAAAATCATCTAAGAAATTAAACTTAAAAAATATTGAACCAAAAGAGAAAATCTTGGAAAGGTTTGACTCTGCAGGAATGAGTTTGGGTGCATTATCACCTAAAGCACATGAAACTTTAGCTGAAGCGATGAACTCACTTGGTTCAAGATCTAATTCAGGTGAGGGTGGTGAAGCAAAAGAAAGATATAACACTGACAAGATGTCAAAAATTAAACAGGTTGCTTCTGGTAGATTTGGAGTAACTCCTCATTATTTAGTGAATGCTGAAGTCTTACAGATTAAAATTGCTCAGGGCGCAAAACCAGGTGAGGGTGGACAATTACCAGGAGGTAAAGTTGATAAGCTTATTGCAAAATTAAGATATTCAACACCAGGTGTCACTCTTATTTCACCTCCACCCCATCATGATATTTATTCTATTGAAGATTTAGCTCAATTAATATTTGATCTTAAGCAAGTCAATTCAAAAGCTTTAGTTTCTGTAAAGTTGGTTTCAGAACCTGGCGTTGGAACTATTGCATCTGGTGTTGCCAAGGCATATGCAGACCTTATTACAATTTCAGGTCATGATGGAGGAACTGGTGCAAGCCCACTAACTTCTATTAGATATGCAGGATCACCGTGGGAGCTTGGCCTAGCAGAAGCTCATCAAAGTCTTAGAAACAGTGGATTGCGTCACAAAATTAGATTGCAAGCTGATGGAGGAATGAAAACAGGCTTAGA
This sequence comes from Gammaproteobacteria bacterium, assembly GCA_002690725.1. GTDB lineage: Bacteria > Pseudomonadota > Gammaproteobacteria > Magnimaribacterales > D2472 > SAR86A. The sequence continues at coordinate 25,995 of NZFS01000011.1, forward strand.
TGTAATTAAAGCTGCTATGTTAGGGGCAGAATCATTTGGATTTGGTACAGGGCCAATGATAGCAATGGGGTGTAAATATTTAAGGATTTGTCATTTAAATAATTGTGCAACGGGTGTTGCAACACAAAGAAAAGATCTAATTAACCAACATTTTGTTGGTGAGAAAGAGCGTGTGATGAATTATTTTAATTTTATTGCAAATGATGTAAGAAAATATTTGTCTGAGCTTGGTGTTCACAAACTTGAAGATATAATTGGCCAGACAAAGTATCTCAGTCAACTTGAGGACATTGAAGACTATTTAAAAAACATTGATCTCTCAGCAATACTTTATAGTGACAAAAAAAGTAATGAATCTCACTTTTGCACGTTGCCTAAAAATAAACCTTGGGATAAAGCAATTTTGTCCAAACAAATATTATCAGATACTTTTAATAAAATTCAAAAAGATAAAAAAGGAAGTTTCAATTATAAAATTTCTAACACTGATAGATCTATTGGAGCCAGTATATCTGGAAAAATAGCAGCTACTTACGGTGAAAATGGATTACAGGAGGGCATTGATCTATCATTTGAAGGATCTGCTGGGCAAAGTTTTGGATCATGGAATGCGCAAGGTTTAAATTTAACCTTAATGGGTGATGCAAATGATTATGTCGGAAAAGGAATGAATGGAGGAAGAATTGTAATTAGAAACGATTCAGATTATGCCGTTAACGATAATAAGACTATTTTAGCTGGAAACACATGCTTATATGGAGCGACTGGCGGAGAAATATACATTAGTGGCTCTGTTGGAGAGAGGTTTGGTGTTAGAAACTCAGGAGCTAAAGCAGTTATAGAGGGATCCGGAGATCACTGTTGCGAATATATGACTGGTGGTCACATTACTGTTTTAGGAAATGTAGGAACAAATTTTGCTGCGGGCATGACAGGAGGTTTTGCTTACGTTCTTGATGAAGATAGAACATTTTTTGATAAGTGCAACAGGGGATTGGTCGGATTAGAAAGAATTACCACCGAGGATATGCAACCTCACAGAAAACACTTAAAAGAAATTTTAAATGATCATCATAAATATACCAACAGTAGCAAAGCTAAAGAAATTTTAGAGGATTTTGATAAGTTTGAATCACATTTTTGGTTGGTTGTTCCTGCAGCATCAAATATTCAAGATTTACTTAAGGCAACAACTGCTAGCGCAGCTTAATTCAAAGCTTTTTTAACATTCTTAATATCATAGTTTGATGTTTTGAATCCGTTAAAATTTTTATCAATCATTATGAAATTTAATTTCCCCTTAGAAACTTTTTTATCATTAGCCATAAATTTCTTTAGCTTAGAATAATTATATTTACTATGATCAGAATTTAGCCCTAGTGAATCAACTATATTTATGACATTATCAAGTTGATATTCTTTAATATAACCCTCATAAAATGATAATTTTGATGCAATAATCATTCCGAGTGTAATTGCGGCACCATGAGAAATATTTTTATAATTATTGTAAGCTTCAATAGCATGTCCAAATGTGTGTCCAAAATTTAAGATCGCCCTAACTCCTGCTTCTTTTTCATCTTTCGTAACAATCTTTGATTTTGTTTTAATAGATTCTTCAATAATAATTTTCAAAAAAGGTTCTTTTTTGTCCTTAATTTGTTTAGGATTTTTTTCAATTATATTCTTTAATTTACTATTACCAATTAGCGCATATTTAATAACTTCTCCAAGACCTGAGTTAAATTCTTTCTCTGGAAGAGTTTTAAGATAGTTGGTCGATATCATTACACAGCAAGGATTATTAAAAGCTCCAACAAGATTCTTACCCTGAGGAATATTAATGGCAGTCTTTCCACCTACCGATGAGTCAACTTGGGCAAGAAGAGTAGTTGGTATTTGAATATAATTAATACCCCTCAAATAAGTTGATGCAACAAAGCCTGTAATATCACCAACAACACCCCCACCAAAGGCCAACAATGAATCAGAACGATCAAATTTCAATTTTATAAGCTCATCAATAATTTTCTTATACGAATTTAATGATTTTGATTTCTCGCCTTTTGGTAATTTAAAAATATGACAATTTCTGCTATTAATAATAGATTTTAAGTTTTTAATATGCTCGTTAGGTATTCCAGTATCTGTAACAATTAATAATTTATTATTTCTTTTTACGTATTTATTAAGAAGATTTTTTGATAATTGTTTTGAAATATAAATATTATATTTTGTATCACCCGTTCCTGCTGAAATAACTGACATATCTATGTTTTTACTAATTTTATAATTTCAGCAGCTACTTCCTGACTAGTTTTGTTTTCTGTCTCTACCACATGATCAGAAACAGATTTGTATAATTCTTTTCTCTGATTATCAAGTTTTTTTAAGATTTTGCCAGGATCACCATTTTTAAGAAGCGGTCTATCTTTATCTTTTGATGTTCTATCAATTTGAACAGAGATAGGAGTTGATAAATAAAAGACAGTACCTCTCGATGACAGTAATTCACGATTAGATAATGCCAATATGATGCCACCACCCGTTGACAGAACAATTGAATTTTTTTGAACCATTTCTTCAAGCATTTCAGACTCTCTTTTTCGAAAACCATCCTCACCTTCTAAATCAAATATCCAATCAATAGATGCTCCTGTTCTTTCTTCAATTTCTTCATCTGTATCATAAAAGTCTAAAAATAATTCATCAGATATTATTTTACCAACGGTAGACTTTCCAGATCCCATGGGACCAACAATAAAAATATTCATATTTGTAATAAAGTTGTAGCGAAATTTTAACATTTAAAGTAAAAATTACACTTTTTAAATCATAAAAGATGTATTCTAAAATGCTTAGGATTTAAAATACATTATGCATAAATTAATAAAAATCTTTTTTTTAACAAGTATTTTTGCAAGTCTTTTATCTATATTTTTTATCTTGATAACATATTTAGTTATTAAACCAAGCTTACCTGAAATCAAATATGTAAACGAATCTGAACTGCAAATGCCTTTAAAAGTTTATACAAAAGATCGGGTTTTAATTGGTGAATTTGGTGAAATAAAAAGAAGACCTACTAGTTTTAGAGATATACCAATTGATATTAGAAATGCATTTTTAGCTGCTGAGGATGATAATTTTTTTAATCATCAAGGTATAAGTTATTCTGGTTTAATTAGGTCTTTTATCAGATGCTTACAGTCTACAGGGTGCCAGGGAGGAGGGGGCACAATCACTATGCAAGTTGTAAGAGGTTATTTATTAACTCCTGAACAAACAATCACAAGAAAAATTAAAGAAATTTTTTTGGCACTTGAGCTTGAGGGAACTAATAATAAAGAGGAGATTTTTGAGCTGTACGTAAATAGAATATTCTTGGGGAATAGGTCATACGGAATAGAGGCCGCTTCAAACACATACTTTAATAAAAGCTTAAGTGAAATAAACCTTAATGAGTCTGCAACAATTGCCGCAATTGCTCAACTTCCTTCACGTGTAAATCCAGTGAAAAATCCAAGGAGAACATTTCAAAGACGTAACTGGATTTTATCTAGAATGTTTTTATTGAATTATATAACTGAGGACGAATACAAAAATGCAATTTCTGAAGATATAAAGATTGCAAACAATATAAATTTATATGATGTAGAAGCTCAACATATAGCTGAACTTGCCAGACAAGAAGTAATTAATAGATACGGATTGAGGGCATATAAAGAAGGATGGTCAGTTTTTACAACAATTGATTCAAATTCACAAAAAATTGCATATCAAAGTTCTATGAATGAGTTATTTTTGTATGACAAAAGACATGGTTGGAGAATACCAGATAATTATGAAAATATTTTTACAGATCAACAAAAAGATCTTTTAAATGAAATGAATCTAAGCTTTTTAACTGAAAGTTCATATTTTAATGAGTCAAACTTCAATAAAAATGATATTTCATTCAAAATAAAAAATATTTTTGATAGTTATCCATTCTTTGAAAGTCATACAAAAGCATTTGTTATAAATGTTTCTAATAACGAACTAAAAGTTATTAATGAAAATTTTGATATCATTGATGTTTTATGGTCTGACAGTTATGAATGGGCAAGGGAAAAGATATCCATAAATGAACTAGGATCAAAGCCAGATGGTTTTAAAGACATTGTAGGCTTTGGTGATTTTATATATTTAAAAAATAATAAAGATTTTTATTCAATTGACCAAATTCCTGAAATTGAATCGTCCTTAATATCCATTGATCCACAAAATGGTGAGGTGATTGCTTATATAGGTGGTAAAAATTTTAATGAAAGTAATTTTGATAGAGTAAGATTATCTTTCCCTCAGTCTGGATCAAGCTTTAAACCATTTATATATTCAACTGGACTTGCAAATGGCTATAATTTATCAACTCTAATTAATGATGCGCCAATTGCATTTCCAGATGAAAATCTTGAGAGTACCTGGAAGCCTCAAAACTATACTGGTAAATATTATGGACCAATTTCATTAAGAGACGCTCTTATAAAATCTGTGAACATAGTTTCAATAAAACTTTTAAGGGAACTGGGAATTGAAAAATCACAAGACTATTTAAAGAACTTTGGATTCGATAAGAATAGGCTTCCTAANGATTTATCACTATCTTTAGGTTCTGGCAATTTNTCACCTTCAGAAATGGTTAGNGCATATAGCGTAATTGCAAATAATGGATATATCCCTAACATATATTTTATTGACAGTATTCTCGACAGANAAGGAAATTATATTTTTTCTCANAATGAATTTGAGACAAAAATCATAAACAAAAATGTAAGCGCTTTTCCATGGCTNGATACTATAGAAATGAATTTCAAAAGACCTTATTATCTTCTCAAACCAATTCCTAACGAAAAAAGAGTTATCGATAAAAGAATCTCATTTTTGATTGAAGATGTTTTAAAAGATTTTATGAAAAATGGTGTTGCAGGAAGAAAGTCATCTTTTTTAAAAAGAGATGATATTGCTGGAAAAACTGGAACTACTAACGATTCTGTCAGTACATGGTTTTCAGGTTTTCATAGGAAATTAGCTACAACAGTNTGGGTCGGAACAGATGACTTTAGTTCACTTGGAGAAGATGAATACGGTTCAACTATTGCTTTACCTATATGGCTAAATTATATGGATTTTAAATTAAATGATTTAGAAATAATCAATGAGGTTATTCCAGATAATATCTCTTTTGTAAAAGTAAATAGCACAACTGGAGAAATTGATTCGGAATCAGTTGATAATTTTTATTTTGAATTATTCTTAAATGAAAATATTAATTAGCTTTTAAAAATACTAATTGATAACAGATTCCAAATATTTTCAACATATGTTGAGGGCGCTTCTTTAAATTTTGATCTAATGTATCTGCTTATATTACCCTCAAGTGTCGTAACAATTAGTTGTGCTGAAATTCCAGGTTGAGTAATAAGTTTTTTCTCATCTTCTTTAAGAATTTGTCTTAGAACCATCTCAAATCTCTCATAAAATTGGTTTACATNATCACTAACGTTTTGTTCATTTTCTGACAAAGCCTCCCTTGACAATAATCTTGCAAAACCCTTATTTTTTTCAACAAATAGAATAAAAAACATGAAAGCTTTTTTTACTTTTTCTTGTGAAGAATTTTTTTCTTTTTTTAATTCATTACATTTTGCAAATACAGTTTCATCACAAAATGAAAAAAGTTCAGCATAAATAGACCTTTTGCTGGGAAAATGCCTATAAAGAGCAGCTTCTGTAATTTTTGATTTTTCTGCAAGAGAGGCTGTAGTTATTTTTGACATGTTTCTTTCTTCAAGCATGCTTGCCAGAGACTCTAATATAATATTTTTTCTATCTTTTTTCATTCTTAGTTTAAATTTATATCAATATCAGGAGAAATGCGAGATAGTTCGTCTAGAAATTCTTTTTTGATNCTCAAAAGATCCTCCTTCGANTTACCTTCAAACCTCAAAACTAATTTTGGAGTGGTATTAGATGCTCTTATCAAACCCCAGCCATTTTTAAAATTAATTCTTAGCCCATCAATGGTTATTTTTTCACCTTCCAAATTACAGTTTCTAGAAAAGNTTTNTATTATTTTGAATTTATTTTCATCTGTAACATCAATATTTAGTTCTGGTGTTGAATATAGTTTTGGTAATTCTTCTTCTATAAAGGATATCTTTGATTTCCTTTTTGATATAAGTTCTAAGATTCTGGCACCTGAATAATGTCCATCATCGAATCCATACCATTTATCGTTAAAAAATATNTGTCCACTCATTTCTCCAGCAAGAAGAGGGTTATGTTTCTTGATACCATTCTTAATGTGAAAATGACCTGTTGGATACATTATTGGATTACCNCCAAACTTTTCAATATGTTCCGAAAGAGAGTTTGAGCATTTAACATCGAAAATGATTGTTCCTTTTCTCGTAAGAAGAATATCCTCACTTAACATCATCAAAATCTTATCTGGAAAAACCACTCCACCTTTATCAGTTATTAAACCAACACGATCGCCATCTCCATCAAAAGCCAAACCTAAATCAGCATTAGTAGCTCTTACAGAATCAATTAAAGCCTTAAGATTTTCTAATTTTCCTGGGTCTGGATGATGATTAGGAAAGCTTCCGTCAACTTCACTATAGAGCTCTATTACTTCGCACCCTAATTCTTTGTAAAGTATTGGCGCAATNCAGCCTGCAGCTCCATTTCCACAATCAATTACAATTTTTATTTTATTTTTAAAATCAAAGTTTATATTATCTTTAACTTCTGAAATATAATCGTTCTTTATATCGATATATGAAACATTCCCTGACTTATCTGCAATTGGCTTATCAACATATATCAGCTTCAAAATTTCATTTCCAGAAACAGGTTTATCATTAATGACTAATTTAATCCCATTATATTCTTTTGGATTATGACTNCCTGTAATCATTACACCACTTTTAGATTTGTTTTTCTTTGCGGCATAATAAAGAAGAGGAGTCGTAACAAGACCAATATTTTGAACATTTAAACCATATGCTGATAATGATTCGGTTAGTGATTTTAGTAGNTTTTCTCCAGAGAGCCTTCCATCCCTTCCAACGCATATTTCTGAAACACCTTCTTTATTACACTTAATTGAGATTGCTTTCGCAATCAAGGCTAATGTTTTCTCATTTATTTCATCTGGAAAAATGCCTCTTATATCGTATTCTCTAAATATTGACTTCGTTATTTCCATTTTTTTTGCTTTTGTTATAGTTATGATTTTGCAATAATAACTAATCTCAATTATATCTTGAAATGTGTTCGTAAATACTGAAAAAAAATATATATGGAAAAATGGTACATTCGAAAAATGGAATGATACTAANGTACATATACTATCTCATACCTTACATTATGGTACTGGTGTTTTTGAGGGTGTAAGAGCATATTCAACTGAAAATGGACCAGCTATTTTTAAGTTAAAAGATCATACAAAAAGGCTTTTTGATGCTGCCTCAAAAATTGGGATAAATATAACTTTCACTGAAGATGAATTAAACAAAGCTCAATGCGATACTTTGATAAAAAATAATCTCAAAGAAGGTTATTTAAGACCAATTGTCTTCCTTGGAAATGAAGGTTTAGGTCTACGTGCAAAAGATTTAAGTGTAAATGTTGCTGTCGCAGCTTGGGAATGGCCCTCTTATATGGATCCTGAAGCAAAAAAAAATGGTATTTCAGTAATTAAATCATCACATAGACAATATGAAAATCCACTTCACTCTGGCAACAAAATAATTGGAACTTATTTTAGTAATACAATGGCACTTCATGAAGCATTGGATAAAGGTGCTGATGAGGCACTAATGCTAGATAAAAATGGATACATTTCTGAGGGAAGTGGTGAAAACATTTTTATTGTCAAAGATGATGTAATATATACACCCACAACCGAACATTGTTTAAATGGAATTACTCGTCAATCTGTAATGCAAATTGCTGAGGATTTGCAACTGCAAATATTTGAAAAAGACATAGATTATGAATATCTGTTAAATGCTGATGAAGCCTTTTTCACTGGAACAGCAGTCGAGATTACACCAATATCAAAGATTGACAATAATTTTATTAATACTGGTAAAAGAGGAAAAATTACCGAACTTCTNCAAAATAAATTTCAGCAAATAATATGTGGCAAAGACTATACCTATGAAAGTTGGTTGACATATATAAAATAAAATATTTTGCAAAAATTAAACATAGCAATTCTTAGTTATCGAAGTGCTCAATTTGGTGGTGGACAAGGTGTATATNTAAAAGATATCTCATATGCAATACATCTAATGGGCCATAAAGTTGATGTTATATCAGGTCCTCCATANCCTGTTCTTCATCATGGCGTAAACTTAATTAAACTCCCCGGTTTAAACTTATTTGAAACNTTCTCATTTAAAGATAGGGTTAAAAAAATTTTTAAAAAGAAAAATAAAAATTTAGATGATTACTATGAATTCATTTCAGTTTTATTCGGAGGTTTCCCAGAACCTAAAACTTTTGGAAATAGAGTAAATCAGTTTCTTAAAAATAATAAAAATTATGACTTAATTATTGATAATCAATCTATAAGCTATGGAACATTAGAAATTCAAAAAAGATTACCATTTATAGAAATAATACATCACCCAATAACAATTGATTTTAAGTATGAATTACAGTCTTCAAAGAAAATCAAATACAAGATTTCAAGGTATAGATGGTATTCATTTTTAAAAATGCAAAAAAAAGTTGCGCCTCATTTAAAAAAAATAATTACTCCTTCAAATAGTTCCAAAGAAGGAATCATGAATGAATTTAGATGCTTGAAAGATAATATTACAGTAATTCATAATGGGATAGATACAGAGGAATTCGCACCANTANAAAATATTGAAAGAGATAAATGTAGATTGATTACAACAGCAAGTGCTGATGTTCCTTTGAAAGGCCTAGATTTTTCACTTAAAGCATTAAATATTTTAAAAAATGATTTTCCAGAGATACATTTAATTGTGATAGGAAATATAAAAAAGAATGGTCATACAGAAAGGCTAATAAAAAAATTAAAACTTAGTGAACATGTAACATTTAAATCAAATTTAACTAGATTAGAAATCAGAGAGCTTTATGCTTCAAGCTCGGTAGCAATAGTAAGTTCTTTGTATGAAGGCTTTGGATATCCAGTAATTGAAGCAATGAGCTGTGAGATTCCTTTAATTGCAACAAATATTTCGTCAATTCCTGAACTTACATCTAATTTTGCAAAATTGATAGATATAAAAAATGAGAAAATGATAGNTGATAGTGTAAAGGAGATACTTTTAAATTATTCAAATTACAAAGAACTTGCTAGACTTGGAAGACAACATGTAATTAAAAATTTTAACTGGATCAAAATAGCTGAAGAATATGANAGAGCTATATCTAAAACAATAGAAGATTTTAACAATGCTGACATTTAATTTTAAGAAATTCGAAATCAATGAAAACGGTTATATGCTCGATGTTGGTTGTGGTGAAGGAAGACATATTTTTGGAGCAATGCAGCAATATCCAATGATGAAATGCCTTGGTATAGATATGGATGAAAATTCACTTAAAATGGCNGAAGAGGGATATGCCTACTTTGAATCAATTTCAGAAGCAGGAGCGAAATTTATGAAAGGATCAGCATATGAATTACCATTCAAAGATAATTCTATTGATTTGATTATTTGTTCAGAAGTTCTAGAACATTTACATGAGTACATCGACNCAATTAAAGAAATGAAAAGAGTTTTAAAACCTGGCGGTAAGTTTTTTGCAAGCGTGCCAGCATCGTGGCCTGAAAAAATTTGTTGGTATTTGTCAAAAGATTATCAAAATCAACTGGGAGGCCATCTAAGAATATTCAATCAAAAAAGTCTAGTTAAAGAAATTGAATGCTTAGGCTTTAAATTTTTATCATCTGAAAAATTTCACTCAATTCATAGTCCATATTGGTGGCTNAGATGTTTTTTTTGGAAAACCCAAGATAAAAATATATTAGTGAAAATATATAAAAAAATTCTTGAAAGACATATCCTTAAAAAACCAATTTTTATAGATAGTTTTGATAAATTAATGAACCCACTAATGGGCAAAAGTTTTTCAATGTATTTTGAAAAGTTGTAAACATGCATCCTCCNAGAAGAATATCCTCATTAGATGATCTTGACGCATCCTTTTTTATGGATCTTGGTAAATACATAAAACACATGCAGACAGAATCTGGAGTAATCCCATCTAATGTTGATGGTTCTCATGATCCTTGGGATCATATTGAGTCAATTATGGGACTCAATTTCTTAAAAGAATACGAAGCTTCTATGCTCTCATTTAATTGGNTAATTAAAAATCAAAATGCTGATGGAAGTTGGTACTCTAAATATAAAAGTAATATCGCAATTGAAAGAAATAAACCCACTCATTTTGCGCCATATATTTCAGTNGCAGCATTACATTTTTACAAAATTTTTGATGATAAAGAATTCTTACGAAATTTATGGCCAGCTATTGAGTTAGCAATTAATTTTTCGACCAATTTACAAACTGTTAACGGCACAATCCCATGGTCAATTGATAAAAATGGTGAAGTAGAGAATGATTATTTGTTAACAGGATCATCTTCAATNTTAAAAAGCATTGAATGTNGNATAGCAATTTCAAAAATTTTAAATACAAAAAAAAAATATTGAAAATTGGACTAAATCATATGAACTTTTATCAGTTGCTATAAGAAATCCAAAAGGTAAGTTTGATTTGCTAAAGAATAGAAGTAGATTTTCAATGGATTCTTACTACCCAATTTTATCAGGATGCCTTCATGAAAATGAAAAACAGTCTTATATTAATAAAACCTTTGCAGATTTTTATATTAAAGATATTGGTATCAAGTGTGTTGTTGATGAGCCATGGGTTACAGTTGCAGAGACATGTGAATTTATAATATCTTTGATGATTTCTGAAAAAAAAAAAGAAAGCAAAAAAACTATTAACAGATATTTTAAATATTTCTGATGAAAACAAAATCCCATACATGGGATGGCAATATGAAGAAAATATTTTTTGGCCAGACGAAAAACCAAGTTGGACTGTNNCAGCTNTTATTCTTTGCGCGGATTCTGTTTTAAAACTCTCAGATGCTTCTGATTTATTTGTTGAAAATCAATTATCCTTTTATTAAACAGACTAGAGTATCTACTTGTTCATAGACTTTATAATTATTTCTAAGTGCTTTTTGAAAAATATGAAAAGGAGCCTGACCTCCATCATTTGGATCTTCATAAATATCATGAATTGCAAGGCATCCACCCTCAGCAATCTTAGATTCCCAACACTCGTAATCATTATCTGCTGATTCAAATGAATGCCCNCCATCTATAAATAACATACCTAAATTTGTTTTCCAACTAAAAGAGGATTTTTTTGATTCTGAGACAATTGGCACAATATTTTTAACATTTAATTTATTTATATTTTTTATAAGCAATGGAAAAGTATTGACCCTTTTTTTTGAAAAGTCATATATTTCATTATCAAAATATTCTTCATTTAATTGATGCTCTTCTGATCCTTGATGATGATCGATTGTAAAAACGTACTGATCGGTTTTTTTAGCACCTAGTGCTAGATATAAAGATGATTTACCACAATACGTGCCTATTTCCAAGATAGGCCCAAAATTTGAAAATTTTTCTGCCCACTTCAAAAGAGCTTTTCCCTCATTAGTAGGCATAAAGCCTTTAATTTTTTCTATTTTTTCTAAATTCATTTATATATGTTTTCTTTTCCAAGAGTCGATTTGAATCTTCTATGCTGCCAGAGATACTCATAGGGATGATTTTTAATCTTATCTTCAAATATTTTATTTAATTCTTCNGAAAATTTTCTAATAGAGGAATGATCTAGATTTACCTCCATGATTTCTAATATTAATTCTCCTTTTTCTATAAATGAATTAACAAAAAAGGTTTTGCAATTAGTTATTTTGATAATTTTAAGAGGGGCTGAAATTGTAGCTGCAGGATTCCCAAAAAAATTTACCTCTATTGATTTTTTCATTCCATAATCTTGATCAGGAGCATATAAAACAGTTCTTCCTTTCTTAAGCCATTTAATAAAGGTTAAAGTATTATTTCTGTCTGTGACTCCTTTTAAACTTTTTAGTCTTCCTGATTTTTGAATTTTTTGAAATTTATCTGAATTATGTTCTCTTTCAATCCCATATATATCTGCATGCATTGCTAAAATTCTTGAGTCTAGTTCAAGATGAAGAGAATGCTTAAAAAACAAAATAACACCATTTCTAGAATTCTGATTTTCAAGTAGCTTACTTAGACCATTAATTTTATACGGAATATTTTTGTTAATTCTTCTATTTGACCAAAACCATGCAACACCTGTGTCAAAAATAACCTTTGCGGAAGAAATTATATTTTTTTTATAAATTAGATACCTCTCATTTTCATCTAAATCTTTAAAACAGAGATCAATGTTAATTTTACTGATTTTATTTCTTCTGATAGGCATATAAAGAATAAAATANCCTAGTAGAATTGAAATTAAGTTTTGTNCCCTCAGTGGAAGTAGAATAATAACCCTCCAAAATATAACGAGAATTGTCAATAAAGCATTTTTCATTTGTTTTAAAGATGTATTATTACATTAATAAATTCTATGATAATTTGTGAAAATATTTATATATAACTTCATCCTATTAATTCTACTACCTTTTATAGTATTAAGAACTATCTATAAAGGATACAAAGATTCGGATTATTTAAAAAATTTTAAAAATAGATTTGGTATTTATGAAGAGCGTCCAGATGGAGATTTAATTTGGTTTCATGCAGTAAGTTTAGGTGAAGTTATTGGATCTGAAAAGNTTGTAAAAGAATTTNACAATACTAATAAAATAATTCTAACAGTATCGACCCCAACNGGCTTGAGACATGCAAAAAAGATTCATAAAGAAAATGTTATTGTAGTTTATGCACCTTGGGATATATATTTATTCATTTGGTTATTTATAAAGAAATTTAATCCAACATGCCTCATATTATTTGAAACAGAAATATGGCCCTCAATGATCCATAATGCATCAAAAAATAGAATTCCAATAGTTTTATCAAATGCAAGAATGTCTGCTTCCTCATTAAAAAAATATTTATTATTAAAACCATTTACAAGATATGTTTTTAGTAAAATTTCTTTAGTTTTGGCTCAAAGTAAAAAACATAGTGATAGATTTAAAAAAATTGGAGTCTTAGAAAAAAATTTGAAGGTGGTTGGATCTGCTAAATTTGACTCACAGCCTAGGATTGAAAGTGTCCAACATGAATTAACTCAAAAGAATCTAATTTTTCTAGCTGCAAGTACACATGAAGGAGAAGATGAAATTGTGATCGATTCATATAAACAATTAATTAAAAAATTTCCAAGCCTTAAGTTAATTTTGGTACCCAGACATCCTGAAAGAGCCGATTTAATCTTAAAGATTTTTAAAAATAAAGATACTTCAGCTAAAGTATGTTCAGAGATTCCAAAAACCCTAGATGAATCAGATGCAATAATTATAAGTTCAATTGGCAAGTTAAATACACTATATGATATGGCTGATATTGCTTTTATTGGAGGGAGTTTGTTAAGTAAATATGGTGGGCACAATATTATTGAACCTGCAAAGAACAAATGTGCAATTATTATAGGCCCTCATATAAAAAATTTTGAAGACATAGTTAGCCAATTCATTGAAAATGATGCCTGTTGGCAACTAAAAGCTAGCAATGAATTATCGTATGCTTTTAAAGAATTATTAAATAATAATGAATTAAGAATTAATATGATTCATAATGCATTTGAGGTAGTTACAAAAAATAGGGGATCTGCAGAGATGCAGCATAAATATATTAGTGATCTAATTTTACATGAAACTAGTAATAGCAATAATTAAACCTTTTAAAGTTGAGGAAGTTAGAACCTCATTGGATAAAATTGGTATTTCTGGAATGACATTAACTGAAGTAAGAGGCTTTGGAAGACAGAAGGGCCATACAGAATTATACAGAGGCGCAGAATACACAATCGACTTCCTTCCAAAAATCAAAATTGAAATCGTTGTTGCTGATGATATGGTTGATAAAGTAAAAAGCATGATAATTAAACATTCTGCTTCAGGTAAAATTGGAGATGGAAAAATCTTTGTTCTACCAGTTGATGAAGTTGTAAGAATAAGAACAAGTGAAACTAATGAGGACGCTCTCAAATAAATAATAAAAAATCAATAGTTTTTATTTTTGGACCTACTGCATCAGGTAAAACTGACTTAGCACTTAACTTANTAAAAGAATTTCCAGTTGAATTAATAAGTGTTGATTCTGTAATGGTTTATAAAGACTGTGATATTGGCTCTGCAAAACCAGATAAAAAACTGCTTATTAAATATCCTCATCATCTAATAAATGTTTTAAGTCCAAATGAAGTCTTTACTGTTGGAGATTTTTATAGTCTTTCTAAAAATATAATTAAAGAAGTACATAAAAAAAATAAATTACCAATATTTGTTGGAGGTTCAATGATGTATTTTAAAAGCTTATATAAAGGAATGCATGATCTTCCTAAGAGAGACCAGAGATACAGGAATAAACTTAAAAAATTAAAATGTAGCAATGAAGAATATTTCTTATTTAAAAAATTAAAAGAAATTGATCCCAATTATGCAAAAAATTTAAATAAAAATGACGAAGTTAGAATAGTTAGAGCGCTAGAGGTTCATAAGAATTCTGGTATTAAAATGAGTGAGATTATTTTAAGAGATTCAGAAAATAGCTTGTCAAAAAAATATAATGTTGAACAATTTTGTATTCTTCATGACAGAAGTATTCTTCATAAAAGAATTAAAGATAGACTGGATAAAATAATTGAGTATGGACTTCTAGACGAGGCTAAAAATCTTCTTAAATCCTATAAGATTGATTTAGATCATCCATTAAGAAAATCAATAAATTACAGACAAGCATTTGATTTCTTAGAAAAGAAATATAATTATGATACCTTTTACGAAANAGCTCTTTTTGCGACTAGACAACTTGCAAAAAGACAAATCACATGGATAAGAAGTTGGGATGAATTTACANAGATCAATTCTGATGAATATGAATTACTTCATAACAGGATTAAAAAATTAATAAGTGCACTTTAAATGTAATAATAAGTCCCAACATATTACAATATTAGTAACGTATATGAGGTTAACACAAAGTGAATTGGGAAAATCAAAATAAAGATCCATGGGGCAACAAAAATGATGCTCCAGATTTCGATGAATTAATCAAAAAGTTTTCATCTATCCTAGGAGGGAAGAAAGCTTCCAGTAATGGTTCAGGCAATGGCGGCAATTCTGGTGGATTTAAATTCCCATCTTCTAGAATATTTTTATATGCCCTATTCGGATTTTCAATCTTATATGCTTCACAGTGCATCTATCAATTAGATGCATCTGAAAGGGCAGTTATCCTAAGATTTGGTAAATTTTTAGAAGAACAAGAAGAAGGACTCAATTTCAGACTAGCTGGAATTGATGAAAGATATANAGAAAATGTTTCTCTGACGAGAAGATATACTCAAACAAATAGNATGCTAACAAAAGACGAAAATATTGTTGACGTTACTGTTTCAGCTCAATACAGAATAGCAAATTTAAAGGATTTTGTTTTAAATGTAAAAGATCCAGAAGGTAGTTTAAGAAATGCAATTGAAAGCGCTTTACGTCATGTTGTTGGAGATAATACATTAGATCAGACGCTAACAGTTGGAAGAGAAAATATTGCTCAGGAAGTTCAGGCAAGNCTTCAGTCGTATTTAGATATATATCAAACTGGTTTATTGGTTCAACAAGTAAATATTGAAAAAACGGATCCTCCAGCAGCCGTCAAAAATGCTTTTGATGATGTTGTTGCTGCAAGAGAAGACAAGGAAAGATTACAAAATGAGGCTGAGAGATATGCATTAACAATTGTTCCAGAAGCAAGAGGACAAGCTCAAGCAAGAATTAGNGGAGCTGAAGCATATNNAGAAGAAGTAGTTGCCAAAGCTGAAGGTGAAGTTGACAGATTTAATAAGCTTCTTGAAGAATACGCAAAAGCACCAGAAGTNACAAGGGATAGACTTTACCTTGATGCTCTTCAGTCTGTTTTGTCGAATTCTACAAAAATTATGGTTGATGTAGAGGGAGGAAATAACCTTCTTTATTTACCACTTGATAAAATCATGGAAGAAAATAAGAAAAAAGGTGATGATGATGAATAAGACTACTTTTTATTTAATTTTTGGAGCTTTAACTTTTGGTTTATTACTTAATAGTTTCTTTATAGTAAGTGAAAAAGAAAGAGCNATAGTATTTCAATTTGGTGAAGCTGTAAGACCNGATATNCCAGTTGGACTTCACTTTAAGATACCNGTNATTCAAGATGTAAAGAAATACGATGCAAGAATTCAGACTTTNGATGAAGAACCTGACAGAATNTTAACTGTTGAGAGTAAATATTTGCTAGTTGACTCTTTTATCAAATATAGAATTACAGATGTTTTAACGTTTTACAAAGCAAATAATGGAAGTTTNAATAGTTTAAATAGTTTGCTTGGTCAAAGGTCAGAATTTGTATTAAAAAATAANTTTGGTAAGAGAACGGTGAAAGAGGTGGTTTCTGGTGAAAGAGATGAATTGATGAGCATTATGCTTAGCTCGTTGAATGAATCAGTGAAAGATTTGGGTGTTGAAATAATTGACTTTAGGGTTAAAAGAATTGATTTGCCATCAAACTTAAGCAATTCAGTCTATGAAAGAATGAGAACTGAACGTCAAAGACTTGCAGAAGAACTTCGTTCAGAAGGTAAAGAGATTGCAAGAGAAATAAGAGCTATTGCTGATAAAGATAAAGTCGTTATTTTAGCTGAGGCATATAAATTGTCAGAACAGTTAAGAGGTCAGGGTGATGCTCTTTCAGCAAATATATATGCGGAGTCATTCTCACAAGATCCAGAATTTTATGAATTTACAAGAAGTATGAAGGCCTATGTTGAAACGTTTGAAAGTAAATCTGATGTAATGTTAATTGATTCTGATTCAGAATTTTTTAAATATCTTAACGATAAAATTAACAAAGAATAGGCAATCCAGTGTCTTCGAATACTCTTATCCTTGGTCTCCAATGGGGAGATGAAGGCAAGGGTAAAATAGTCGATAATCTTAGTGAAAACATAGATTTAGTTTGTCGTTTTCAAGGTGGACATAATGCAGGACATACCATCAAGGTGAATGGTGAAAAGACTATACTTCATTTAATACCTTCTGGCATATTACACAAAAATGCGAAATGCTTAATCGGAAATGGAGTTGTAGTAGCTCTTGATGCCCTTGATAGAGAAATTAATGAATTAAAATCTAGAGGTATTTATTTTAAGGATAGATTCTTTGTCAGTTCAGCGTGTTCTTTAATAATTCCTAGTCACATATCAATAGATCAAACAAGAGATAAAAAAGAATCAATTGGAACCACTGGAAGAGGTATTGGTCCAGCATATGAAGATAAGATTGGCAGAAGGGCTATAAGACTTGGTGATATGGGTAATACAAATATTTTAAGAGAAAAAGTGGAACTTCTTGTCAATTATCATAATCGACTTTTAAAAGATTTATATAAAGAGAGTACTCACGATGCAAAGGATGTTTTTAATGAAATCATGAACTACGTTCATTTGTATGAGGAGTTTTGTGTTGATTCACAAGACTTAATTTATAATTGTGTTAAAGAGAATAAATCTATTTTGTTCGAAGGTGCTCAAGGAACACTGCTTGACATTGATCATGGTACATACCCTTTCGTCACATCCTCAAGTACTACAGCAGGAGGAGTTTCAACAGGCCTTGGCATCGGCCCAAGATATATAGATAAAATTATTGGAATCTCTAAAGCTTATACTACAAGGGTAGGAGAGGGACCATTTATTACAGAATTGTTTGACGATGCTGGAGAGTTACTTGCAAAGAGAGGTAATGAATTTGGCGCTACAACTGGAAGACCTAGACGATGTGGCTGGTTAGATTTAGTCGCCCTTAAAAAAGCAGTTTTTACTAATTCTGTAACAGATTTATGCATAACTAAATTAGATGTTCTTGATGAATCAGAAATTATCAAAGCTTGTATTAAATATGATAACGATAAACCAGTTTATAAAGAATTTGATGGATGGCTATCTTCCACAGAAGGAGTAACAAAATATGCAGATTTGCATTATAAAGCGCAGACATATATAGAGTATATAGAAAGTTATATTGATTGTTCTGCTTCCATTATCTCAACAGGACCTTCCAGAGATCAAACAATTACAAGAGAGATTTAATTATTTTTTAGAAATTTATCTAAAGTAGCATTAATAAATTTATAAGATTCTGGATTAGAGAATTTCTTTGAAAGTCTTAGTGATTCGTCAATAATTACAGGTTTATCAAGTTCACCATAAAGCATTTCGTTTATGGCAAAGTAAAGGATTGATTTATCTATAAGCTCTATGTTGGAAGTTTGAATACTTAAAGAATTTATAGCATCTTCAATTTTTTTAATATTTTTTTCGATTGACTTCATAGATGAAGTAAACATTTTAAAGTCTACTTTTTTTGTCTTATGCACCTCTTTAAACTGTTTTATTATTTTTGAGGCCTTTTGATTATCAAACAGCAATTGGAAAATTGCTTGAATCAAGTACTCTCTAGTTCTAACTTCTACCTTAAAATTAGCCAGATTTTTCATTTATGAGAAGCATTAACGCATTAGTATTATTCTTTGTATTTTTTTCAAGCCTCTCTTTAAGTTGATCCTCATTTTCAACACAAATCACGTTATTTATTACCGCAATGTCACAAAAATTTTCAGCAAGAGAACCTATTGATCTAAAAGTTTCATTCGAAATTAAGTCATAATGTGAAGTTGCACCTCTCATAACTACTCCATTAAAAATTATTCCTACGTATTCATTTTTTAGTATTTTACTTTTAGCTAGGGCAGCAAGTTCAATTGCTCCAGGTGCTGCAACTTTTTCAAAACTATATTTTTTTTCTAAAATTTCAATGGAAATATGGTTCATTATTTCAATACTCTCTGGATACCACCCAGTATGAACTATTAGGACTTTACTCATTTTCAAACCCTGTTATTTCAATATTAAAACCTGAAACAGCATTATATTTAGTAGGTGTCCCAAGAACAGTAATTTTTTTTAAATCCAAAGCTCTTAAAATTTGTGAACCAACACCGATAACTCTTCTATTGCTTTTTGGCTCTATTTCCTTTTCTTCAAGTTTGTTTAACCAATAACTTTTAGCATCTTTATGATTAATAAGGACAAATAATCCAGTGCCCTCATTAGCAATTCTTTTTAATGAATCCCTAATAGACCAATTTTTACCAAGATCATTTATCCCCAATGTATCTTGAAGAATACTCTGAGTTTGAACTCTTACAAGAGGTGACTCAACCGATTTAAGATCACCTTTTAATAAAGAAAAATGATACTCGTCACGTATTTTATCCCTCCATACATTTAACTTAAATTCACCAAACTCATTTTCAACATTTTTATCTAGAACAGACTCAACGGTTGCATCCATTGAAAGTCTGTAGTCAATTAAATCTGCAATAGTACCAATTTTTATGTCATTTTCTTGACTAAAATTTAGCAGGTCATCTCTGCGCGCCATTGTTCCATCTTCGTTCATAATTTCACATATAACTCCAGCAGACTGTAATCCAGCTAATTTAGCTAAATCGCATGCAGCTTCAGTATGGCCGGCTCTACTAAGTACACCACCTTTCATTGCTTTTAAGGGAAAGACATGACCTGGTTGCACAATATCTGTTGGTTTTGAATTCTCATTTACTGCAGTTTTTATTGTATGAGATCTATCAGCAGCAGATATTCCAGTAGTTATTCCTTCTGCAGCTTCTATTGATACGGTAAAAGCTGTCTTATTAGCTGCTCTGTTATTACTAGTCATCATTTGAAGATTATACTTTTGGCAGAGTTCACTACTCATTGGCAGACAAATTAAACCTTTACCTTTAGAAGCCATAAAATTTACAATTTCAGGAGTTACTAATTCGGCTGCGCAGACAAGATCACCTTCATTTTCTCTTGATTCATCATCGACAATAATTGCCATCTTTCCGTCTTTAATGTCTTGAATTATTTCTAAAATATTATTTTTAATCATCTCTTTTGAATATCTCTTTTGTATCTGTGTCAATTTTATATGAGGATTCTAATTTAAAACCATAATTTTCAATAGCATTATCTTCGTCAAACCAACTTACAGCATTTTCTCCGAGTTCATCTTTTGAAGTATAGACAATTAATTCGTCAACTATTTGTTCATGAAGAAAAGCATTTACTAGCTTTGGACCAGCCTCAACTAATATCGAACATATTTCACTATCTTTGTAGGAATAAATAATTTCTTGTAGATTAGTGATATTAATAACATCAACCGAAGCATCTTTAAAAAAAATTGAATTATTATCATAAGGCTTATTTGTTAATAAAATCTTTTTAGCCTGATTAACAAAAAAGTCAACTCGAGCGTCCATTTTTGGATCATCAATTCTAAGTGTATTCCCTCCAGTTAAAATAGCATCATAATTTGCTCTAATTAGCTGAACATCTTTTCGAGATGATTCAGTAGTAATAAAATTTTTTTTGTTTTTGTAATGAGACTTACCATCAAGTGAAGATGCAATTTTCACTGTAACATATGGCTTATTTTTTTTATGTTTGTAGAAAAAAAATTTATTTTGTTTTTCTACAAGATCTGCATGTAGTCCAACTTCAACATGAATTTGATTTTTCTCTAAAATTTTTATACCACGGCCTGAAACATATGGATTAGGATCAACAGCTCCAATTACAACTTTTTTAAAACCTGTTTTAACTATGAAATTTGCACAAGAACCGGTCTTGCCAACATGACTACATGGCTCTAATGTACATAATAAAGTTAATTCTGAAAAGTCCTTAAACCTTTTACCTAAATATTTTTTAGCCTCCTCAATTGCATTAATTTCAGCATGATTTTTTCCATATATTTCATGATAACCTTCTGAGATTATTTCGTTCTCTTTTAAAACTATTGCACCTACAACAGGGTTTGGTTTGGCACTATATTTAAATAAATCAGCTTTTTTGATTGCACGAAGCATTAAGTCCCCGTAAATCATTTTTTAGTGTTTTTCTTTGAGGGCCTTTCTTTGCTTAATGAACTAATTTCTTGAGAGAAATCTTCAATATCTTGGAAATCTCTATAAACGGATGCAAATCGAACATAGGCTACAGTATCAACCTCTTTTAATGCATTCATCATAATTTTACCAATTTCAATAGAATTGATTTCACGAACACCTTTTGTTCTAATTTCTTTTAAAATTTTACCAAAAATAGTATCTATCTCTTCGGTAGATAAAGGTCTTTTTTCTAGTGCCCTTAGCATGCCTGCTTTCAACTTAGAGCCATTAAAGGGCTGCCTCTCTCCGTTGCTCTTTATAACTCTCGGAAGAGCTAGATCTATAGTTTCAAAAGTTGTAAATCTAGAATGACAAACCTCACATTCTCTTCTTCTTCTGATTTGTGAACCGTCAGCAACTAATCTTGAATCAATTACCTTAGTATCTTCGGCTTGGCAAAAAGGACAATACATTTATACATTATATACTGGAAAATCACTTGTCAGATTTTGCACTTCCTCTTTAATGCTTTGTTGTAAATCCTCATTTTCAAAGTCATTAATAATGTTTGATATCCAATTGCTCACTTGAATAATTTCTTTCTCTTTAAAACCCCGTGTGGTAGCAGCAGGTGTTCCAATTCTTATACCAGATGTAACAAATGGAGATGCTGGATCATTTGGCACAGAATTTTTATTAACAGTAATGTTTACAGAGCCAAGCACTCTCTCAAGATCCTTACCAGTAATGCCTTTAGATCTAAGATCAACTAAAATGATATGATTTTCTGTTCCGTTGCTTACAATATCAATGCCATTTGACATTAATGTTTTAGCCATGGTCTTTGCGTTATCCATTACTTGTTGTATGTAAATTTTAAACTCTGGATCAAGAGCTTCTTTAAAACATATTGCTTTTGCTGCAACAACATGCATCAAAGGACCACCTTGTGATCCTGGAAAAACAGCAGAATTAAGTTTTTTTTCGATTTCTTCATTTGCTTTTGCGAGAATTATCCCTGATCTTGGACCACGTAATGTTTTATGAGTTGTTGATGTAACAACATCAGCATATGGAACTGGAGATGGGTACAAACCTGCTGCGACAAGTCCAGATACATGAGCCATGTCAACAAGGAAATATGCACCAACTTCGTTAGATATTTCACGAAATTTTTTCCAGTCTATTATTCCGGTAAATGCAGAAAAACCAGCAATTATTAACTTAGGCTTATGCTCTTTTGCTAATGCTCTAACTTGGTCGTAATTAATATCATGTGTTTCAGGATGAAGCCCATATTGAACGCTTTTATAATTTTTACCAGAAAAATTAACTTTTGAACCATGAGTTAAGTGACCACCATGATCAAGGCTCATTCCAAGTATAGTGTCATTCGGCTCTAATAATGCCAAATAAGCTGCAGCATTTGCAGATGAGCCTGAATGGGGCTGAACATTTGCATAATCTGCTTTATAAAGTTGTTTCGCTCTGTTTATAGCTAGATTTTCAGCAATATCAACATTTTCACAACCACCATAGTATCTTTTTGATGGATATCCTTCAGCATATTTATTTGTCAATAAAGATCCTTGTGCCTCAAGAATTCTTTTTGACGCATAATTTTCAGATGCTATTAATTCAATATGATCCTCTTGTCTGTGTGCTTCATATTCAAAAGATGTCCATAATTCTGAGTCATAATCTTTTATAGACTCTTTATTAGCAAAAATATTATCGCTTTTTGACGACTTTTCAATTTTTGTAGTAAAGATATTATAGTTACTTGATTGTTTCATAATTTTTTTAATAATATTAATATAATTAATGTAATTTTATATTATCTATGGCTTTTTGTGCACAAAAGGTTTTCTTCTTTTTGGACAACAACTTTTACAAATTTTACATTCTAGTCCATAGCATGATCTTGCCGTACAGTATTGTCGGCCCCAAAATATAATTTGTAAATGTAGTTTATTCCAAGATTCTTTTGGAAATATTTTTTTTAGATCTTCTTCTGTTTTTTTAACATTTTTACCATTTGTTAGCCCCCATCTTTGTGCAAGCCTATGAATATGAGTATCTACAGCAAAGGCTGGAATTCCAAAACCCTGACTCATAACAACAGAAGCAGTCTTATGTCCAACGCCTGGTAAGTTCTCAAGATCAGAAAAATTATTTGGAACCTCACAGTTAAATTTTTTAACTAAAATCTTTGAAAGTTTAGAAATAGCTTTAGACTTTTGGGGACCTAATCCACAAGGCTTGATAATTTTGTAGATTTTATTTACTGAAATCTTTGACATTGATAAAGGATCTGAAGCAACTGAAAAAAGACTTGGAGTTATTTGATTCACTCTTTCGTCAGTACATTGTGCTGATAAAAGAACAGCAATAAGTAATGTAAAATTATCTTCATGATCTAGGGGAACTGGTATTTCTGGATAAGTTTTGTCCAGGATTTTTATAATTTCAATAGCTCTTTCAGATTTATTCATAGTAATAAATGTAGCATAATATTTTCAACGCTATGAATACACATAAATTAAAACAAAATTTATTAAAACTCAAAGACCTTTTCCTAGATGAAACAGAAGAGAATAAAAAAATGCTTGATACATATATAAGTTATGCAGAGGGAAATGCAAGTGAAAAAGATATGCACGAGGCTAATGCACAATTAAAAGAAATATTTAAGAGCTTAGGATTAGGTATCTTGGTTGTTTTGCCGTTCAGTCCTATATCAATACCTTATGTTTTGAAAAAGGCAAAAGAGTTAGAAATTGACTTGATACCTGAGTGGTATAAAACTTTAAGTAAGGATGAAGATAGACTAGAATAGTTAGGCTTCTATTGGAGAAATTATGAAAAATGTAGTAATTGTTGATAGCGTAAGAACTGGACTAGCTAAATCACATAGAGGTGGTTTTAATATGACTAGACCAGATGAAATGCTTGCACATATTATCGATGCGATGCTTGATAGAAACCCAAATTTACCACCTGAAGAAGTTGAGGATATTATTATGGGTTGTGGAAATCCTGAGGGGGCTCAAGGTCATAACGTTGGAAGAAATGCTGCAGTCTTATCCAAGCTTCCAATTTCAACAGGTGGGACAACTATTAATAGATATTGTTCATCAGGCCTTCAATCAATTTCAATGGCAGCTGGGCAAATAATGGCAGGTTCCTATGACACGATTATTGCTGGTGGAGCTGAAACAATTTCAATGATGAATATGAATATGGATAATTTTGTTAACGAGAGATTGGCTGAGGAATCTCCGGGTATATATTTTCCTATGGGAATGACGGCAGAGGTAGTTGCAAAAAGATATGAAATATCTAGAGAAACTCAAGACGAATATGCATATGAAAGTCAAATGAGAACAGCTGCCGCTCAACAATCTGGTGGCTATGATGATGAAATAATACCAATGAATACAAAGATGTTATTAACAAATAAAGAAACAGGTGAATCAAAAGAAATCGATTACACAGTTGATAAAGATGAATGCAATAGACCTGAGACAACTCTTGAGGGACTTTCATCACTTAAACCAGTATTTGATCCTGAAAATGGTTCTGTAACTGCTGGAAATTCTTCACAATTGTCAGATGGTGCGTCTGTTACTTTAGTCATGTCAGAAGATAAAGCTTTGGAGCTTGGTTTGAAACCTTTGGCTTATTTTAGAGGTTTTACAACAATGGGTTGTGAGCCAGATGAAATGGGAATTGGACCTGTATATTCTGTTCCAAAACTTCTTAAAAATTATAATATGGGAATTGAAGATATTGATATTTGGGAGCTAAATGAAGCCTTTGCAGTTCAAGTAGTTTATTGCAGGGATAAACTTGGAATTCCTATGGATAAATTAAATCTTGATGGCGGTTCAATATCAATTGGTCACCCTTTTGGTATGACTGGATCTAGGCAAGTTGGACATTTAACCAGGCAACTTAAAAATCTAGATAAACAGTTTGGTGTTGTAACCATGTGTATTGGTGGTGGCATGGGCGCTAGTGGATTATTTGAAAGATACCCTTCTTGATATCAGAATTATCAATTTTAGATTGCTTCCAACACCTAGTTGATAAAAAGACAGATAAACTATTGGTAGTTGGCTCAGGTGATGATGCAGCAGTAATTAAAGCTCAAGATAAAGATTTAGTTCATTCAGTCGATATTTCAAAAATTAACACTCATTTTCCCAAAGATAGCAGCCCAGAGGACATAGCATATAGATCTATTGCGGTTGCTTTGAGTGATCTAGCAGCAATGGGAGCTTACCCATCATTTATATCAATTGGACTAACATCAAATAGCTCTGACTTGGACTGGTATAAGAAATTTACCTCTGGTGTAGAAAAAATTTTAAATGAGTATGAGATACAGTTAGTAGGTGGTGATGTTACAAATGGTGAAGTGAGTGTATGTGTTAACGTTTTTGGCTATGCTTATGAAAAAAATATTTTGAGGTCAACTGCAGAAATTGGAGATCTAATTTTTATTACTGGGCCATTAGGCGAGGGACGACAAGGGTTATCTGATTGGAATAAAAAAGAGAAATCAGAATATGTTAAAAAATTTTTTAAACCTGTAATTCAATTTAAAAAAAGTAAATATATTTCAAAATATGCCTCAAGCTGCATTGATATATCAGATGGGCTAATAAAAGACTTAGGAAGCATATGTAAAAAATCTGGTGTTGGAGCAGAAATTATCTTTGAAAAAGTACCAATAACAAATGATATTAATGACTTATCTTATGGAGATGACTATAAGCTTTGCTATACTTGTTCTCCTAAGAACATAGACAATAAATTCATAATACAAGATCACCTTATTGGAAAAATTACATCAAAAAAAGGAATCATACTGATAAAAGAAAATTTAGTATTCGATTTTAAAAAAAATGGATGGGATTCATTTGCGTAGGAAGATTGGCATTATTGGAGGAGGTATTACTGGCTTAATTGTTGGTATATTTCTTGCGAAAGAAGGTTTTAAGGTAACAATATATGAAAAAAATAAATTGTTAGCTCAAACAAGTTCTAAGACAACCAAACTTCTTCATGGTGGATTAAGGTATCTTGAAAATCTCCATTTTAATGAAGTAAAAAATGGGCTTAATGATAGATTTTGGTGGCTAGAAAATTTTCCTAAACATACATCAAAACTAAAAATATCTATTCCTTTTAAAAGTATCTATTCAATAGCCTTCTTGAAGTCATTTCTTGGAATTAAGTTATATGAAATACTTGCTGGATCAAAAAATATAGGTAGCAGTAATATTCTAAAGCTGCATAAAGATGATGTATCTATATTAAAAAATGAATATAACACCATGCTTTCTTTTTTTGATGGAAGTATGGATGACATCTCGCTAGGTAGTGAATTAATTCAGTCAGCTAGAGATTTAAATATAGATTTGTTGGAAAATACTGAAGTTACTGATTTTGAAAGAAATGGAATTATTGATGGATGTAAATTTGACAAAATAATATTAGCGGTAGGTCCATGGTCAAAAATACTACTCGAACAAAATAATATAGAAAGTCAAAGAGATATAGATTTTATTAAAGGTAGCCATTTGATAATTGATAGAAAAATTACCTCAGGCTTAATGTTTTCAAGTATATGTAAGTCTCGATATATTTTTGCCTTGCCATACAACGGAGCAACGTTGTTAGGTACAACTGAAGAAAAAGTAAAACATCCCGATGATGCAAAGATAAGTAGAATTGAAATAGACTATCTAATTGATAGCTTCAATCAGATTTTAAAAAAGCCTATTTCGGTCTCTGAAATAATTAGTTCATATTCTGGAGTAAGACCACTAATTAAATCCAATGATAACTATCATAAGTCTTCAAGAGATTTTTACATTCAAGAAAATAAATCTCTTTTAACCATTTTTGGAGGCAAATGGACAACTTCACCTTCAATTGCAAGAAAAATTGTTACAATGATTTAAGATGCAAAAGTTTCCAAATCTAAAAAACCCAAACCATTTTTTGGCAACTCTTGGGGGCATAGGGTTATCGCCTTTAGCTCCTGGAACAGCTGGCACTATTTTTGGGTGGATAATTTTTATTATCTTATCTCATTATATTGGTATGTATATCATCATTCTTTCAGCTGGTGCATTAGTTTTAGCTATTGCGATCTGTGAAGATGCATCAAAAGATTTAATTGAAAAAGATCACAAATCTATTGTTATTGATGAACTTGTTGGCATATGGCTTGCAATGATTCCAGTTCTTTTTATTGCATCAACTCAATATGAAAGAAGTTTATATGCTTTTTTAGCACTGATTTTTTTTAGGGTATTCGACATTTTTAAGCCATATCCAATTTCATATATTGATAAAAATTTGAAGAATGGTTTTGGTATTGTTTTGGATGATTTAGTAGCAGGAATTTATGCAGTAATTTTTACTACATCGATAACACTTTACTTAATTTAGATTTAATACTTTCTATATCAAGCCCAGCCTCAATTAACATTTCTTCCCTTGACGCGTGTTCAATAAACTTATCAGGTATGCCAAAAAGAATAGATTTAATATTTAGATTTTCTTTTGATGCAAACTCTTGAACTGCGCTTCCAGCTCCACCCATGACCGAACCATCTTCAATTGAAATAAATACTTCAGCTTTATTAAAAAGTTTTTTTAGAATTTTTTCATCTAAAGGTTTTACAAAACGCATATCAACTAAAGTAGCTTTTAAATCTTTCGATATTTCAGTTGCATCTTTTAAAAGAGTTCCAAAGTTCAAGATAACAACCTTTGAGTTTTTATCTCTAATAACATTCGCTTCTCCTATTTTGTATGGCTTGAGGTCTTTTACAATCTTACTATTTGGTCCAGCACCTCTTGGATACCTTACAGAAGCTGGCCCTTTATGTAAGTATGCAGTTGTTAGCAATTTTCTGGTTTCATTTTCATCAGATGGTGTACAGATCAACATATTTGGAATGCATCTTAAATAAGCAATATCATAGTTTCCAGAATGGGTTGGACCGTCCTCACCAACAAGACCAGATCTGTCTAAGGCGAAAGTAACATCAAGATTTTGAACCGCTACATCATGTATTAACTGATCATATCCTCTTTGTAAAAACGTTGAGTAGATAGCAACAACTGGTTTTTTCTTTTCTACAGATAATCCTGCTGCAAATGTAATAGAATGTTGTTCTGCTATTGCAACATCAAAGTATCTATCTGGAAATTTTTTACTAAATTCAACAAGACCTGAACCTTCTCTCATAGCAGGAGTTATGCCGATAAGACTTTCATCACTTCCAGCCATATCAATAATCCATTCACCAAAAATATCCTGATATTTTTTTTGTTTAATTTTTTTATCTTTTATTGAATTTATTTTACCTATTGCATGAAAACCTATTCGGTCAGCTTCAGCAGAATCAAGTCCTGCCCCTTTTTTTGTAATTACATATAAAAATTGAGGACCTTCAAAATCTTTTAAGTTTGAAATAACATCATTCAATTGCTTTAAATTATGACCATCAATTGGACCTATATAATTTAATCCTAACTCTTCAAAAATAGTTCCAGGTGCAACCATTGCTTTCATTTGAGTTTCTACTTTTCTAGCAAGATGATAAGCTTGAGGTAAAGGTTTTAGAAAGCTAGCACCGCTTTTTTTTATTCCTTTATAGGTTTTTGAAGCCCATATTCTTGAAAAGTAATTAGATAAGCCACCTACGTTTTCAGATATTGACATATCATTGTCATTCAAAACAATTAAGACATTAGGTTTTAGATGACCGATATGACCCAACGCTTCAAAAGCCATTCCAGCTGTCATTGCTCCATCACCAATAACAGCAACATGTTTTTTATCTGGATTAGATTCTTTAGATCCAATCGCCATTCCAACAAGGGCACTTAACGATGTGCTTGAGTGACCAACACCAAATACATCATATTCACTTTCAGATCTAGATGGGAAGGGCGCAAGCCCATCTTTTTTCCTGATAGTTTGAATTTTATCTTTTCTGCCAGAAAGAATTTTATGAGGATATGCTTGATGTCCAACATCCCAAATAAGATTATCGTAAGGCGTATTATAGATATAATGCAATATTATCGTTAGTTCAATAACTCCGAGTCCACCGCCTAGATGCCCACCACTTTGGCCAACGGAATACAACAAAAATTCTCTCAGTTCATCTGCAAGAGTTTTAAGTTCATTAATAGAGAAAGATCTTAAATCATTTGGATAATTAACCTGATCTAGTAGAGGTGTTAAAGGTTTTTCAACAGGTATTTCTTTGAAGATCTTCAATTAATTTTCTCTTAACGAAATATATTTTGCTAATTCTATCAGCAAATCTTTATCTTTTGATTCAATATTTTGTAAATCACTAATTGCAGATTCCATAAGTTTTTTTGACTCTTTTTTAGATTCATCAATGCCAAGAACACTTACGTATGTAGATTTACAATTTTTGAGATCTGATTGAATATCCTTTCCAAGAATTTCTTCACTTGAGATTGCTTCTAAAATATCATCAGTTATTTGAAAAGCTAAGCCGATTTTTTTACCGAAAGATTTGAAAGAATTAATTTCATTATTATTTTCATTTGAAATTTGACCAAGCATAACAGAGCACTGTATGAGTTTACCTGTTTTTAATTGGTGTATATTTTCAATAGAATGTTTGTCAATTTTTTTTGTTTCTGCATTTATATCAAGATGTTGTCCGTATACCATACCGTTTTTTCCACAAGCCTTACTGATCATTTTGATGGCTTCAATCTTATCTTTATCTTTAATGCTACTATCGTTACAAATAATTTCATAAGCAAGAGTTTGAAGTGCATCACCCGCAAGTATTGCATTTGCTTCCCCAAATTTAATATGATTTGATTTCTTCCCTCTTCTTAAGTCATCATCATCCATTGCTGGTAAGTCGTCATGAATAAGAGAATATGTATGAATCAACTCTATAGCTGAAGCAAATGTAATTAAACTAGATTTAGAAATATTTTTATTTATTTTTCCAGAAGCAACTATTAAACCAGCTCTTATCATTTTGCTTTCTCCTAGCACAGAATAGGACATAGCCTTCTCAATAAGATTTGAGTTACCAATTATTTTTTTTACGTTCTTAGAAACCTGATCTCTTGTATGAGATAGAAATGCTTCTAACACAACAGTTATGAATTATTAATTTTGGATGCAGAACCATCATCAAGAAGTTTTTTAATTTTTAATTCTGCACTTTGAAGTTGTTTTTGACATTCTTTTACCAGATTAATTCCTTTTTCAAATGATTTGACCGAATCCTCTAAATTTATATTTTCATCCTCTAATTTCTCCACTATAGATTCAAGTTCCTTTAGTGATGATTCAAAATCTATTTTTTTCTCTTCTTTAGCCATTATTTATTGTATGTCATTAACAACCGTTTTGAAGTATTTATTGTATTCATTTCTTAACGCATAAGGCAGTGAGAGAATTGCTGGAGTTAAAATCAATGTCATAAAGGTGCTAAAACTAAGTCCCCAAACAATAGAAACTGCAAGGTTTGACCACCAATCCACAACTCTACTACCAATGACGATATCTCTTGAAATTATATCTATGCTTATTCCCATTGCTAATGGGAGCAACCCAAAAATAGTTGTAAGAGAGGTTAGAATAATTGGTCTTAATCTTTGCTTACATGCATTAATAATATGAATAGAATATTCAATTTGAGGTGATTCTTCTCTCAATTTGTTAAAAGTGTCAATCAATACAATATTGTTATTAACAACAATTCCAGCAAGAGTAACTATTGAAATACCAGTCATAGTAGTACTGAAGGACTTACCTGTTATTAAAAGTCCTAGTAGGACTCCAACAAATGAAATAGTAACTGCAGATAAAATAATAAAAGATTGATAAAAACTGTTAAATTGAGTTATTAACATAAGCAACATCATAAATACTGCCATTACTCCTGCGACAACAATAAATCTATTAACATCTTCAGTTTCTTCGGCCATGCCACTAAACTGATAAGTAATTGCAGGATCAAAATTAGTTGAGGTTAACCACTTATCAAGTTCATTAATTTTTTGTGAAACCTTTGATTCGTCTTGTGTTCCTGCACCAATTTCTTGGAAATATTTACCATTTTTACGATTAACAGTTTGACGATTTTCTTTTGGTACAACTTGAATGAAGGAGCTCACTGGAACAGTTCCTTGCCGAGTAACCACATTTAAATCTCTAATGCCTGTTATTGTTCTATCTGAATCAGGAAATCTTGCTCTTATTTCAACTTCGTCTTTGGCATCATCTGGTCGATATTCTCCAACTTTAAATCCAGATGTAAGCATTTGTACCAAAGCACCAACATCAGAAACACTTACTCCTAACTGCGCAGCTTTTTGCTTATCAACCTCTACGCTCCATTCAACAGATGGATATGCTTTTGATGAGAAAATATTATTTAAGCCACTCATGTTATTACGCATATAATTTTCAATGATAGTGACCGCATCGTTAACTTGTTCTTCTGTATCTCCATAAATATCAAGCTCAATAGGAGAATCAAATGATGGTCCACCTTCATCAGCCTCTATCTCAACATTAATACCTGGCATATCTCTTGTAGATTCCTTAAGAAGGTCCATAATTTCGAACCCACTTATTTTTGTTTGAGATGGTTCTAGTGTTTCAACAAATCCACCACCAATCCTATCTGCACCGGATTCCCACCAATTTGTTCCAGACCTAAGGTATACATTTTTTATACCTTGAACTTCTAAAAATCTTGACTCAACCTCTTCAATTATCTCTTTTGTTTCAAGCGCTGAAAAATTTCCTCTTGCTTTTACAGTTACATTAGCTTGTATTGGATCAACTATTGCAAAATAGATTGTTCCCATTCCTGAAATAGAGTAACTCAAGATTATTACTAATAGAAGCGAGACAACAGCAGCAACAGTTTCAACAGGATTCTTTACAAATTTCTTAATATATTTTCCATACCAATCTGTAAGTTTTACAAATACTGACGTATGGCTATCTTCGCCATTTAGTGCAGAATCTTTTTGTCCAAAATAAGCTCCCAAAACAGGTATAACTATTAAAGAGTAGAATAATGAAGCTGAAAGTACAAAAAAAATAGTTATTGGAAGGTATTTCATAAATTGGCCGGTAAAGCCTGGCCAAAACATCATCGGAATGAATGCAGCAAGCGTTGTGCCTGTTGATGCAATTATTGGATAAAACATTCTTTTTGATGCAAGTGTATAACCCTCAACACGAGACAGACCTTCTGCAATTTTTTTATCAGCATACTCCGTAATAACTATCGAGCCATCTATCAGCATACCCATTCCTAGGAGAAGCCCCATCATCACAAGGAAATTAACTTCCATGTTTAGACTATATAAAATTAAATAAGTCATTAAAAAACAGAAGGGTATTGAAAGCCCAACTAACATAGATACTCTTGTACCCATACTCGCTATAACAAGCACCATTATCAATACCACTGCTGCTATAATATTTCCATTTAATTCTTTAACCATTAGACTTGCATAAATCGTATCGTCATTGGTGATCTGAATATCTAAATTTTTTGGAAGAGTATTTTCAAAATCTGATAGTACCTCTCTTATAGCATTAGATGCATCAATTGCATTAGCACTTTCACGAAGCGAAATCTCAAGTGTCACCGCATCTTGCCCATTAACTCTTGCGTAGGATGTAAAATCTTTAAAGGTTCTTTTAATAACAGCAATATCACCAAGAGTAACAATTGCGTCATTTGTGACTTTTACAGGAATTTCATACACATCCTTAGCTGATTCAATAATACTCGGTACTTCTATGTTGAAACTTCCTCTCCCTGTATCTTGCTTTCCACCAGGAATAATTAAATTATTATTAGAAACTGAGTAGTAAATATCTGAGAGAGTTACACCATAAGATTCCATTTTTGCTTTATCAATAACTCCTTCAAGAACCTCCTCAGGTGCACCTGAAGTCCTTACCTCGAGTATTTGCTCTATTGGCTCAATTAAATCTTTAAGCTCTCTGGCATAGAAAACTTTTTGTCTTACTGAACTGCCCCCTACAATACTTATATTCATTACAGGAAAGCTTGATTCAGTATATTCTTGTATTTGGGGATCTTCTGCTTCAAGGGGTAGTTGATATTTGATTTCTTCAACACCTTGCTTTACATCTACCAAAGCCTTATCCATTTCAAAACCAACCTCAAATTCAAGAAATACTCTTGCGTAGCTTAAAGAACTGGTTGACCTGATACTTTTAACCCCAGTTATAGTTTTTAATCTATTTTCAAGTGGCCTTGCTATTAATCTTGAGGTATCACTTGGTGATGCTCCGTCAAGGAATACAGATACTGTTATAAAAGGTAACTGAACGTTTGGAGAGGCTGCAATTGGGATCTCCTGTCTCGCATAAGTTCCAGCTATTATTACCATAAAAGCAATCAGCAAGGTTGTTTTTGCTTTTTTTATTGCAAAGTCAATTATTTTAATCATATACGATTTGTAATAACTTCTTGACCATCTTCTACAAACCCTTGACCTTGTATAATTATCTCAACTTGTTCTGGAATACCTGTTACCCATAAACCTTCTTCAGAATCTTCTAAAATAATAATTTCAACAAATTTTGCTAAATTATCTTTTTCAATTATTCGTATTCCTAATTTTCCTTCATCATTTAAGAGCAATATCGATGGAGATATTTTATGAGCTTTTACTTTATCTATTTCAATCGACATATTGGCAGTCAAACCATCTTTTATAAAACCATCAGGATTTTTAATCATTGAGCCAACTCTAAATGTTCTTGTGTTTGGAGATGCACTTTTAGAAACGAAAGTTAAATTACCTGATATTCTTTGTCCAGTTACTAATTCAAGATTAACTTTCTGATCGATACGAACTTTATTAATATCATATTCAGGAACACCAGCAAAAAAAGTAATGGGATCAAGCTTTATTATTGTGGCACATACTTGTCCTCTTTCAAGAAAATTTCCTGGTTTAGTTATTTTTTCAATAAAACCTGAGAAAGGAGCTTTGACTTCTGTTCTATTTAGCTCAACAACTCCTAAACTGCACAATACTTCATCTTTTTCTATAAATTTTCCTTGAATAGCACCAATTTTTACAACTTCTCCTGATGTTTTTGCCTTAACATCTACTTTTGTCTCAGAGTATGAAGTTGCCTTGAGCTTAATTAATGGTTGATATTCAGTTGCTTTACTTAAATTAGTCTGAACACTAAATAAATCCGAGGTTTCTTTTTTAACATTAATATTTTCATTTTTAAAAAAACCTGAAATCATCCATAAAGTAATTGGTATAAGTATAATTAGAGATATTCTTATATTTTTGGTTAATTTCATACTATTAAGATATAACTTGAATCAATAATGATAATGTTTGATGTTTTAAACTTTATGTTTCTTTCTCAACTCCTCAAATAAACTTTTGTTAAAAGGTTTTCGAGTTCTGAGATTGGTATTATCTTTAATTTCAAATTTTTTTCCATTAAAAGCTTCATTCTTTAAAGCATTAAATATTTTTTTAAATGCATTAAAATTCTGACTGGAGTCTTTTTCATTCAAGTTGTTCCAGCCAACTTTTTTGCCTGCAAAATAAACAATCGGATGAGACCAATTAATTTCAGCTCTTGGTTGATATGATTTTCTTGCTTCGATATAAGCTTCTTCAACTGTTGGAAAACCATCCATTTTATTAATATCTGAACATGCTTTCATAATATCTGTGAGAGTAGGTAAATATGATTGAGATCTTATTACATTTTCCGCAGCTTCAAGAAGCACTTCTGGAACTTCATTTCTTAAAGATATAGCCCAAAGCTTTTTTCCCTCTTTAAGTTTATCGTCAGTGCCGAATACTTTATAAAATTGATAGTGATAGGCAAGCTCAAGCTTCAAGAACAAAGATTCAATCGAACTTATAAATTCTTCTTTAGTCGAGGTTGATTTCTTTTGCCCAAGTGGTGTCATTTTTTCTTGTTTTGAAGTCCTGTGAATATTTTCCTGGTTCAGAATATTTTTTAATTTCTTCATTATCTCCTTTTTCGCCAATCACAATGTGACGCCTTTTAACATGGTCAATAAATTTTGAATTCCATGTTGTGAACGCAGAGCCTTTATCTTTCCAGTATAAGATGAACTCTTTTAGATATTTTAACGCAGAATCTTTGTTTATTTCTGATAAGTTAAGAATATCAAACACATCTTCATCAGGATACCAGTTTTCATCAATTATATGAGGCATAACTTTTTTTGAATTACTTTCTTTAGCCCATTCTCGTCTAATAAATTCAATAAATGTTGAGTTCCAATTATTCCTTTTTTGACCTCTCTCAATCCAATATATTTTAAATTCTTTGAGCTTAAGTTTTAAAAATTCTTGATTTATATTAGTCATTTCTAGAATTTCAATTGCTTCTGAAGAAGGACTCCATTCATTAATTAACTTAGATGATTCTTGGCTTACGCTTGGCTTTCTTAGTTCATAAATTTCTTTTTTTATATTTTTTTCAAATTTTATTAGTCCAAAATTGATTAAGGTATTTACAGAATTTTCAATTGTTTCCTTATTTAAAAAACTTAAATTTTTTTTTATAGATTCCAATAGACCATGCAATGATGAGATGTCATCAAGCTTTCCACTATTATATTGACTTAATATGACTGCGCATTCTAGTCCAAGTGTCTCTGCGACGTCAGAAGAAAAGGATAAATTATTCTCAATTTTCAATTATATTATTTTCCTCTTTTTAATTTTATTGTGTCATTTAACTTTTGCAGACACATTACTGTGTCCTCCCAACCCATACATGCATCAGTAATACTTTGGCCATAATTTAATTTTTCAGTTATTTTCTGATTTCCTTCGTTTAGATGACTTTCAATCATTACACCTTTAATATTATTATTTCCCTCAGTAATCTGTTGACAAATTGATTCAATTACTGGAATTTGTTGTTTAAACTTTTTTTGACTATTTCCATGACTAGCATCAATCATTATAGATTCATTCACTTCGGCTTCTTTTAGGGCAGTCAGCGTTTGTTCAACTGATTCCTTGTCAAAATTTGGTACTTTACCACCTCTAAGGATTATATGAGTATCGTTATTTCCAGCTGTCTTAAGCATTGCTATATCAGCCTCTTTTGTTGCACCAAGGAAAACATGAGAGTGATTTGCAGCTTGAATTCCATCAATAGCGGCTTTTAGACCACCATTAGTGGCATTTTTTATACCAATAGGACACGAAAGCCCAGATGCAAGTTCTCTGTGAATTTGACTCTCAGCAGTTCTTGCACCAATTGCGCCCCATGAAATTATGTCAGTGACATACTGCGGAGAAATAGGATCAAGAAACTCAGTTCCAGCTGGCAGTCCAAGATCCGCAATATCAATTAATAATTTTCTTGCCATTTCAACACCTTTTGCAATGTTGTATGTTTCATTTATGTCCGGATCATTAATTAAACCTTTCCAACCTACAGTTGTTCTTGGTTTCTCAAAATAAACTCTCATAATAACTAAGAGGTTCTCATTATATTTTTTATTTTCATTTGAGAGCATCTCTGCATATTCAATAGCACTTTTGGGATCATGAATTGAACATGGACCAACGATTACAAATAACCGGTCATCTTTGTTATGCAAGATTTGACTTATTTCATTTCTAGTTCCATAAACAAGTTTAGAAATTTCATCATTAATTGGGTATTTATTTACCAGTTCATAAGGCGCAGGAACTTTTTTTCTATCTATAATTCTTGTGTTATCTGTTGAATAATTCATATTTTTATATTTTATAACTTCAAATAAAGAAATGGAGCCATATTATTAAATTAATATGCACCTTTGAAAACCATTTTTATAATCTTATTTTTTTAATAAATTTGTAATAAATATCAAGTTTTTAAGGAAATACACCATATATTGTATTAAAATACCTGAAACTTACGCTATGTAGTGTTTATATATGCAAAATAATAGTCTTGCACAACTTCAAATTCCTTTGGTGATTGGAAATCACATAGAAAAATTACCCGAAGATCTTTTTATCCCACCCAACGCACTTGAAGTAATTTTAGAATCATTTTCAGGACCACTGGATCTTCTCCTATACTTAATCAAAAAAGAAGACATAGATATTCTTGATTTGGATGTTTCAAAAATTACCGATCAATATTTGGAGTATATAGAGTTGATGGATTCTCTTAAATTTGAATTAGCAGCTGATTATTTAGTTATGGCTGCAACTCTCGCAGAGATTAAATCAAAATTAATGTTGCCAAAAGAATCTTTTGAGGATGAAGAGGATGATCCACGGATAGCTTTAATAAAAAGACTTCAGGAATACAAAAAATATAAATTTGTTTCAGAAAAAATTGCAGTTTTGCCAAGAATCGATAGAGACTTCTTTTTAGTTTCTGCAAAACTTCCAAAATTGGACGATTGTTTAATAGAAGAATGTATTGTAACAGTGGAGGATATATTTTCCTCAATCAACGAAGTTGTAAATAGACCCAACTATAAAATCAGTCATCTAATTGATTACGAAGAACTATCAACAAAAGAAAGAATACAAATACTTATAAATTTATTAAAAAAAACAACACTCATGAGCTTTTCTCAGACCTTAAGGAAGCCAGAAGGTAAGAAAGGAGTTGTTGTAACGCTACTTGCTTCATTGGAGCTAGCAAAAGATGGGTGTGTTGAATTAATTCAAAATAATAGCGATGAACTTTTTATAAAATCAATTAGGAGTATTTAAATTGAATAATATTGTAATTAATTCTGTTGAGGCACTTCTATTTGGTTCTGGCCGACCCATGAGATTATCAGAAATAAAAAATATTATTGGAAATTCAGGGCTAATAATTGAGTTAAGTGAAATTAAAAAATCTATCAATGAGTTAGAGGTTAGATATGAGGGCACATCTTTAGAGATCAAAGAGGTTGCTTCTGGTTTTAGACTTCAAATAAAGGAAGTTCATAGTAAAAGTTTAAGCCTAATGTGGAATGAAAAAGCTCCAAGGACTTCAAAAGCTTTGATGGAGACTATTTCAATAATTGCTTATAAACAACCTGTTACAAGAGGTGACATCGAAGATATACGAGGCATAACCGTAAGTACTAGAATAATAAGATCATTATTAGAAAGGAATTGGATTAAAGTGTCTGGCTACAAAGATGTTCCTGGAAGACCTGCCCTGTATGTTACAACCAAAGAATTTTTAAATGATTTAAATCTTAAAAATATTTCTGAGTTACCTGAATTACCAACATTA
Source organism: Gammaproteobacteria bacterium (assembly GCA_002690725.1). Lineage (GTDB taxonomy): Bacteria > Pseudomonadota > Gammaproteobacteria > Magnimaribacterales > D2472 > SAR86A. The sequence continues at coordinate 64,677 of NZFS01000011.1, forward strand.
AAGGAAACTGAAGAGGAAGATCTATTATCAAAAGCTGTTTAATTATTAGATGGCTATAAGACTTCAAAAATTTCTAGCTCAATCTGGGGTAGGATCAAGAAGATTTTGTGAAGAATTAATAAAATCAAAAAAAGTTAAAGTTAATGGAAAACAAGCAATTATTGGAACTTCTATTGAAAAAAATGATGTGATTGAATTTGACGGAAAGGTTATTTCTCATACTGAGTCAGATACAAAATTATTAATACTCAATAAACCGGAGGGAGTTTTATCTTCAAATAAAAAAGAAAAAGATATACCAATAATTTTTGATTTTTTACCAAAAGATAATACCAAAATAAGATGGATATCAGTTGGAAGGCTAGACATAAATTCATCCGGATTAATGCTTTTTACAAACGACGGAAATTTTGCAAATTATTGCATGCATCCATCATCTATGATCGATAGAGAGTATCTTGTTAGAGCAAGGGGAGATTTTACAAAAGAAAAAAAACAAAAAATGTTAACAGGAATACATATAGATGGAGTTAAATATAAATTTACAGATATTGTTGAAGGTGAGAAGCAATCATCGAATCAATGGTTTTCTGTATGTTTAATGTCTGGAAAAAATAAAGAGGTAAGGAAAATTTTTAATTCAGTAGGACTCGAGATAAGCAGATTAAAAAGAACAAGGTTTGGACCCATATTTTTGCCTTCAAAATTAGCAAAAGGTAAATATATAGAATTATCAAATAAAGAGATAGATTCAATAAAAAACTATGGAGTATAAAAGAGCACATAAATTTTTATATGACAGATCAGTTGAAAAAGGTTTTACTAATCTTGCAGATCATATAAAAAGAGTTGGACCATTAAAAATTACAGTTTCAAATTTGGACTTTGTTACTCATCTCTCAAAAATTATTGTTGGTCAGCAACTTTCTGTTCAATCTGCTGCAGCAATATGGAAAAGAACAGATAAGATATTAAAAAAAAATAATTATAAAAAAGAAAATACAAAACTTAATGAAAAGTTTAAGACTGCTGGCCTATCGAGACAAAAGATTGGATACTTAAATGGAATCATCTTTAACAAAGAGCTTATAAAAATTTCAAAAACAGAATTAAAAAAAATGTCACAACATGAGTATTACGAATTTTTAATTAAGATTAAAGGTATCGGACCATGGTCTATCGAAATGTCGAGAATCTTCTTCATTGGAGACCCAGATGTTTTTTCTATACTAGATTTGGGTTTGAAGAACGCACATCTAAAAATGTTTAATATCAAAAAATATAGCGAATCATTTTATAAAAATTTTAGTCCTTATAGAAGTTATATGTGTTTATTCTTATGGAGAGTTCTTGAAGATGAAAATGTCATTATTTAGAAGTTAAATCGTCTCCATATTCTATATAGATTTTGTTTGATGAAGAGCTTTCATCAGACAGCATCCATAAATAGTAATCAATTAAATCCACAGGTTGTTTAATAATTTTATGATTTTCAGCAGGGTATGCAAGAGATCTTAATTTTGATCTAGTTGCTTTAGGATTAAAATTAAACACTTTTATGCTTGATACTGACTCTACTTCATCAGATATTATTTCAGATAATGCATTCAAACCCGCTTTAGATACCGAATAAGCACCCCAGAAAGCTTTTGCTTTTTTGGCTACACTTGATGAAGTGAAGATAATTCTTGGATTTATGCTTTCTTTAAGTAACGGCAACAAATTTTTTGCCATAAGAAATGTACTTGTTAGATTTACTTTAAGAATTTTTTCCCAAGTTGTTTGATCATAACTTTCAATATCAGACATTTTCCCAAGGATAGCAGCGTTAAATATTACTGCATCTAAGTTTGCATAATTTTCTTGAACAATCTTGCTCATTTTAGAAGCATTTTCTTCATTTAACTTTTCTAAGTCACATTTCAAAATTAGCGGATCAGTTTTATCTTTTTTAATCATCTCATCATACATAGCATCTAACTCAGCTTCATTTTTTGAGAGCATTATAATATTTGCACCATAACTGCTAAGACATTCTGTAAGTATCTTACCAATGCCACTCGTAACTCCTGTAATTAGTATATTTTTCTTATTTAAATAATTTTTGACCATTTATAGTTATTATAAATTTATATGAGAATATATTTCTGAAACTTTTTTTACGAATGGGTAATTAAATTTTTTAAGCGTCTTTTCATCGAGTGAGTAGCCGTATAAGCATCCCAAAATTTTTGTTCCTGCTTTAATTCCAGCTGTCAAATCATTAATATGATCTCCCAAATAAATAGTATTAGTTGGATTAATATTAAGTTTTTTACATGCCATTAAAATACCTTCAGGATCAGGCTTAGATACTCTTACGTGATCAGGGCATATAAGTACCTTAATATTATTTAATTCTGAGAATGAATCAATTATAGGATTAGCAAGTCTATAAAATTTATTGGTAACAACTCCAAATGTAATTTTATTTTCATTTAAAAAATTAATTAAAGAAGCCATTCCATCAAAAAGTTTTGAATCATTTGTCATATTTAAACTATATTCAGTTAAAAACTCTGATTTTAATAAATTAAATCGTGGATCTTTTTTGTCGGCATTAAAAAATTTTTGAATTAATTTTGATGTGCCCTCAGAAATATGTGGACGAACCTCCTCAATAGTAACTTGATCTATCTGATATTTTCTGAGCATATTATTTAATGTGTTATGGAAATCAGGCGCTGTATCAATTAAAGTGCCATCTAAATCAAATAAGATAAGTTTTGTCTTATGGCTTTTTTGCATACATTAAATAATTCACACCAAGATCATTATTAAGATTAGCACTATGTGTGATTGGATTATAAAACATGCCTTTTGTTTCAATTAGCTCAGCATTTGCATCTCTTACATATTTAGCTAATGAAGAAGGCTTTATAAATTTATTAAATTCATGCGTTCCCTTAGGTAAAAGTTTAAATATATATTCTGCACCAACTATTGCAGTAACCCATGACCTAGGATTCTTATTTATGGTGGATAGAAACAATGCTCCGCCTGGTTTTAATAGTTTAATACATGTTTTCACAAGTGAACCTGGATCAGGAACATGCTCTAACACTTCTAAACAAGTTACTATGTCGAAGTACCCACTTTTATCAATATTCAACTCTTCTGCTGTTTTTTCAAAATATTTTATGCTTTTATTATTTTTTTTTGCATGAATCTTTGCTACTTCAATGCCAGGACCAGCTGCGTCAATTCCAGTAACATCTGCACCAAAATCATACAAAGCTTCTGACAATAGTCCTCCGCCACAACCTACATCCAAAACTTTTTTATTATTTAGCTCTGTCTTTTCTTTGATGTAATTAGCTCTAAGGGGGTTTATTACGTGGAGTGGTTTAAAATCACCATCCCTATTCCACCAATCATCAGCAATTTCAGAAAATTTTTTTATTTCTTGTTCATCTATGTTTGACATATTAGTATTTTAACTCTTTAGAATTCATTAAAGAATAGATATAAAATATTAATGATAAACAAACTTTCATCATTATGAGTTTATCAAATGTATAAAAACTTGATATTTGATTTAATTGAGATATCAGAACTGTTAAGATAAATCTCACAAATTTTTTTTTACTATAAGTCGTGATTATTTCTGCATTAAAATCTACCATTGAAACTGACACTAGGTCACCAATTCATATTGATACTATTAACACATTAATTAATCTTGGTGTTGACGTAATTTTTCAAGAGGGGATCGGAGATGGCATCAATGTTAGCGATAAAGTTTTTAACAAACTTGGATTACAAAAATATTCACGCGAGGACTGTCTTAAAAAAGCTGACCTTGTCATCACTACTCAACCTTTAACAGAGGACGAACTTACATTACTAAATCCAGATTCTACATTACTTGGAACAATAGATCCTTTTAACAATCAGGATTTAATAAATGCATGCTCAAGATTAAAAATTAATTTAGTTAGTATGGAATTTATACCAAGAATTACAAGAGCCCAAAAAATGGATGTTTTAAGCTCACAGGCAAATTTAGCTGGATACGTTGCTGTCATTGAGTCAGCAAAACATTTATCAACTGCACTTCCAATGATGATGACTGCTGCCGGAACTTTAAAACCTGCAAAAGTTTTTGTAATAGGAGTTGGAGTTGCTGGACTTCAAGCAATAGCAACAGCTAAAAGACTTGGTGCTAGGGTTGAGGCATTTGATACAAGAGATGTTGTAGAAGAACAGGTTAATTCACTTGGTGCAAAGTTTGTCAAAATAGACCTTGGAGAGACTGGAGAAACTGATCAAGGTTACGCACAAGAATTAACGGAAGAACAAATTAACAAACAAAAAGAGCTTCAATCAAAAGTTTGTGAAAGATCTGATATTGTCATAACAACTGCGCAGCTATTTGGCAGACCTGCACCGTTATTAATAGATAATAAAACAATCGACAAAATGATGCCCGGAAGTGTTGTTTTCGACATGGCAGTAGAATCAGGTGGTAATGTTGAAGGTTCTGAAATTGACAGAGTGATTTTAAGAAATGGTGTCAAGATTATTGGAATATCAAATCTTGCTTCTAAAGTTTCGAGTCATGCGTCACTTGCACTTTCAAATAATTTTAATAATTGGATCACAGAGTTTTTAGATAAAGAGAATAAAACTATAAATTTTGATTTTAGTGATGAGATTTTGAACAGCAGTGTTTTAGTTCACAATGGCGAAATTATTAATGAGAGGTTTAAACAATAATGGAAATATATGTTCTTTTAGGGTTTGTTCTAATACTTTCAATCTATCTAGGTCTTGAGTTAATTTCTAAAGTTCCAAGCACTTTGCATACACCTTTAATGTCAGGTGCAAATGCTATTTCAGGAATTGCTTTGGTTGGTGCCTTAATTCTTGGGTCTGATACTAATCTTCAACAAATATTATCTTTTCTGGCAGTTACTTTTGCATCTATAAATGTTTTTGGTGGATATTTGGTAACAAACAGAATGCTAAAGATGTTTAAAAAGAAGTAATTATGAATATATTTGACAACATAGAGTCTATTCAAAATATTATTTATATATTTTCATCAATATTATTTATTTCTGGAATTAAGATGCTTGGAAAAGAAGATACTGCTGTTAAAGGAAATTTTTTATCAGCATTGGCAATGTTTATTGCAGTATCTGTAACGTTCATAAATGTGATAAACCCTTTAATTGTATTAATTGGTATCGCAATTGGAGCAACAATAGGCTCTTTAATTGCCCTTAAAGTAAAAATGACTTCTATTCCTGAAATGGTCGCACTATTTAATGGATTTGGAGGTTTGGCGACTTTCTTTATTGCATGGTCTGAGTTTAACTCAATCCCGACAAACACATTTCAATATGTATTAATAATGATTACTTCATATATTGGTGGCATTACATTTTCTGGAAGTATTATTGCTTATGGAAAGTTATCTGAGAGACTAAAAGTTGAAAAATCTTCAATAATCACGAAGCTGTTTACAACTTTGTTTTATATATCAATAATTTATTTATTTTATTCAATTGTTGTTGCAAAGATATTTATTCCAAGTTTTGATTTCTTCACTATTCTCTTAATTCTTACTTTGCTTGGAGGCATAGGATTTGTTATTCCAATTGGTGGAGGAGATATGCCGGTTGTAATTTCTTTATTAAATTCCTTCTCTGGAATTGCAGCAGCTTTTGCAGGACTTATGTTGTTAAATAATGTTTTAATTGTTGCTGGTTCATTAGTCGGAGCAAGTGGATTAATTCTCACAATCATAATGGCTAAAGCAATGAATAGGTCGATTGGTAATATTTTATTTGTTGGCTATGCATCGACGTCTTCTGGTTCAAAATCTGAGGAGACCGGAGAGGTAAAACCTATTAATGTTTCAGATGCTTATTTAATACTTGAGAATGCTAGTTCAGTCATTGTGATTCCTGGATATGGCATGGCAGTTGCTCAAGCACAACATGTTGTACGAGAGCTTGGAGAACTCCTTGAAGAAAATGGAACAGAAGTAAGATACGGAATTCATCCAGTGGCGGGCAGAATGCCAGGTCATATGAATGTTTTGTTAGCTGAAGCAAATGTTCCGTATGATGTTTTAGTTGAACCTGATGATATAAATCCATCAATGGATTCAATAGATGTTGCAATTGTCATTGGCGCTAATGATGTTGTAAATCCATCTGCAACAGAAGAACCAGGAAGTCCAATATATGGAATGCCTATAATTGAGGCACATAATGCTAGGACAGTTTTTGTTCTCAAAAGATCAATGTCATCAGGTTTCGCTGGTGTTCAAAATCCATTGTTTTTCAGAGAAAATACCAGAATGTTGTTTGGTGATGCAAAAGAGTCTATAGGCGGCCTAGTTACTGAATTTAAAGAGTAAAAACAACCTATAAATATGTTAAAATATTACCTCAAACTGGTAATTTTATTCATGTGTAAAATAGGGGCTTTTTAAGAAAAAAATGAGTGATTTCGCTAAGGAAATTATATCTGTAAACATTGAAGATGAACTTAAACAATCATATTTAAGTTATGCACTTAGTGTTATCCATGGAAGAGCACTTCCAGATATTCGTGATGGTTTAAAACCAGTTCATAGACGCATTTTATTTGCAATGTACGATTTAAAGAATTTCTATAATAGGCCATATAAAAAATCTGCAAGAGTTGTTGGTGACGTTATTGGTAAATATCATCCTCATGGTGATTCTGCTGTTTATGATGCCATGGTAAGAATGGCACAAGATTTCTCAATGAGATATCCAATTGTTGAGGGTCAAGGTAACTTTGGTTCAATTGATGGAGATCCACCTGCTGCAATGAGATATACAGAAGTACGGATGTCCAAAATAACTGATCAAATGCTTGGTGATATCGAGAAAGAAACAGTCTCATTCTCACCAAATTATGATGGTAGTGAAGATATACCAGATGTATTACCCACTAAAATACCAAACTTACTAGTAAATGGCTCTTCAGGAATTGCTGTGGGAATGGCTACAAATATTCCTCCACATAATCTTAATGAAGTTTTGAATGGGTGTATAAATTTAATTAAGAATCCGAAAATATCTATTGATGATTTAATTAAAGATATATCAGGTCCAGATTTTCCAACAGGGGGAACTATTGATGGCAAGGCTGGTATTTATGAGGCATATAAAACTGGAAGAGGAATAATTCACACAAGATCAAACACATCAGTTGAAGAAGACAAATCTGGAAAACAAAGTTTAATTATCAATGAAATACCTTTTATGGTTAATAAAGCAAAAATGCTTGAGAAAATTGCTGAACTAGTAAAAGAGAAAAAAATAGAAGGCATAACTGAAATAAGGGATGAATCAGATAAAGATGGTTTAAGAGTTGTAATCGAGGTTAGAAAAGGTGATTCAGTTGACGTTTTAGAGAATAATCTTTTTGCGCAAACTCAACTTGAACAATCATTTGGCATAAATTTCACTGTTCTATCTGAAGGACAACCCAAAGAAGTAAATCTCAAAGAAATGTTACAAGCATTTGTTAAACACAGAAAAGATATCATCACGAAAAGAACAAAATATGACTTAAGGAGAGCTAAGGATAGGGGGCATGTTGTTGAGGGCCTTATGGTTGCGATTGCAAATATTGATCAAATAATTGCAATTATCAAAAAATCAAAAGATCCAAAAATAGCTGCAAATGAATTATGTAAAAAAATATGGAAATCTGGTCCATTGGAGGCAGTGCTAAAAAAAGTTGGCAGTGATGCATGTAAGCCAAAAGGATTAAGCAAAGACCTAGGACTCAAAGGTAAAAAATATAAACTATCTGAAAATCAAGCAAAAGCAATTCTTGAATTAAGACTAGGCAGGTTAACAGGCTTAGAGCAAGATAATTTGAACAAAGAATTTTCAGAGATTGTTGAAAAGATTCTTGGACTGCAAAAAATTCTTGATGATAAGGAAACTTTAACAGATGTTTTAATTGATGAACTTCAGGACATTAAAGAAACTTTTGGAGATGAAAGAAAAACTTTAATAAATGACACAAGAAGAGGCATTACAAATGAGGATCTTATTCCAGAAGAAACAAGAGTACTAACTGTCTCCAGAAGTGGTTATGCAAAAACTCAACCTCTTGATGAATATCGAGAACAGAGGAGAGGCGGTCAAGGCAAAGCTGCGGCTTCAGTAAAAGAAGAAGATTTAATACAAAATCTTTATGTTTTAAGTAGTCATGTGCAAATATTATGTTTCACAACAAAAGGTAAAGTTTTTTGGTTAAAAGTATATGAAATACCTGTTGCCTCAAGGACATCAAAAGGAAGACCTTTAGTAAATATGCTCAATTTAGACGATGATGAAAGAGTAAGTGATATTTTGCCAGTTGAGGAATTTTCTGAAGATAAATTTGTATTCATGGCAACCAGAAAAGGCATTACAAAAAAAACTAATCTAAGTCTTTTTGCAAGAAAATGGAAATCAGGAATTAAAGCAATCAATCTTGATGATGATGATAGATTAATAGGAACCGCAATTACTGATGGTAAAAAAGAGATCCTGCTGGCTTCGTCTGCAGGAAAATTAATAAGATTTAATGAATCAAAAGTTAGATCAATGGGAAGAACTGCAAGAGGCGTNAAAGGAATGAAATTAAAAAAGGATCAGAAATTAATATCACTTAGTGTTGCTGACCCAACCAAGACTATACTTTGTGTATCAGAAAATGGATACGGTAAAAAAACTGGTCTTGACGATTTTCCAATTCATAATAGAGGNGGACAAGGAGTGATATCTATCAAAACAAGTGAGAGAAATGGAAATATGGTTGCCGCTACATTAGTTGAAAATGAAGATGGAATAATGTTGATNAGTGACAAAGGTACGATGATAAGAACAAATGTCTCTCAGGTTCCTACTCTGAGTAGAAATACTCAAGGCGTAAAAATAATTACTCCAAAAGAAGAAGANAAACTTATAGAGTGTGTGACAATACCTCAAGAAGAAGACCAAGAATAATAAGAAATGAGAAAGTGGAACTTCTGTGCAGGACCTGCANTNATTTCAGAAGCAGTATTAGANGAAGTAAAGTCTGAATTATTAGAATTTAAGCAAGTTGGTGCTTCCATAATGGAAATAAGCCATAGNTCAAAAACATTCATGGAGGTNGCAGAACAGGCAAAGAATGATTTNNTTGATATATTAAAAATTCCCAAAAATTATGATGTATTATTTCTTCAAGGTGGAGCAACNCATCAATTCTCAATGGTNCCTTATAACTTTGGCCACAATAATGGGCAAGCTGACTANNTTTTGTCNGGCACATGGTCAAAAAAAGCAATAGCTGAAGCATCAAAAATTACCAAGGTAAATACTATTGCTTCTTCAGAGGCAAAAAATTTTTCATATGCNCCNGATCCAAAANATTGGAGAGTTNATCAAAATTCCGCNTACGTTCATTACTGTCCAAATGAAACTATTCAGGGTGTNGCNATNCATGANCCTCCAGATATAAATAAACCCATTATTTCTGACGCTTCCTCAGTAATATTGAGCGAACCNCTNGANGTAAATAAATTTTCATTAATTTATGCAGGAGCACAAAAGAATATTGGACCTGCAGGACTTACCATAGTTATTATTGACAGAGATTTTATGGAACTAGGAAACCAACANATACCAAANATTTTAAAATATTCTGANCATTCAAGATCAAATTCAATGCTTAATACTCCTCCAACATTNGCNTGGTATATGGCTGGAAAAGTTTTTAAATGGATAAAACAATGCGGAGGACTTGAATACTTTAGGGAACAAAATCATTTAAAAGCGTCTAAATTATATGAATTTGTTGACAAATCAAGTTTTTATTTAAATAACATCGACATTAAAAACAGATCAATAATGAACGTNACATTCTTTCTCAAAAATGATGAATTAGATAGCGCATTTCTACAAGAGGCTGAACAAAATGGATTTTTAAATTTAAAAGGACATAGATCAGTTGGAGGAATGCGCGCTAGCATATATAATGCTTTGCCTCTGGAGGGGGTGGAGGAACTTATTAAGTTTATGACTTATTTTGAGTCTAATAATGGCTGAATTAAATGGTAGATAAAAGCTTAAAAAATATTAGAAATAAAATTGATAAAATTGATCAAGAAATTTTTAGTCTTATTCAAAAAAGAGCATCCCATGCAGTAGATATCGGTAAAATAAAAACAAAAGTTAGCCCAAAAGATTCTTTTTACAAACCAGATAGAGAAACAAAAATACTTCGAAACATTATAAAGTCTAATAAAAAGGGATTGCTACCAGACTCTAAAATTAGGGCAATTTACAAAGAATTAATATCTGGCTGCCTTTCCCTTGAAGAGGTTTTAAAGGTTGCTTACCTCGGGCCAGAGGGCACTCACTCTGAAGCAGCGGCGCATAATCAATTTGGATCACAAGTTTTAAGAATACCATCAGCTTCAATCGATGACGTCTTTTATCAAGTAATGAATGATGATGTAAATGTAGGTGTTGTACCAGTAGANAATTCATCTGAAGGTGTAATTAACACAACACTAAATTGTTTAGCTGATAGCGAAAATATAAATATTATTGGAGAAATTTACTTAAACATTGAGCATCAACTTGCNGCTGGGAACAATTTTGAGATGATTGATGCATTTGCAATTGCTTCTCATCCCCAGGCGCTTGGCCAATGTTCAAAATGGATTGAAAGAAATATTGGTAACATTAAGAGACTAGAAATGCCAAGCTCAGCAGTTGCAGCTAAATATGCCAAAGAGAATAAAAATATTTTATGTATCGTTAGTTCGATGGCCGTAAAAAATTANAAGCTTAAATTGGTCAAAAAAAACATCCAAGATTATTCTGAAAACAAAACAAGATTTCTTGTNATTGGTAAAAATAATATTGAAAAGACTGGCAAAGACAAAAGCTCTTTTTTAATTCAAACTCCTAATAAGCCTGGATCACTTATATCAGTTTTGAAACCCTTTGAAANAAGAAAAATAAACCTTAGTAAGATTGAAACTCGGCCATCACGGGGAAATATTAATTCTCATGATTTTTTTATTGATTGCGAGGGCCACATTAAGGATCAAAAACTAAAATTGGNAATAAAGGAAGTCNTTGATACCGGAGCAATTGTAAGAAATTTTGGNTCCTATCCAGAGTACATATGACTCAAAATGTAGAGAAAGTTTTAATAATTGGATTGGGAATGATTGGAGCATCAATTGCTCTTGCATCAAAATCTAAGGGAATTAAGGTGATAGGATTTGATTCATCTAAAGACTCAATGAAATATGCAATAAATAATAANATTATTGATGGTTTTTCAGATTCTATTGAGCAAATAAATTCTAAAGAATTCTGTAAAGATATTGATTTAATCATTCTGTCAGTTCCCCCAAAACAAACACTAGATGTTTTAAATAAACTCAAAGATGTATGGAATTCTGATACAAGTATTACTGATACATCAAGTGTAAAGAATCATATTAAATTAGAGGGCACTTCTAATATCTTACTTTCTCACCCAATAGCAGGATCAGATCAATCAGGCATATCTTCAGCAAATGCTAATCTTTTTACAAACAAAAAAAATGTTCTCTGCGATCCATTTAATTGTGATAAAGAACACTATGAAAAGGTTGAGAACTTTTGGAAAAATGCTCTGCAGATGAAAATTGCCTTAATGACAGTTAATGAACACGATTTGGTTTTTGCAATGACGAGTCATTTACCTCACCTAGTATCTTATGCCTTAATTGATTCAATTAGATTATCTAATCATGATGTTGAGGATAATGCTGGAGGAGGACTAAAAGAATTTTTAAGATTAAGCGGATCTAATTCAGAGATGTGGCGTGATATCTTTGTTTTAAATAGAGTTGATTTAATTAAAGCTCTTGCCGGGATGCAGATTTCGTTAAACAATCTTCTAGAACTAATAACAGAAACAAAACAAATTCCAGATATTTTTTCGCATCTAGAGCTACTTAATAAAGAACTTGATGAAATAAAGTCTTTCAAAGAAGATAAATTTTGAACTTGATATCTCATAAGACAAAATCTCTCAATGGAAAAATTAATTGTCCTGGAGATAAATCAATTTCTCAAAGAATATTAATTATAGGATCACTTTTAAACTGTGATATGCAATTAGATGGTTTTTTAAATGCAGAAGATCCAATATCAACTATGGAAGCACTAAATGAAATCGGAGCTTCAATTTCAATAAACCAAGATTACGTATTTTTAAATAAAAGAGACGTTCCATTTAAAAATCCTAAAAATGATTTAAATTTAGGTAATTCTGGAACAGGCTCGAGGCTTTTACTGGGTTTAATTTCTGGTTTAGGAATAAGATGTAACTTAACAGGTGATGAGTCTTTGTCAAAAAGACCTATGAATAGAGTTATTAATCCTCTAAAAAAAATTGGATCAGTAATAAAGAGTAATGATGGAAAGCTTCCAATATCTACCATAGGTTCAAATATTATTAACAATTTTGAATACAAAATGCCAATTGCCAGTGCACAGGTGAAATCTTCACTGCTTTTAGCTGCTTTAGCTTCAAAAAAACAGATTAGAATAATTGAACCTAAAACAACCCGAGATCATACAGAAAGGATGATAGAATTTTTTGGAGGAGATATTAGCTATGGGGATAGTTTAAATAAAGGTACTATCTCATTAAATGATTATAAGATATCTCCAAAAAATTTATACACTATTCCTGGTGATTTCTCATCCGCAGCTTTTATAATTGTAGCTTCTGTTATCTCAAAAAATTCTGAAGTCTTAATAAAAAATGTTGGATTAAATAAAACAAGAAACGGACTATTAAAAATTCTATTATTAATGGGTGCTGATATAAAAATTAAAAATGAAAGACTATTATCAAATGAAGAGGTTGCAGATATATTGGTAAAATCGTCAGATTTAAAAGGTATTGATGTCCCTGAGGATATTATTCCCAATATTATTGATGAAATTCCTATTTTAAGTATTGCAGCCTCATTCGCTAAAGGGGAAACAAGAATTACTAATGCAGCTGAATTAAGAGTTAAAGAATCCGATAGATTGATGGGAATTTCTGAAGGTTTAAATAAATTAAAAGTACTACATAAAATTTTTGAAGATGGAATATTTATCAAAGGAACATCTGAAGAAATTTATTGTGATAGCCCAATAGATTCTTACAACGATCACAGAATTGCAATGAGCTTTCTAATATCAGGTATAAGATCAAAAAATTCGGTAAGTGTTTTAAACTGCAAAAATATTGAAACTTCATTTCCGAATTTCAGACATATAATGAATTCATTAGGAATGAAAATTGATGAAAAAAATTAATGTAATAACCATTGATGGTCCGTCTGCCTCTGGTAAGGGTTCTTTATCAAAAGAAATCGCTAATAGTTTTGACTTTAATCTTCTTGATAGTGGCGCTTTGTATAGACTATATGCATATCTGTCTAACATGAGTTTTACGTTAAATGAAATTGTTGGCCAAATTAGAAAAAATGTGAATTTTGATCTAAACGATAAAGAACTTTTAATTAATTATTTAGATAATGATATTACAAGTGACTTGAGAACTGAAGTTATTGCAAAAACTGCTTCAAAATTAAGCTCGATTAAAGAAGTTAGAGAAGCTTTATTTAACATACAAAGAAATTTTTATGACGGAGGTGTCTTAGTTGCTGACGGACGAGACATGGGTACCGTTGTATTTAACGACGCAAAATTAAAAATATTTCTAACTGCATCTTCTCAAGAAAGAGCGAAAAGAAGATATTTAGAGTTGCAGAATCGTGGTCAAGAAGTTAATATGCCCGCTCTGATAGCAGATATTGAAGAAAGAGATTTAAAAGATAGCTCTAGAGAATTATCACCTCTCTTTCCAGCTGAAGATGCTCATATTATTGACTCTTCAAACTTATCGCTTGAAGAAGTATTCAGTATTACTGAAAATTTAATAAATAAGGAATTTATATAAATGTCTGAAACTTTCTCTGCTTTACTTGATGATAGTTTAAATGCACTTGATATGCAGCCAGGATCAATAGTTTCAGGTGTTGTCTTAGATGTTGATAAAGATTATGTAACTATACATGTTGGCTTAAAATCTGAGGGAATAGTCTCTTTAGATGAATTCAGAAATAATGATGGCAAGATCACTATTGAGGTTGGAGATGAAGTTGAAGTTGCCTTGGAAGCTGTGGAAGATGGATATGGTGAAACAAGAATTTCAAGAGAAAAGGCAAGAAAAATTTCAACATGGAAGATGTTAGAGGAGGCCTTAGAAACAGGCGAATTTGTAACAGGAAAAATTCATAACAGAGTCAAGGGTGGTTTTGCAGTAGAAGTTGACGTTGTTAAAGCATTTTTACCAGGTTCATTGGTTGATGTTAGACCAGTAAAAGAGGCACCTGATATTGAAAATACTGTCCAAGAATTTAAAGTAATAAAACTTGATTATAAAAGAAATAATGTTGTTCTCTCAAGGAAAGCAGTTCTAGAGAAGAATAATTCAGCAGTTAAGGTAGAGCTCTTAAAGAACCTTGAAGAAGGCCAGATTGTTAAGGGTATTGTAAAAAATATCACTGATTATGGAGCTTTTATAGATCTTGGTGGTTTAGATGGATTACTCCACATAACCGACATATCTTGGTCAAGGGTGTCAAATCCCTCTGAACATTTAAATATAGGGGAAGAGATAGACGTAAAGATTTTGAGTTTCGACAAGGAAAAGCTTAGAGTTTCACTTGGCCTCAAACAGATTAATAATGATCCATGGGAGAATGTTGAATCAAATTACACTGTTGGTGGTATTTATGAGGCTTTTGTCTCAAATATAACTGATTATGGTTGCTTTGCTCAGCTTGAAGAAGGCATTGAAGGATTAATTCATTTGTCAGAGCTAGATTGGACAAGTAAAAATATCCATCCTTCCAAAGTTGTGGAGTTAGAAGAAAAAATAAAGGTTATGATTTTAGAAATAGATCATGACAAAAGAAGAATTTCTCTGGGTTTAAAGCAAACTAAACCAAATCCATGGACTGAATTCGCTAATAAATACCTTATTGGTGATAAAGTTGAAGGCAAAATCAAGTCGATAACCGATTTTGGAATTTTTGTTGGTCTTGAAGGCGAAATAGATGGCCTGATTCATTTATCTGACATATCTGAGGAGGAAGATCCAAAGAAGGCGCTGGATAAATTCAAGAAAGATCAGGATATAAAATGTATAGTTTTTGCAATTGATTCAGATAAAGAAAGAATTTCTTTAAAACTTAGTGAATAAAATCAAGAAAGAAACATTTACCCGCTCAGATATAGAATCATCTCTTAAAAAAGAATTCCCAAGTATTCCAAAAACAAAAATTTCAGAAGTAATTGACATAATTTTAGATACCATAGTCGAATCAATTGCTCTTGATGAGAAACTTGAAATACGAGGTTTTGGTACTTTTTCAAAAAAATTTATTAGGCCTAGAAAGTTTATTAATCCCAAAACAAAAAAAATTTCGTACTTAGGTGAAACGGCAACAATGCATTTTAAGCCCTCAAAATCACTGATTAAAAAATGATTATTGTTGCAATAGATGAAATTAATTTCAAAAAAGCATCAAATATTATAGATAATCTTGATTCAGAAAAATGTATGATCAAAATTGGAAGTGTCGCTTTTAATTCTTTGGGCCACAAAATAATTGATTATGCTGCTCAAAAAAGTTTTGATATATTTCTTGATTTAAAACTCCATGATATCCCTAATACAGTAAAAAAAACTATCGAAGGCCTTTCGTCATTACCAATAAAAATCCTAACCGTCCATACATCTGGTGGAAAGGATATGATGTCAGCTGCAATGGAAGCTGTCTCTGGAACAGATATAAAAGTTTTTGGAGTAACAGTTTTGACTAGTCTCAATGATGATGATACAACCGCAATATTCAAAAGAACACCTTCTGAGCAAGTAGAAGCAATGTTAGATGCAGCGGAATCAGCGGGAATCGATGGAGTTGTTTGTTCTCCTCATGAATTAAAGCAAGTTAAAAAAAGAGAATCCTTATTATCAATAACTCCTGGTATCAGATTACAAAATTTGAATGATGATCAAAAAAGAGTTATGACTCCAAAAGAGGCAATAAATCTTGGCGCAGACTTTCTTGTAATTGGAAGACCTATTACAGTTGCTGAAAATATCGGTGAGACTCTGGATGAGATTTATCAAAACATATCATGAGCAAAGAAATGTCTAAAACCTATACTTACGAAGACAACATCTTGCGTTATGAATTTCTTAATAATGACTTTACAGAAGACCTTTATAAAGAGTTTGATCATAAAGCAACAGAACTTGGCCTTAATTTAAAAATAGATGATTTGTTAAGCGGCAAAGTTGTTAACTTGACTGAAAATCAAGCTGCATTTCATCCTAAATATAGAAAAAACAAAGGCTTTATTCATGAATTTATAAAATCAGATACAGACTTTGCTCCAGATGTAGAGGGCTTAAAAGATGAAGCATTAATTAACTTTATGTACGAAGCACAATCTGCTGAAAATATTGTTTCTTTAGGAATTGGTGGATCGTATGAAGGACCAAAACTATTAATTGAAAGCCTTGGTCATGGCGAGGTACTTTCCGAGTGGAAACATTATTTTATAACTGGTTCAGATAGAATTGAGTTGGATGAAACACTAAAAAAACTAAATCCAAAAAAAACTGTTTTTATTGTCTCTTCTAAATCATTTACTACAGATGAAACAATTGAGAGCCTAAAAGATGCAATTCATTGGTCAGGAGATATGAATAGATTTATTGCAATAACAGCAAATAAGAAAGAAGCTCAAAAATTTAATTTCAAACACATTTCTCAATTTGATAATGAGATTGGTGGTAGATATTCAATATGGTCTAGAATATCTTATGCAGCTGCTTGTTTTGCTATGCCAGTGAATCATGAAAATACTTTTGATAATTTTTGTTTAGGCGGCTCAATTGCAGATAGCTATATATCTGATAATGAAGATTATCAAAAATTTGTAAAGATGTTAGCCTTTTCAGATATTTGGTTTCATAACTTCAAAGAAAAAAATACTAGAGCAATCTTATGCTATGACTGGAAGCTTAGATCTCTGCCTAACTACTTTCAACAACTTGAAATGGAATCGCTTGGAAAAAGACCAAGTAAAAATTCTGAATTCAAAAAAACTGGTCAAATTATTTTTGGAGGATATGGTCCAACAGCACAACACTCCTATTTTCAATTATTACATCAGGGAACTCAAAATATCTGTGCAGACATAATTTTAAACAAAGATAATGAATATAATGGCTTAGCTTATTCTCAGGGCGTAACTCAAGCAAGGCTTCTATCAGAGGGAGCTTCAAATCTACTAAAAAAGGAAGAAACAATTAATGGCAATGTTCCGGTTAATCTTTTCATCTTTGATGGTATTGATGCAAAAAAATTAGGATTTCTAATTGCAACTTGGGAACACAGAGTTTTTATATCCTCAGTAATATTGCAAATAAATCCTTTTGATCAGTTTGGTGTAAATGCTGGCAAGATTTATACTAAGAAATATCAAATTAAAAAAGACTAGAAGTCATAATTTTTTGCTATGTCTATTAATTTAAAGAAAGTACCCAATACGCCAGGAGTTTACAAATTTTTTTGTAATCATGAAATTATTTATATTGGTAAAGCAAAAGATTTAAAAAAAAGGGTCTCCTCTTACTTTGGAAAATCTCACAAAGACAGAAAGACTTCACAGATTAAATTTCTTACTGACAAAGTAGAAACTTTTACAACAAAAAATGAGGTTGAAGCATTATTACTTGAGCAAATGCTTATAAAAGAAAATAAACCAAAATTTAATATTCTTTTAAGAGATGATAAGACTTATCCTTATATATACTTTTCTTCAGATCATGATTTCCCAGGTGTTTATTTAAAAAGAACCAAAAAAGCAGTTGATAGAAATTACTTTGGACCGTTTGTCAGCTCTGAGGCTGTCAAAAAATCAATCAAAGAAATTCAAAAAATATATAAGGTGAGAAATTGTAGTGATACCACCTTTGCTAATAGAACTAGACCATGCATTGAATATCAAATGAAAAGGTGTTCTGCTCCTTGTGTAAATCATATAAAAAAAGTTGATTACTTTGAGGATATAACTGGCGCAAAGTCATTTATTTCTTCTACTGATAAGAAAACAGTTCAAAGATTGATTAAAGATATTGATGTTGCGGTTACAAAATTAGACTTTGAAAAAGCTGCTGAAATAAGAGATCGTTTAAAAAGATTAAATTTACTAAAGGAGGAGCAATCAGTTGTAACGTTTGCCACAAATGTAGATATCTTTTCTGTGCATTCAGAATTAACTTATCTAGGCATATCAATTATTGTTGTAAGAAATGGAAAAATAAGAGGCACTAAGACACATCTCATAAAACAGGCTCATTTTGAAAATATAGAAGAAGTCTATCAAAGTGCTATTGTTAACTTTTATGACTATCAGATAGATATCCCAAAGAAGATTTTATGTACAAACTCACTAGAAAATAATAAATTGCTAGAGGATATGTTTAGTTCAAAACATCAGAAAAAAGTAAAAATTATTCACTCACCAAATAAATCCATAAGGCCAATTTTTAATTTATGCAGACTCAATGCGAAACAGGTCATAAAAAATCATATTAGCAAGGAGGATAAGTATACTTTTGCAATGCAGGAGCTTAGTAATTACTTAGGAATAGAAAATATTAAAAAAATTGAGGGTTATGATGTAAGTCATTTTTCAGGTGATAATGCTGTAGCATCCTGTGTAGTATTCTCTATGCAAGGACCACAAAAAAAGAACTATAGATTATTTAATATTCCGGCAGAACTATCTGGTAATGATATAGGTTCGCTTGAACACGTATTGGAGAGAAGAATAAAATACTACACTGATCCTGATTTAAAGCCTGATGTAATTTTAATTGATGGCGGTAAAATGCAACTTAATTTTGTTAACAAAATTATTAATAAATCTGATCATCGTGACATCAAGGTTATTTCGATCGTTAAAGGTTCTAAAAGGGTACGAGCAACTGAGACCATAATAAGCGAGCATGGCATTATTGAATTAGATAAATACTCCAAGGCTTTTTTAATCCTTCAAGAGATTCGTGATGAGTCGCATAGGTTTGCAATTCGAGCACAAAGAAATAAAAAAAGAAAGAAAATTAATCAATCTGAATTAGATTCTATTAAAGGTATTGGGGAAATTTTAAAAAAACGTCTTCTAACGAAATTTAAAAACATTAAGAATATTAAATCTGTTGGTATTAAAGAATTAATGACTGTTGAAGGCATAAATGAGAAAATAGCCAAAGAAATATTAGATAAATTCAAAAATGACTAATTTTATAAACTTTATCACCATTGCTAGAATATTTTTAGCGCCAATAATTTTGATTTTTTTAATATTTGGAAATTATTTGGTTTGTGTTTTACTATTCTTTGTAGCTGGATTAACTGATTACTTAGATGGTTACTTAGCAAGAAAATACAATGCTGAGTCGCAATTAGGAGAAATTTTAGATCCTATCGCTGACAAGATTCTTATTGTATTTATTTTAATAGGATTATCTGTTGATCTTGACAGCTTCCTGATTGCTTTTTTAGGATCTTTAATAATTGCAAGAGAAATTGGAGTATCTGCTCTTAGAGATTATTCTTCAAGAAATAATAAATCTCATAAAACAAAGGTAACCTATTTGGCAAAAATAAAAACTTCTGTTCAATTATTTTCTATAGGATTATACATATTTGCATTAGCTTTCAGCTTTAACCTTTTAATAGTTATTGGTGATATTTTTCTAATAATTGCAACATTTGTTACTCTTTATACAGGGTATGAATATACCTTAAATGTCTTTAAAAAATGAAAATTGGTATTATTGGATATGGTTTTGTAGGCGAAGCTTTATCAAAAGGTTTCAAGAATGATGTAGAAGTTTTTAAAGTAGATCCTAAACTTAAAACTTCCATAGAAGATCTAAAAGAATTTAATCCAGAAACTATTTTTATTTGTGTGCCGACACCTATGCACAGTGATGGAATTCAAGATATATCAACATTAGAGCAAGTAGCTGAAGATTTAAAAAAAAATAATTTCGATTCACTAGTTGTTCTTAAAAGCACAGTTCATCCAGGAAATATAAACGATATAAAAAAAATTATTCCTTCATTAGTTTATAACCCAGAGTTTTTGAGAGAGAAACATGCCTATGAAGATTTTATCAATTCAAACCTAATAGTTTTTGGCGGCAATAAAGAATCTTCGAATAAAATAGCACAAATTTATTTAAAACATACTAAATGTGTTAACAAAGATTATATTTTTACTGATCTTATTACCGCTTCACTTCTAAAGTATGCAATTAATTCCTTTCTGGCATCCAAAGTAATTTTTTTCAATGAATTTCATGATTTGTTTAATGCTGTAAATACAAATGAATCATGGACAAATTTTATTAATTATCTCTCAAGAGATACTAGGTTGGGCAATTCGCATATGAATGTACCAGGTCATGATGGAAGATTTGGTTTTGGAGGAGCATGCTTACCAAAAGATGCAAACGCAATCACTGAATATGCATCTAAACTTAATGTTGAAATGAGCTTGATAAAACATGTTATAAATACAAACAATAAGATAAGAGCTTCATACGAAGATGTAACAGATCGTGAAGAGCAACAAAATATTAAATATAATGATGGAGAGGTAAAAAAATAGAATTATGAAAATAATAGTTGTAAGTGGTGGTTTTGATCCTATTCATTCTGGGCACATAGCATATTTTGAATCAGCAAAAAAGCTCGGCGATAAACTTATAGTCGCATTAAACAGTGATCAATGGCTTGTTGACAAAAAGGGCAAGTTTTTTATGACGTTCAATGAAAGGAAATCAATAATAGAGAACTTATCAATGGTAGATGATGTTATTGATTTTGAAGATGATGATGTTGGTAGTGCTACTAACGCCTTAATAAAAGTAAAAAAGATGCATCCTAGTGATGAGATTGCTTTTGCAAACGGAGGAGATAGAAGTAAAGATAATATATCCGAGATGTCTGTAGAGGGCGTAGATTTTTTATTCAGCGTTGGTGGAGATGATAAGAAGAACTCTTCATCATGGATATTAAAGAATTGGCAATATTATTATGAAGAAAGATTGTGGGGCTCCTTCTATAATTTATTTGAAGATGATCAAGTCAAAGTAAAGGAATTAGTTGTCGAGCCTGGTAAGGGAATGAGCTTCCAGAAACACTTTAAAAGACATGAGATTTGGCTTGTAAGTAAAGGCTCTTGTGTTGTCAACTATAGCAAAGATGATCCAGATAAAAAGGAAAATATTCAACTTAACAAATTTGATCATTATTTAGTTCCACTTGGGGAATGGCATCAAATAACAAATCCTTTTGATGAAACATGTCATCTTATTGAAATTCAATACGGTGAGGCCTGTGTTGAAGATGATATTGAAAGAACGGAGTATTATTCCCCAAAGTAAACAAAATATAATTAATGATAATTAAATTGAGATACAATACTCATCTTTTTATTTGGCTGGATGGCAGAGTGGTTATGCAGCGGCCTGCAAAGCCGTTAACGCCGGTTCGATTCCGGCTTCAGCCTCCAAAATATATTGGGATTTTATGAAGACTTATGCTTTAATTCCAGCAAGATCAGGCTCAAAAGGTGTGCCCGATAAAAATATAATGAAATTGAATGGACATCCTCTTTTGGGCTGGTCAATTGCGGCAGCTAAAAAGTCTAAACTAATTGATAGAGTGGTGGTATCGACAAATTCAAAAGAATATGCAGATATAGCAATAAGATATGGCGCAGATATACCTTTTATGCGACCAGATGAAATATCTGATGACACATCAACAGATTTTGAATTTGTTGAACATGCATTAAATTTTTTTAAAGATGAATCCATGGAGCCAAATTATATTGTTCATTTAAGACCAACAACACCAATTAGGGATCCATTAATTTTAAATGCTGCAATTAAATTAGCTCAAAATAGTGGAGAATGTAGCTCTTTAAGATCAGTTCACGAAATGTCTGAAACAGCATACAAAACACTTGAAATTGATGAGAGTAACTTTTTAAAACCTATCGGTGTTTCAAAAAATTTTAGACTTGATAACAATGCGCCTAGACAAGCCTTTCCTAAAACATATCAAGCAAACGGTTATGTTGATATTTTAGTAACTTCAAATATTAGAAGAAACAATAACATTCATGGCGATCACTCTATACCATTCTTGACAGAATATGCTGTTGAAATTGATTGCGTTGATGATTTCAAATATTTAGAATACACACTAGAACAAGATAGTAAACTTGATAAAATCTTTAAATAAAATATGTCGTCTCATACATTTTCAAGAAAATCTCAAACAGTGCCATTAATCAATACTAGAAATAGATTAATTCAAACTGAAATTCCTTGCAAAGGTACATACGACGTTTTAGAAAGACTAGATAAATATGAATCAAGATCAATGCACGGCCAACTTCCACTTGTGTGGGACTCGGCATCAAATTTTAATATTTTTGACGCCTCTGGAAATAAATTTATAGATTTTACTTCTGCTATATTCTTTTCAAATGTGGGGCACTCAAATAAAAGAGTTCTTGACTACATGAATATAGCTTTAGAAAAGCCAATTATGGGCTGCTATGCATATGGAAATGAAATAAGAGCCCAATATTTGGAAAAACTCATAGAATTTGCAGGACCAACTTTCGAAAAAGCTTTTTTAATGTCTGCTGGAACTGAAGCCACGGAAGCAGCTTTTAAATTAATGAGAATGAATGGGCAAGAAAAGAAAAAAAGAAAATTAGGAATAATTGCTTTCGAAAACAATTGGCATGGCAGAACCCTGGCAGCTCAGATGATGAGTGGTAATCCTAAGCAGAAAGAATGGGTTGGATATCACGATGAGAATATCCATCACCTTAAATTTCCCTATCCATGGGCTTTAAAAAAAGAATCCGGCGAAAGTTTTTTCAATGCACAACTAAAATCTTTAAATGATTTTGGCATAGACCCTTCAAAAGATATTTGTGGAATGATACTAGAGACCTTTCAAGGCTGGGGCGCAATATTTTATCCTCCTGATTTTGTTCAAGCTGCAGAAGATTATTGTAAAAAAAATGATGTACTAATGACGTTTGATGAAATGCAATCAGGATTTGGAAGAACAGGAAAAGCATTTGGTTATGAACATTATGATGTCAAGCCAGACTTATTATGTCTTGGAAAAGGCATGGGTAACGGTTATCCAATTTCAGGCGTTGTTGGAAGCAAAGAGGTAATGGATCTGCCTGAGATAGGAAACATGAGCAGTACTCATTCTGCAAATCCTTTAGGTTGCTCTGCGGGGATGGCAGTAATAGATGAAATCATCGAATGTAATTTAATTGATGAGTCACATAGAAAAGGGCTCATCCTTCACAAAGGCCTTAATAAAATTAAAGATAACTCAAATGGGTTAATATCTGATGTTTTGGGCAAAGGAATGATAGCTTCAATTTTATTTCAAGATCCACAAAAAAGAACTCCTGAATCTAAGGTACCTTCAGAGATATCTGAGAAATGTATGCAAAGTGGATTATTGGTTGTCCATACAGGAAGAGAGTCAATAAAAATTGGACCACCATTAAATATTTCAGATGAAGCTTTGCTTGAAGGTATTTCAATAATTAATGAAATTGTTGGAGAATATTTATGAAATTAAAAAAAAATGACTCAATTAATGAAAATTACATCGATGTAATATATAACGAGGAAGTAAAACCATTAACAGATTATCCTTATAAACTATCTTCATATCTTATTGAAAAATTAGAAATTGCAAAGGAATCAAAACTACTCGATGTTGGTTGTGGCAGAGGTGATTTCTTAAATGGCTTTATCAGACATGGGTGTGCGGGTTATGGAGTTGATTTTACAAATGCTGCAAAAAAACATTGTCCAAATGCCAAATTATTCCAAGCTGACATAGAAAATAATGGTATGCCATTTGAAGATAATTATTTTGATATAATTTTTTCTAAATCTGTCATAGAACACTTTTACGACCCAGCTATATTAATTAAAGAATGTAAAAGATGCCTCAAGCCTGGTGGTTTAATAATCGTAATGGCTCCATCTTGGGAGCACAACTATAGAATTTATTTTGAAGACTATACTCACAGAACACCTTTTATGAAAAGTTCGTTGAGGGATATTTTGGACATGCATGGATTTTGCAACATTAGTGTAAGTTTCTTCAAACAGTTGCCATTATTATGGGGTAAATGGAAATTAATCTTTAATCCAATTTCATTCTTAACACAATTGTTAGCACCAAGATTCCTTAGTAACAAGTTTAAATGGGTTAGATTTTCAAGAGAAGTGATGTTGTTAGGCATTGCAACTAAGCCAGAATGATTACTCTAAGACACGTGGGCTTAATAGTGAATAGCATTGAGAAATCTCTTAGTTTATATGATTCTATTTTTGGATTTAAACCAAAAATCGATCAAGTTGAATCAGGAGAATTTTATGAACATTTAACTGGTATAAAAAATGGTGTTGCACGAACTTGTAAATGCTATGCTGAGAACGGATCATGTATTGAGTTAATTGAATATGTGTCACATGATCCCAAGAATAGAAATAAGGGACTTTTATCCTCAGGATTTAATCATATAGCCCTTAATATATCAAACTTGGAAGAAGTAGAAAAAAAACTAAAAAATCTTGACATTAATTTTATTAATCCACCAAAATTTAACGACACTAAAACCGCAAAAGTTGCTTTTTGTGAAGATTTTGAAGGAAACTTAATCGAACTAGTTCAGGTATATGAATAAGGTAGCTTTTGTTCAAGGCAGATTAGTAGACTTAATTGATGGCAAAATTCAGGCATTTCCAAGAGATGATTGGGAAAAAGAATTAAAAATTGCTGCAGAAAACAATATTAATTTCATTGAACTAACCGTAGATTTAAAAAATATTTGGGAAAATCCTATCACTAGCAAAATTGGTCAAGAATATTTGAAAGGAAAACTTTCAAAAGCAAAAATAAATCCCTTAGCATGCACTGCTGATTTTATTATGCACAGCCCACCATGGTTTGGAGGAATAGATAATTTCAACCAAATGAAATTTATAACTGAAGAAGTTATTTATGGATTAAGTAATCTTGATTGTAAAATTATTGTGATACCTTTTGTCGATCAGTCTTCTATAAAAAACATTAACCATCAAATAGCTATTGATTTCTTAAAATCTCTTACAAAAGTATTAGAAAAAAAAGAAATAAAAGTTGCAATTGAAAGTGATTTTGAGCCAAAAAAGCTGAAGTCGTTTATTGATGAACTGCCAAGTGAGTTATTTGGTATTAATTATGATATTGGAAACAGCGCAAGTCTAGGCTATGATTTATATGAGGAATTTGATTCATATTTTGAAAGAATAATTCATATTCACATAAAAGATAGGATCTTAAATGGAACAACCGTTCCGTTAGGTGAAGGCAACGCTAATTTAAAAGATTGCTTTAAAATTCTTAGGAAAGAGAAATATGAAGGTAATTTTTCTATGCAAACTGCAAGAGATCCCTCAGGCATGCATGTCCAAGCAATGTTAAGATATATTAAAATAATAGACGAACTTTTGGATATATGATTTTGAAGAAAGATTTTAAGCAGAATGTTTTAATTACTGGATCAACTAGCGGCCTAGGATATTATTTATCAGAATTATTTATTAATGATAATTATAATGTTTTTATAAATGGATCTTCAAAACCTAAATTAGAAAGAGCAAAAAAAAAGCTGGAAGTTGATGGTTATGCTTGTGATGTTACCAAGCCAAATGAATGTTCAAAACTCATAAATAATGCTAGAAAATCATTTGGAAACATTGACATCATTATTTGTAATGTTGGCTCAGGATCCTCTGTTCCTATTGGCAAGGAAGATCCAAAAGAATGGAAGAGGATGTTCGACTTAAATTTATTTTCAACAATAAATACAATTGATGCATTTTTAAAAAGTCCACAAAAATCTCCGTCATCAGTTATTTGTATATCATCTATATGTGGACACGAATATGTACCTGGAGCTCCAGCAACTTACTCAGTTGCTAAGTCCGCACTAAATACATACATAAAAGTCTATTCAAAATATCTAGAGGGGCAGAATATTAATCTAAATGGTTTAGTTTGTGGAAACATTTTATTTAAAGGTTCGGTTTGGGATAAAAAAATGAGACTTAATAAAAATATAAAATCATCTTTAATGAAAGATGTTCCTGTAAAAAGATTTGCTAAGCCAGATGATATTTATAGAGCAATAAAATTATTTACAAATAAAAAGAATTCTTTCATGTCAGGCTCTCTATTATTAATTGATGGCGGTCAAACGAGATCAATATAAAAATGACATCAATATTTAAAATTAATGGATTAGTTGTGATAACTGGAGCAGCAGGTTTATTGGGGGAGCAACATGCAAAAGCAGTCCTTGAACATGGTGGTTCAGTTGCGTTAATCGATATTAATAAACAAAAGCTACAGGCATTAAAAAATAAACTTATAGATTATAAAAATGAAAATATTAATATTTTCGAGTGCGATATCACAGATAAAAACCAGGTTGAAAATGTTTTAAAAACAATAAATGAGGGCAAAAATAATATTGTTGGTTTAATTAACAATGCTGCTATTAATCCAATAGTAAGTCAGAGTTTGAATGATTCAAATGAACTCGAGAATTTTAATCTTGACAATTGGGACCTTGAGTTAAATGTTGGCGTAAAAGGTGCCTTAATATGTACAATGATTTTCGGAAGCAATATGGCTAAAAATAAATACGGTTCAATTATAAATATTTCGTCTGATCTTGGGTTAATTGCTCCTGACCATAGAATTTACAATAACAAAAAAAGTATTTCAAAAAATTATAAACCAGTAACATATTCAGTAATAAAACATGCATTAGTTGGTTTAACCAAATATACTGCAACGTATTGGCATGAGCATGGAATAAGATGCAATACTTTACATCCTGGTGGGATAAGAGATGACCAAAATTCAGATTTTCTGAGCAAAGTATCAGAATTGATACCACTTGGAAGGATGGCAAATAAAGAAGAGTATAGAGGCGCTGTTGTATTTTTACTTTCAGATGCATCATCGTATATGACTGGTTCATCAATGGTCATAGATGGCGGAAGAACTATTTGGTAAACATTAAGGAAATGATGTGAGTATTAAAGATAGGTTGAAAATTCGAGCTGAAATAATAAGTTCAAACCATGATTTTTTTGTGAGCTCAATAAATGATGTTTCATCAATTATTACAAATTCTCTGACTAAAAATAAAAAGTTGATGTTTTGTGGAAACGGAGGTAGTGCTGCAGAAAGCCAGCATATGGCAGCAGAATATTGCGCCACCCTAAATCACAAAAATTTTAGATCAGGATTTGCTGCAATGTCATTAACTGTTGATACTTCATTTATAACAGCTTGGTCAAACGATTTTGGATATGAAGATGTTTTCTCTAGACAGGTTGAGACATTGGGAAATGAAGGGGATATTCTCTTTTGCTATTCAACAAGCGGAACAAGTAAAAATGTTTTGTCCGCAATATCTATGGCAAAGTCGTTAAATATAAAAGTGATTCTTTTTACAGGAAATAATAAAGATATTGAAATTAAAGATACTTGTGACTATGTTTTCTTTGCTCCCTCCTCAAACACAGCAATTATTCAAGAGATTCATACCATAATAGGCCATGAAGTATGTCTTAAAGTTGAGGAAAATTTAATCAAACTTTAAATATTTCATGTATTCAGCACTTTTTTTAGACAGAGATGGAGTTATTAACATCGATTATGGATATGTGCATAAGAAAGAAGATTTTATTTTTAATGATGGTATTTTTGACCTTGTTTCCTTTGCAATATCAAAAAAGTATTTAGTAATTGTTATCACTAATCAAGCAGGCATTGGAAAGGGTTTATACACAGAGAAAGATTTTAATGAACTTACACAATGGATGTCAGAGATGTTTATTCAAAATGGTGGAAAAATTACAAAAACATATTTTTGTCCTTTTCATGAAGACGCAGTTATTGAAAAATATAGAAAAAAAAGTAAGTACAGAAAACCTTCGCCGGGAATGATTTTAAAGGCTTGTAGGGAATTTAATATTGATCCAAAAAAATCTATTATTGTTGGAGATCAAATGTCTGATATTGAAGCAGGAATAGCTTCAAATATTGGAAAATCGATCTATTTTGGCTTAAAAAATTGTAATCATGCTTATAAGTCAGTAAAAAAACTTTCTGATATTAAAGATGAATTAATATTCTAAATCTTAATATATGCATTAAAATGATCATAAAAAATATTATATTTTCTTTTAGTTGCTTGCATAAATAAAATTAAATCAATATGAATAATTTTACGATCCAAAAAACAGAAACAATTAAGACTGCATTAGAAAAAATAGAATCTAATGGAGATGGAATAATTTGCATTGTTAATAAATCCAATAAACTTATTGGTATAGCGACTGATGGTGACATAAGAAGAAAACTTTTGGATGGAATCACCCTAGATGAACCCATAAGTTCATGTATGAATGCGTCATTTATTTCAGCATCAAGCAATGACTCAAGAGAAACTCTGCTAAAACTTCTCGATAATGGAGCTAAAGCAATTCCGTTGGTAGATGACAATAAAGCATTGTTGAAGTTAATAACACGAAGCAACTTACCAATCTCAGGCGAAAAGAGAAATTTTGCTCGTTCTAAAGCACCAGTTAGAGTAAGTTTTGGAGGAGGTGGATCAGACTTAACACACTTTTTCTCTAAATCAAATGGCGCGGTAATTAACGCAACAATTTCTATATATTCTCATGCATTTCTTAAACAAAGAAGTGATAAAAAAGTTATTATTAAATCTAGAGATTTAAATGAAGTTATAGAAGAAGATAGCCTTGATATAGCCTTGAAAAAAAAAATCTAATTTAAATTTAATTCAATCAATAATAAAATTAATAAGTCCTGAATATGGTTTTGAACTAGAGATATATTCAGATTTTCCATCAAACTCAGGTCTTGGAGGCTCCTCTGCTATATCTGCTGCAGTTCTTGGTTGCTTTAACGAATTTAGAAAAGATCCATGGGATACGTATGAACTATCTGAGCTTGCTTTTCAAGCAGAAAGATTAAGCTTAAATATTGCTGGAGGTTGGCAAGATCAGTATGCATGTACTTTTGGAGGATTTAATTTTATAGAATTTAATAAAGATAAAAATATTATTCATCCTTTAAGAATTCAAAAATCAACTAAATTAGAGTTAGAGGAAAATCTTATCTTATGCGATACGGGTATTTCTCATAATTCTGGAAATATTCATAATGATCAAAAACAGAGTATGCAAAATAAAGATATAGATAGTTTGGTTAAAAATAATGTAGATTTAACCTATGAAATTAAAAATCAATTATTAAGAGGAAAATTAAATGATTTTGGTATTTCAATGGATAAAGCCTGGGAAAATAAAAGAAGATTTAGTAAAAGCATATCTTCATCTGAAATTGATAATATATATAGTGAGGCAAAGAAAAGCGGAGCTATTGGGGGTAAGCTATTAGGAGCTGGTGGAGGTGGATTCTTTTTGTTCTATGTAGATCCATCCAAGCGTCAAAAAGTATTGAAAAAACTTGAAAAAATGAACTTAAATATATTCAGATTTATTTTTGATGACCTTGGATTGCAGTCCTGGAAGACTAGAGAAGAATGACAACACTAAGAGTTATATTATGAAAATTGGAGAACACTCAATAGGTGAAAATAGGGTATATGTAATAGCTGAAATAGGAAATAACCATAATGGAAATTTTGATAGAGCTATCAATATGATCGATGAAGCAAAAGATGCAGGAGCCGATTGTGTAAAATTTCAAATGAGACACTTAAATAAAGTCTATAGAAAGAAGACATTACTAAAAGATAGTGAGGATCTTGGAACAGAATATGTAATAGATTTATTAAATAGATTTGAATTACCAAAGGACCAACATAAAAAATTATTTGAATACGCAAAAAGTAAAAATATTACATACTTGTGCACACCATGGGACACTGATAGTGTCAACTTCCTTGACAATATGGGTGTGGAAGCATTTAAAGTTGCATCAGCAGACTTAACAAATTTACCGCTCATAAAATCTCTTATAGATACTGCTAAGCCTTTAATCTTATCAACAGGAATGAGTACGGAAAGTGAGATTCATAAAACTGTTTCGTTTCTTTTAAAAAACTCAGCAAAATTTGTCTTATTACATTGTAATAGCACCTATCCAGCCCCACTTCATGACATTAACCTAAAATGGATTAATCAGCTTAAAAAGATTCATAAATATGTTGGATATTCTGGTCATGAGAGAGGCATCAATGTTTCTTTAGCTTCAGTTAGTTTTGGTATTTGTGTCTTAGAAAGACATTTTACCCAAGATAGGAATATGGAAGGACCTGATCACGCAGCAAGTTTAACTCAGTCTGAATTTAAATTGATGGTCGATGGAATAAGAGAAATTGAGAGTGCTTTAGGAGGTTCAAAAAGAAAACTGTCACAAGGCGAGATGATAAATAGAGAAAATTTAGCAAAAAGTTTAGTTGCGTCAAGAAGCTTAAAGAAAGGAGAGATTCTTAAGGCTGATGATATTAAAGTCAGAAGTCCTGGACAGGGTCTTTCACCTCAACATTTTGAAGAATTGGTAGGTATAGAAGTTCGACATGATATGCAGGAAGAAGATTTCTTTTTTATGAGTGATATAGAAAATACTCGAATAGAACCAAGAGATTACACATTTTCTCGCCCATGGGGAGTGCCAGTAAGGTATCATGATTTTAATGAATATAACGATAAAATATCTCCCGATTTATATGAGTTTCATCTTTCATATTCTGACATGGAATTAGATATTTCTAAATTTCTAAATGGAACATATAAAAATGACTTTGTTGTTCATGCACCTGAGCTTTTTGAAGGGAGCATGTTACTAGATCTTGCAACTCCTGATAATCAATACAGAAATCAATCAATTAAATATATGCAAGAAGTAATTGATATTACAAAAAAATTAAAAACTTATTTTCCAAAAACAATTAGACCTATGATAGTTACAAATATTGGAGGTATTTCAATGGACTCAAATCTTCCTGATGATCAGGTAAATGAAGGGTACGAAATATTCAAGAACAGTTTAAAAGAATTAGATTTATCTGGCGTAGAAATTATTCCTCAAACAATGGCACCTTTTCCATGGCATTTTGGTGGCCAGAGATATCAAAACCTATTTGTTCATCCTCATGAAATTGTAGAGTGGTGCAAAAAGCTAAACCTTAGAATGTGTTTTGATATATCACATTCATTTTTGACTTGTAATCACTTTGGTTATGATTTTTATGAATTTTGTAAAGAAGTTGCGCCTCATAGTGTTCATTTTCATCTGGGGGACGCATATGGAGTAAATGGAGAAGGCTTACAAATAGGAGAAGGAGAAATAAACTTTGAATTATTGGGAAAAATATTAAAAACATCATGTCCTGACGCATTCTTTATCCCAGAGATTTGGCAAGGTCATAAAAATGGTGGTGAGGGATTTTGGATCGCACTTGATAAATTAGAAAAGACATTACAATAATTATCTTGATGTGATAGGAGCACAATCTATGGGAAAAATCTTTAATTTGCTTGAGTCTTTAGAATTAACCTCTAAAAATACAGCCGAAATCTTTTCAGAATCTACTAGAGATGTAGAAAACCTGAGAGTATTTAAGGATTCAGTATCAGATATTATTTTTATTGATGATTTCTTTGTAGGTGATGATGTATATATCGAAGGTCAATATAGAGAAGAAGAGGCAACAGCTCAATCTGCATCAATTGAAGATATTGCAGATAATAAAAGAAGGGCATCCGATTTTTTTAATCTTTATAAAAATAAAATTATTTGCGATTTTGGTTGTGGACAAGGCACCTTTTTAACAAACACTATTAATGAAACTAAAAAATCTATTGGAATAGAAGTTCAAGACAATTATCTGCAAGAGCTTAATAAGAATAATATTGATTGCTATAGAGATATTGCTAATCTTGATGATCATTCAATAGATTCTTGCTTTCTTTTTCATGTTTTGGAACATTTTGAAGATCCCATACATCATTTAGATTCAATTAAAACCAAATTAGTGGAAGGTGGAAAAGTTGTTATTGAGGTTCCCCATGCAAGAGATCTTTTAATTAAAAATCTTAAAATTCAAGAGTTTATTGACTTTACTTTATGGTCTCAACATTTAATTTTACATACAAGAGAGTCTTTAGAAAAATTTCTTTCAGCAGCGGGTTATAAAAATATTAAAATTTATGGTGTTCAAAGATTTTCTATTGCAAACCATTTGCAGTGGGCCACAAATAAAATACCAGGTGGACATAGAGGCGAGCTTGCATATATAGAAGAACCTGAATTAGTAATGGCATATCAGGAAACTCTTAATAGAATTGATGCAACAGACACATTAATAGCTATTGCTAATAAATAACAATTAACTTTAGACTATTTTAGTACCAGATCATTTACTGAAATTGATTTAATTATTATAAAAATAAAATATAATAAGTTACCTATCAGCCCGGGTGGTGGAATTGGTAGACACAAGGGACTTAAAATCCCTCGCCAGCAATGGCGTGCCGGTTCAAGTCCGGCCTCGGGTACCAATCTAATTTAGATATATTATTGAATTAATATATAGCTTATTTTAGTCAATTAACTTTTTGGCACTTTCAAACATAGTCGCATCCCTGCAACTATTAATAAAATAAGATAATTCATCGTTAAGAAAGCTTTTACTAAAATCTTCAGGCACAACTAGAAAATCAAAACAATAAAAAGAATCTGCAGTTAATTGATAAAATAATATTTTTTTACTGAAAGCTATATCATCTATTTGGTAGTTCCCATGATAATTACCTAAATTGTCATAAATAAATAAATTCGAGTAACCATAATTTTTTAAATCAACTAGCGAATTAATACAGTCTTCAACATAATTTTTATTTTGTATTGTAAATACCTCAAACATTATCCATGGCATATTGTTAGTAATAGTATGCTTTGCACCTTTTAAAACTTCAAAATCATATCCATCAGTATCTATTTTGATGATATTGGGCTTTTTTAAATTTTTTAATTCTTTTAACATTGAATCAAGAGTTCTTTGTTTGATTGGCTCGCCATTATCATTAAGATTTATGAACGCAGTTCCACTTTTTTCAACAAATGCATTATTTGAAAATTCATCTTTTGATGAGCAAATCTCATAAATTATTTCAACTCTTTCATCTGATTTCCAATTTAAATCTAAGTATTTGGAGAACTTAACATGTGGCTCAATTGCCAAAAATTTTGATTCAATTTTGTTATGCGAATCAAATAGTGCAAGAGTATCGCCGACGTTTGCTCCAACATCTACACAACTTATTTCAATATTATTTTTGTCAAAAAAGTTTGCAATTCTTATAGGCAAATTATCGTAATGCGTGAAGGATGATATATAGTCTGGAACAGCATGTGACAAAGGAACTATTATCTTTTTACCATTGATTACGTAACTAGTTTTTGGATCTGAAAAAACAGTAATCAATATGACCCTAACCAAACCCCAAATTCTTTTCATGAAACCTTTTGAATTTGAATGTTGTTGTGTAATAAATGAAAGCATGTACTTATTTAACCAAACGAAAGTTTTTAGTAATTTTAATTTTTTCGATTATATATTATTTTGATAATTATTGTGTTTTGTTAAATTAGTCTGAAATTATAGGGTGTGGCTATATGTGTTAAAAAAAATATATAATTAACACTATGGAAAACAATAACCATAAAAATACTGCTTTAAATTATGACGCAGAGATTGATTTTAAGGAATTATTTCAAATAATTTGGGATTCTAAAATTCTTGTTTCCTCAATAACATTTATTTTTATGGTAATTGCCATTTTATATAGCCTTCTTCAACCAAATATATATCAATCGAATGCACTTTTAAGTCCAATGGAAAGTCAAGGTGGATTAAGTAGCGCTCTTGGAAATTACAGCGGAATTGCAACAATTGCTGGAATTAATATCCCATCTCAGGATAGCGATAGCAATGCTGTAAAATCAATAAAAAAATTAAATAGCCTCAGTTTTTTTTCTGAAAATATTCTACCAAATATTTTTCTTCCAGATCTCATGGCAATACAATCTTGGGATTCTGTCTCTAATGTCAATAGTTATGACGAAGATATCTATGATGCTTCCAAACAAACATGGGTCAGAGATTATCAATATCCACAAAATCAGATACCAAGTGCACAGGAAGCTTTCAAGATTTTCATGAAAGAGCATCTTAGTGTTGATAAAGATATTGATACCGGCTTTGTTACTATCTCCATAAAACACCAATCACCATTTGTAGCAAAAAATTGGACTGAGGTAATTGTTGATCAACTTAACGATTTTTATAGAATAAAAGATAAGGCAGAAGCAGAAGCTGCTATTGCTTTCCTTAACATGCAGATTTCTCAAACAAGTTATTCTGAAATTAAACAAGTCATCGCAGAGTTAATTCAACAGAAGACCCAGCAGTTAGCTTTAATAGAAGTAAGTAAATTTTATGTATTTGAATATTTAGATCCTCCTGCTGTAATGGAACAAAAATCAGAACCAAACCGGATGTTAATTTGTCTGTTTGGAATTTTTTTAGGAGGATTTATAGGAATCTTAACAGTTATACTTAGGCACTATGCTTTTAAAAATGACTCTTATAAAACTTAACATTAAATATCTAGAAATTTAAATGAAGAAAAAGGCTCTTATCACTGGAATTACAGGACAAGATGGTTCATATTTAGCAGAACTTCTTTTAGGCAAGGGATACGAAGTTCATGGTATAAAAAGAAGATCATCTTTAATAAATACTGAAAGAATTGATCACATATATCAAGATAGACATTTGGATGATTCTAATTTTTTTCTTCATTATGGAGATTTAACTGATAACTTAAATCTTTCAAAATTAATTGGAACCATTCAACCAGAAGAAGTATATAATTTGGGTGCACAATCTCATGTTGCAGTAAGTTTTGATTTGCCTCAATATACTGCTAATTCAGATGCTTTAGGAACTCTAGCTTTGCTGGAAGCAATTAGATTCAACAATCTAGAAAACAAAACAAGATTTTATCAAGCATCTACTTAGGAATTATATGGAAAAGTTCAAGAAATTCCTCAAACTGAAAAAACACCTTTTTATCCAAGAAGTCCATATGCAGTTGCTAAACTTTATGCATATTGGATTGTTGTTAATTACAGAGAAGCATATGATATTCATGCCTCTAACGGGATATTGTTTAATCATGAAAGTCCAAGAAGAGGCGAAACTTTTGTTACGAGAAAAATAACCAGAGCAGTTGCAGCTATTGAAAGAGGTATCCAAGATAAGTTATATCTAGGAAACTTAAATGCTAAAAGAGACTGGGGGCATGCCAAAGATTATGTTGAGATGATGTGGATGATGCTTCAAATGGAACAACCTGATGATTATGTTGTAGCAACAAATGAAACTCATGAGGTTAGAGAATTTGTATCGCTTGCTTTTAAAGCTGTTAAAAAAGACATTATTTGGGAAGGAGATGGCGTCAATGAAAAAGGAATTGATAAATCAACAGGTAAAGTTTTAGTTGAAGTTGATCCAATGTACTTTAGGCCAACAGAGGTAGATTTGCTTATTGGAGACTCCTCCAAGGCAAAAGAAAAGCTTGGCTGGGAGCCTAAAATTAAATTTGAAGATCTCGTGACAGAAATGGTTGAAAGCGATTTAAAGAGAGTTTAATTTAATCTGTTTTGTCTTTTTATAAAAATAGTCTGTATACCCTTTTTTCTCATATATTTATTGTTGCGCAACCAATAATAATAGTTCCTTTACTTATAAACTTATCTTCTCAGGAGCTCTATGCAGAGTATATTCTTTTGTTATCTTTTCTTGGAATAGTATCAGGTATTTCATCGCTTGGGTTCGATGTCTCATACAAGAGAAGGTATCCGACTTTACAGGTTTCTAAAGAAATTTACTCAAGACAAGACTTATTTTTTACACAGTTTTGGTTTCATTTATTTTGTTCTTTAATTTTTGCTATTTTTTGTTTTTTTTGTATTTTCTTAATGGTAGGTTCTTTCATAACCTTTGGCTATGAAGAAATATGGATTGTTCCAGTATATGTTCTAGCAAACACTTTTTTTAATCAATTTGTGAGCTATGCAAGATATTCAAACAGGTTAGGTTTTCATAATCTTTTATTATCACTCAACCCTGTTCTATTTATTTCTACAGTTTTTTACTTTTCTTCAATATTTGAAATTACACTTTTATCATTGTTTTTGATTCATTCTTTAAACCTATTTACATTAGGCATAGCAGCAAGCTTATATGTATTTAGTGATTTGGGTTTTAAATTTAGATTTCCTAACTATAAAAAAATAAAATTTGAATTGGTTATTGGATTTCCATTTTTGCTAACTTACATAGTTGATTCATTAATAATATCTTCTGATAGATATTTAATAGCATTTATAATTAACCTTTCATCTGTATCTTATTATGTTCCAGCTTATATCATTGGGAGTCTGCCAATTTTAATTGCTAGAGTTTTGGGTGTTGTTTTGCCTCAAATATTATCATTATGTGTAGACAAGAATTTTGATGAACTTGGAAAAAGCCTTATCAAACAATCTAAATTAATATTTTTAGTTATTTCTATTCCTTTTTTTCTTGGTAGTATTATTGTTGGTAATGAGGTTCTCACTATTTATACAAATTCAGAAATTGCCAAACAAGGTTATATAGTTTTATCAATAATTTCGTTTTCTTCAATATTCTTTGGTTTGTTTATTATCAATTCGAATATTTTATTTGTTAGGCTAAAAACAAAAGAGTTATTTAGAGTAAATTTATGGATGTTTTTTATTAATTTCATTTTTAATTTAATTCTTCTGTATACATTTAAAGATATTAATTATGCAGCTTTGGTAACTTTATTTAGTTATATTTTTGGCCATATATTTTTATGCAATTTAATTCTTAATGATTCTTTATATTTTAAGACACTTTATAAAGATATCTTAAGAATTTTGTTTTCAAGTTTTACGGCAGTATTTGTTTTAATGATGCTTCAATCATTATATGACCAAGGAAGCATTTACTTAAATATATCAATAACTGCCGCTATATACTTTGCAATGTTATTAATTTTCTTTTACAAAAGACTAAAAGACTCCTTTAAAAAGTTAGATGAATTAAAAGTTTTATTTAAAGCTTAACTTTAAAATTTATATAAAAAAACCTATTAGACAATATTTGAGAATTTGGCTAAGTTTCTTTTAAAATGAGTGATACAATAACCAACTTTATCAATACTAGGGGCATGTAATGAAAATCGCAGAAAATATACATAGAACATGTTGTAGATTGTGTGGCTCGAAATTATCCGAAAATATTATCGGCTTGGGGGATCAATATATAAATGATTTCCTAGATGATTTGAGCCAAAAAGGAAGAAATGGTATTTGTCCTCTTGATATAGTTCATTGTGATAATTGTGATTTATATCAATTAAGTCATACAGCACCACAAGAATTATTATATTCGAGACATTATTGGTATAAATCTGGAATAAACAACACTATTACAAACGATTTAAAAAATATTGCAAACCTTGGAGTTGAGCTTGTAAACATACAAAAATCTGATGTTTTTTTAGATATTGGAGCAAATGATGGAACGCTCTTAAGTAATCTTAGAGATAAATGCACAACCGTTGGATGTGAGCCTGCAAGTAATTTGGCTAGTGAACTTAAAACAAACTGTGATTATCAAATACATGATTTTTGGAATCAAAAAAATTACGAAGATCTTGGAGTTGGTAAAGCAAAGGTAATCACTGCAATTGGAATGTTTTATGATATGGAAGATCCAAATCAGTTTATTGCAGATGCTGCAAAAGTAATGCATGAAGATGGTATTTTTATTGCTCAGTTGATGACTTTAAAGCCAATGCTTGATAACAAAGATCTTGGAAATATATGTCATGAACATCTCGAATATTACACGTATAAATCATTGGTATTTTTATTTGAAACCAATGGGCTAGAGATATATAAAATTGAAGAGAACAAAATCAATGGCGGTAGTTATAGAATATTTGCTAAGCATTTAGATAAAGGAAGCATTGATTATAATGAAAATATTACAAGACAAGATGTTATAAATTTTCAAAATGATGTTGATAAAATTAAACATGATATTCAAGCTTTAGTAAAAGGTTATCAAAAAGATGGTAAGAAAATATATGCTTATGGAGCCTC
The DNA here is from genome assembly GCA_002690725.1 of Gammaproteobacteria bacterium. Lineage (GTDB taxonomy): Bacteria > Pseudomonadota > Gammaproteobacteria > Magnimaribacterales > D2472 > SAR86A. The sequence continues at coordinate 103,270 of NZFS01000011.1, forward strand.
AACGAAAGGGAATGTTATATGTCAGTATTTTGGATTAACTAGTAAAGAAATTATTGCTATCGCCGATAAAAATCCTGCAAAACATGGCTTATTTTCATTAACCGACATTCCAATTATATCTGAAGAAGAGGCCCGTAAAGATGCAGATGTTTTTGTAATTCTTCCTTATGGATTTACCGAAGAGTTCATAATAAGAGAACGAGAATGGGTTATGAATGGTGGCACTCTTGTCAGCCCATTACCTGAATTAAGAGTGATAACAAAAGATTATTATGATTCTTGATAGTGACTTGTACAAAAAAGTAATGGAAAACATGCCGGTGGTTTGTGTAGATGCCGTCATCATGAATGAGCTTGGTGAATATCTTCTAGTTAAAAGAAAGAACGAACCTTTAAAAAATAAATTTTGGATGGTAGGAGGAAGATTGCACAAGAATGAGTTAACAAATGATGCAATCAAAAGAAAAATTAAAGAGGAAGCAGGAATAGAGAATGGAGTAATAAAGTATCTTGGACATTTTGAAGAATTTTTTGAAAAGACTGAACAAAAGATCAAAGGTAAGTTTCATTCAATAAGTTTTGTTTATTTTGTTTTTGTTGATTCAAAATCTAATATAAAAATTGATAAACAAAGCTCAGAATACAAGTGGGTAAAAAAATTACCAAAAATTTTTGATAAATATTTACCATGGTTGGAATTTGAAAAGGTTATAAGAATATGAAAAAAGCGTTAATATTGGGCATAAATGGTCAGGATGGATCTTTTCTAGCTGAGCTTTTATTGAGCAAAAATTACGAAGTTCATGGTTTAGTTAGAAGAACTGCAAAAGATAACCTCCAAAATATAAAACATATTATTGAGAAAGTAACACTTCATTATGGTGATTTAGCCGATCCTGTATCAATTCAGCATGCCATTAATGTTTCGAACCCTGATGAAATCTACAATGAGGCTGACCAAGATCATGCAGGAATAAGTTTTAATATACCTTCATATAATTATGATGTAACAGGAGCAGCGGTAGGAAGAATCCTTGAAATTATTAAGAATACTAATTCAAATATTAAATATTTCCAACCCTTAACATCAAATATGTTTGGCAACATCAGCGAGACACCACAAAATGAAAACACACCCTTTTTTCCTTTAAATCCTTATGCATGCTCCAAAGTTTTCGCATATCATACATGCAGGATGTACAGAAATAATTATGATATGTTTGTTTCGTGTGCAATTTTCTATAATCATGAGTCGGAAAGAAGAACTGACAATTATGTAACACGAAAAATAACTAAATCAGCTGCAAAAATTTCACTTGGTCTTCAAGATGAGCTCGTTTTAGGAGATTTGTCTGCAAAAATAGACTGGGGATACGCTAAAGAATATATGGATGCAGCCTGGAACATTATGCAACAAGAAAATCCAGATGATTATATTATAGGCACAGGAATAGAAACTTCGGTCGAAGATTTTGTGGAACAAACATTCGATTATTTAAATTTGGATTCTAAAAAATATGTTAAATCATCAGCAAATCTCTTAAGACCTGCAAAAAATCTTTCGTTAGTTGCAGATTATTCAAAGGCTAAAAGTCATTTTGGTTTTGAACCCAAAGTACTAGTTAAAGATTTAATTAAAATTATGGTTGATCATGATTTAAATCAAAACCGGTGATGCAAATTGGAAATAACTTTTGTATTACCCACTTACAACAGAAAGGAGTATGTTGTTAGGGCAATATATTCTTGCTTAAATATTTCAAAAAAATCTCAAAAAATTAAGGTGCGAGTAATTGTTATTGACGGTTATAGTAATGATGGTGCATGGGAAAAATTACAAAAAGAATTTTCAAATAATGAATGCGTAAAATTAATTCAAGTTAACAAAGAAAAAGGCTTTCAAGAAACGGCCTTCCTTGGTATTAATCTAGTCGAAACAGAATATGTTACGTTTATGTACAATGATGATATTCTTTCAAGTTTTTATTATCAATTAGCAGAAAAAATGATTGATAAAAACCAAGATTTCATTATGGGTTATGGCTCAAATCTTCATGCTGACAAGGAATACGATTTTATAGAACCTACATTTATAGATATAAATCCTAAAAAGATAATATTAAATTATTTTGGTTTTTTTAGGAATCTTGAATATTCATCTCTGCCTGTTTCTCCAATAACATCAATTTCAAAAACCAAAGTTCTTAAGGAGTGGATAAATGAAGTAAGATTATTTGCTGAAAAATCAAATTTTAGGAATGAGCTATTCATTGGACAAAATATAGGGCCTGATCTAGTTTTATTTTTATTTAATTTATATAGACAGGGAGATTCAACCTTTTTTTGTAATTCAACAATTTCTCAATTAAGTTTTCATGAAGAATCAATGAGTATTATGTATGGCAAAACACCATTATCATCTGGATATTGGCTTTCAAGAATATGGTATTTCCATAAAATATTGAAAGAAGATCAAAAAACAAACATAAGTTTTATGGGAAGACTATCGGCATATATCCTTGTGAGCGGTTTCATGGTTATATTTTTAAACATCATTTCTAAAAAATTTGATTATGCATTCGAAGGCCTAAAAGAAATTTTAAATGTGATTTTTATTTCAATTAAAAAGAATTTCTTTTTAATGACAATAATTTTTGTACCAATAGTTATAATGAATAGACTTTTTAGAGATAAATCAAAACTGACACCAAGCTAACTTAAAATATATGAATAATAAAATGTATTTTGAAAATAAAAAAATCTGGATCGCAGGCCATAATGGTATGGTTGGCAGGGCATTAGTAAGAAACTTTGTAAAACACGAAAAACTAGAAATAATAACTGCACCAAGTTCTGAGCTTGATTTGCGAGACAAATCAAAAGTAGAGGAATTTGTAAGGAAAAATAGTCCTGATATTGTAATTATAGCTGCTGCAAGAGTGGGTGGAATACATGCAAATGATACTTATCCTGTAGATTTTATTCAAGACAACATATCAATAGCTCAAAATATAATGAAATCCTGTCATCACAATGATGTTGATAAAATTATCAACCTTGGTTCGTCATGCATTTATCCTAAATTTGCAGAGCAACCAATTGAAGAAGATTCTTTATTATCTGGTAAGTTAGAGACAACTAATCAATGGTATGCAATTGCAAAAATTACTGCTGTTAAACTATGCCAAGCCTATAATAAACAATTTAATAGATCATATGTTTCAGTTTTGCCAAGTAATTTATATGGCCCATATGACAATTTTAATTTAGAGACTAGCCATGTCATGCCTGCGCTAATGCGAAAGGCACATGAAGCAAAAGAAAATTCGTCACCGTCATTGTCAGTTTGGGGTTCTGGCAAACCTTTAAGAGAATTTTTGCATGTTGATGATCTAGCAGAAGCTATTGAAAAAATCTTAATAAGCTTTGAAGGCGAGGTAATTAATGTTGGTTCAAATGATGAGCTTTCAATAATGGATCTTAGTAATATTATAAAAGACGTAGTAGGATTTAAGGGTGACATTATTTTTGATTCTTCTAAACCTGATGGGACCCCAAGAAAAAAATTAGATAATTCTCAGCTTGAAAGCCTTGGTTGGTCGCCAAAAATTGATCTTAAGACAGGTATTAAAAATGTTTATGATTGGTTTTTGAACACAGAAGATAAAAGGTTCTAAAATTATGCTGTTATTATATATTGATATTAAAAGACTAGATTTAGTTTTAAATTTAAAAAAATGTAAACATGAAATACGTTGATAAAGTTACTAATGACTCAGGAGAAATACTCGCAATTATTCTGAGATCAGAGCATAAATCTAAAGGAATAGAATTTTTTACTCCTGACGAATTTCCTCAACAATTAGGGTATATGTTTCACAAAAAAGGGCATAAAGTTAAACCACATATGCATAACAAGGTTAAAAGACAAGTCAGCTATACATTCGAAGTTCTTTTTATTAAGTCAGGCAAGGTAAGGGTTGATTTTTATAATGATAATAAAACATTTCTTAAAAGTGATACATTAAATTCAGGCGATGTTATTCTGCTTGCTTTCGGTGCCCATGGATTTGAAATGCTTGAAGATGCCGAGATGATTGAGGTTAAACAAGGGCCATATGCTGGCGATGATGATAAAACAAGATTTGATCCTGAGTAGTATTTATGTCAAGTAAAAGAATTGTTCCAGTAAATACTCCGTTATTTATTGGCAATGAAAAAAAATATCTTAATGATTGTATTGATACTGGATGGGTTTCATCTGATGGATCTTATGTTAAGAAATTTGAAAAAGAATTCGCAAAATATATTGGTGTAGATCATGGAATTTCTGTATGTAATGGAAGCTTAGCAATTGATCTTGCTATAGCAGCTCTGGAACTAAAAGAAGGAGATGAAATAATATTACCCACATTTACTATCATTTCTTGCATATCATCAATAATACGCCTTGGATTAAATCCAGTTTTAGTCGATTGTTGTCCCGAAACATTTAATATGAACCCAGATGAAGTTATAAAAAAAATTTCACCAAAAACTAAAGCTATTATGGTTGTTCACATTTATGGATTGCCTGTAGACATTGATCCAATAAAAGAAATAGCCACTAAAAATAATATTAAAATTATTGAAGATTCTGCTGAGATGCATGGTCAAACATATAAATCAAAAAAATGTGGGTCTATGGGTGATATTTCTACATTTAGTTTTTATGCAAATAAACACATCACTACTGGTGAAGGCGGAATGGTATTAACTAGCGATGAGGAATTGGCCGAAAAATGTAAATACTACAGAAATTTATGTTTTAAAGCTGAAAGCAGATTTGTGCATGATGATCTTGGATGGAACTATAGAATGTCAAACATACAAGCAGCAGTTGGTCTAGCTCAGCTTGAATGTATTGACGAGTTTATATTAAAAAAGAGAGATATTGGAAAAAAATATCAAGATAGATTGAAAAATTTAAGCGAAATATTTCAGCTACCAATTGAGAAAAATAATTTTGCAGAAAATATTTATTGGGTATTTTCTCTAGTTTTAAAACAAGGACTTAATTTTTCATTAAAAGATATAACAAATTACTTATCTAGTCATGGTATTGGTAATAGACCTTTCTTTTGGCCTATGCATTTACAACCATATTTACTAAAACAAGACTATTTTAAAAATGAAAAATATCCTAACTCAGAATATATTGCTAAACATGGTTTTTATATACCTTCAGGTCTAGGTATTAATGATGATGACATAAATTTCGTATGCGATTTGATAGAAGAAGCTGTAAATGAATTAAGTTAAATCATTGTGTTAGAAAACAAGCAATATAATTATTTATCAACCTATTTAATAGTATCCATTTCATTTTTATTTGCTTTAATTATTGGCTCAGGTCTATATGGATATGGTCATGATTTTTATGAAGCGTATTATCAACCAAATTTAACGTGGGGAGGAATCTTTGATCAACTTGGATATAGGGTTGCAACATTAACTATTTATGGAGTGCATATAGGTGTTCATCTTGTAACTTTTATTTTAAGTATTTCTGCAGGTTTTTTAATAAGAGAACATATTAAATTTAAACAAAGTTATTCTTTAATTCTATTTTTATCATTGTATATTCTGGCAATTCATACATGGCCAATAATCATGTCAACAAGCAATGCAATGAGGCAAGGACTGGCAATGTCTTTAATATTCATGGCTCTTATTGCTAGCTCCCGAAAAAATTTTTATTGGATGATTTTATTTTCTGTATTATCTATCTTTATGCACAAAACAGGGCTTCTTTTTTTCTTGATAATTATTTTTTCAACAGTAATAAATTATTACAATGTAAGTTTGTCTTATAAAAGTAAAGTTTTTATTAACTTCTTTGTTGGATTAATTCTGCTTTTTTCTTCATATTACGCCTTAAATTTAATCGGCTTCATTTTTAGTGAAGAATCAAGAATTATTGGAGCTGACTTTAGATGGGCATTTGTTTCGATTGGCTTTATTTATATAACATCGTCGATATTCTATCCAAATATATTAAGCAATTCATTTAACTTAACGTTATATTATTTCAGCTTTATATCGCTATCTTTTTACATAAGTGGTTTAAACTGGCAGTATGAAAGGATGGGTATGATGATGTTAATTCCATATATTTTGTCATTTGGAATTTTGCTAAATAGATCATCTTACAAGATTTACCTAATTTTAACTTTTGTTGGATTGTTATGGTTAACAATCTTAACAGGCATGTATGGTTCTTTAAAATAAATCGCATTTTTATTATTTTTAAACCATTATAATTATCTATTTAAATGATCTACATAATAGTTCCTACATTTGATAGAGTTGAAGATACAAAGAATTTTTTAAATTCAATTCACAGAAGTGTTTCAAGTAAATACTTAGTTTTGCTAATTGATGATCATCCAAGCAATATTACTTTTAATACAATCAAAAAAAATAATGTTAAAGTACTTCCATCCAATGAAGAGCTTTGGTGGGTTGGGAGCGTCAATTTAGGAATAAAGAAATTATTGAATGAATATAACTTAAACGAAGATGATATTGTAGTTTTTGCAAATAATGATGTTCAAATAGAAAAAAAATCGTTTGAAATTCTTCTGAATGAGATTAAAAAAGATAATTATCAGATAATTCATCCAAGAACATTTGATCTTAATCAAATAGAAGTCTCTAGTGGAACAAAAATAATTTCTCTTTTTCCATACGTGACAAAACACCCAAAAAATTTTAAAAGAAAAAAAGTTGCTATAGACATGGGGACTACTAGATTTCTTATGATGGGTGGAGGTGTTCTCAAAAAAGTAGGCTATATCAATCAAGAACTTCTTCAATATGGTGGTGATAATGATTTTACCTTAACAGCAAAGAGATCTCATAATATTAAAACTCATATTATGAGAGATGCTGTTTGTGTTTTAGATGATTCTCAAACTGGAATTAAAAATCAAAATATTCCCTCATGCAAGGAATTATTTAAGAGTTTTAATTCCATTAAATCACCTAATAATATTAGATTTAGATATATTCTTTTTAAGAAACATTATGGCAAAGTTGCGTCATCTCTAATCACACTTAGTTTAACCATCAATACTATTCTAAAGTTTATTATAAAAAGATAATTTTTTTGCTAGTTCATGAATTCAATTAGAAACATTAATTAAAAGTTTTTAAGTGTCTATTAACTGTATTTTCAATTAATTTCACTATAAACTCTAAAAAATTTAGTATTTTAATTTAATGATTTTAAAAAATTATAAAATATCCATAATTGGCTTAGGATATGTTGGGCTTCCACTTGCAGTCGCATTTGCAAAAAAATATAAGGTAGTTGGTTTTGATATAGATGAATCTCGTATAAATCAGCTTAAAGAGGGAAACGATATAACGTTTGAAGTTGATGAAAGCTCCCTTGAATCCATTAAGACTAATATTACTTTCACAGCAAATATCAAGGATGCAGAGGACTGTAATATTTTTATAGTGACAGTGCCAACACCTATAGATAGTTCCAATAAACCAGATTTAACATATTTAATAGAATCATCTTTACTTGTTGGAACTGTTTTGAAAACTCAAGATATTGTTATTTACGAATCCACTGTTTACCCTGGAGTTACTCGTGATGTATGCGTTCCAGAATTAGAAAAATCCTCAGGCTTGGCATTCAATAAGGATTTTTATTGTGGATATTCACCTGAGAGAATTAATCCAGGAGATAAAAAACATACCGTTACAAAAATTCCAAAAGTAACTTCGGGATCGACTCCTGAAATCGCAAAGATTATTGATGAACTTTATAATGAGATAATTTCAGCAGGCACACATTTAGCTTCAAGTATTGAAGTGGCAGAGGCCTCTAAGGTTATTGAGAACACACAACGTGATGTAAACATCGCTTTAATAAACGAATTAGCAATGATTTTTGATCAAATGGGAATTGATACTAATGAAGTAATAGAAGCTGCCTCTACAAAATGGAATTTTATTAAGCTCAAGCCAGGATTAGTCGGCGGTCATTGTATCGGTATTGATCCTTACTATCTTTCATATAAAGCTGAGGAAGTTGGCTATTCACCTGATTTAATACTCACAGCAAGAGAGATAAATAACGGGATGAGTAGATTTATTGCAGAAAAGACAATTTCTGAATTATCAAAAGCAAGTAAAGCTGTTAAAGAATCAGAGATATTGATTTTAGGTTTTACTTTTAAAGAGGATTGTCCTGATACCAGAAATACAAGGGTAATTGACATTATAAAAGTTCTTGAAGAAGCTGGTGCAAACATAGATGTATATGATCCTTGGATTAGCATTCAGGAAAAAAATAAAGATTTTAAAAATATTGAGGACCCATTAAAGTCTACCAAAAAGTATGACGCTATTATTGTTGCGGTAAGTCATAAGATTTTTAAGACTTATACTGAAAAAGATTATTCTCGTATCTCAACGGATTCAAAAGTTATAATAGATATAAAAAATATTGTTGAAAATCCCAGTTGGAGACTTTAGCAAAATCATTTAAGTGAAAATAATTTTTCAAGCTAAAATTACTTCATAATGAGAATTATCTACTTACATCAATACTTTAAGCTGCCTAGTGAATCTGGTGGAACTCGATCTTATGATTTAGCCAATGGATTTTTAGATTTAGGCCATCAAATTGAAATAGTTACATCAACATCAGATCTTAAATATAAGTCTGGCAAACGCTGGAAAAAAATAGAGAAGAATGGATTGTTGATTCATTATATTTATTTACCTTACACAAATGATTTAAATTATTTCAAACGCTTAATAGTTTTTACCAAATTCTTATTTTCGTCGTCATTAAAATTACTTAGCTTAAAAGGTGATCTAACCCTAGCAACATCAACACCACTCACCATTGGTGTACCGGCATTATTAAAGAAATGGATCCATAAAACACCATTTATATTTGAGGTAAGGGATGTTTGGCCTGAAGTTGTTATTGCGATCGGAGCTGTTAAAAATAAAATTTTTATAAGAGCTTTATATATTTTAGAAAGTTTGATTTATAAAAATGCTAGTGTAATAGTGCCTTTGTCAGTTGATATGAAAAAATCAATTACTTCAAGGTATCCAAAACTCACTCCAAAAATAATTGAGGTTATTGAAAATATTTCAGAAATAGATAGATTTCAAAACCAGCATGAGAGCGATAAATTCCTAATAGAAAAAAAAATTGGATTTTTACCACGTTTCAGCATTTTATATGCTGGTACTTTTGGAAAAGTGAATGGTATTAATTATGTAATCAATTTAGCATCAAAAACATTATCTTTGGATCCATCAATTGTATATATTTTAATTGGTGATGGAGCTTATAAAAAAATCATTATAGCGGAAGCTCACAGGAAAGGTGTAATTAATAAAAATGTTTTTTTTCTTGATTCTGTATCCAAGTCAGAATTACCTCAATTTTATTTTGAATGCGATATTGGCAGCTCTTTTGTAATTCCAATTAAAGAACTTTGGTCAAATTCAGCAAACAAATTTTTTGATACGATTGCTGCTGGTAAACCAATTTTAATTAATCATAATGGTTGGCAGAAGGATATAATAAATGAAGAAAACATTGGTTACGTTCTACCAGCAACATTATCAGAATCAAGTATCATAGATTTTTTAAAATATACCTGTGATGATGTTTTAATAAAAAAACAAAATGAAAATGCTTTAAATTTTGCAAAAAAAAACTATTCTCGAGAAATAGCATTATCGAAATATAATAAGATATTCAATAAAATTTTTTGAAAAAGTTTACGATGTATAGAACATACATAAAAAGAATTATAGATCTTACAATAGCCTTTTTTGGCATATTGTTTTTACTACCAATTTTTTTATTAATCATATTAATTGTAAAAATTAATCTTGGCTCGCCAATTTTTTTTATACAGAAACGACCTGGACGTAATGGTAAAGTTTTCTATATCTACAAATTTAGAACGATGATTAATAAATTTGATAAAAACGGAAACATTTTATCTGATGAGAAAAGACTTACTAAATTTGGTAAATTTTTAAGATCTACAAGTTTGGATGAGTTACCAGAACTTATCAATGTAATAAAAGGAGACATGAGTTTGGTTGGTCCTAGACCCTTACTTTTAGAGTATTTACCATTGTATTCAAAAAGACAATCTATTCGTCACAAAGTAAAACCAGGCATAACTGGTTGGGCTCAAATTAATGGACGAAATGCAATTAGCTGGAATGAAAAATTTGAGCTAGATGTATGGTATGTCTATAATCTATCAGTTGGTTTAGATATTAAAATACTTTGGTTAACTCTGAAAAAAGTGATTTTGCGAAATGACATAAGCCACAACAATCATGTAACTATGAATAAATTTAAAGGCAATATGAAAAATGACTAAAAGGTTTTCTGATTGGAAGTATCCAGATATTAAAGAAGGAGAAACTACAAAGTACAATTGGCTGGTACAAAATTTAGATGGACTTATTTTAGGCAGAGAGACAGATATTGGAGCATTCTCATATATAAATGCCCTGAACGGTGTTGTGATTGAAGATAATGTTCAAATAGGATCTCACTGTTCAATATACTCTACATCTACAATTGATAATACAAGTGGTAAAATTTACTTGAAAAATAATTGCCGAATTGGAAGCCATACAACTATACTCCCTGGTGTTTCTGTTGGAAAAAATTCAGTCGTTGGAGCCCACAGTTTAGTTAATAAAGATATCCCAGATAATGTTGTTGCTTATGGTGTTCCAGCTAAGGTAATCAAAAAACTAGAAAAATAATGATTAAGCAATTTTCACCATGGCCATCTTATAGCGTTGAAGAAATAGATTGTGTCAAAGACGTATTGGCATCTAACAAAGTAAATTATTGGACTGGTGATCAGTGCCGCAAGTTTGAAAAAGAATTTGCAGCTTGGTCTGACTCTGAATATGCAGTTTCACTAGCTAATGGAACTTTAGCATTAGACATTGCTATTAAAGCCTTAGGAATTGGAGACGGAGATGAAGTAATTGTTACTTCAAGAAGCTACATCGCTTCAATTACATCTATAATAAATGCTAAGGCTACTCCAGTTTTTGTTGACGTTGATCCTTCAACTCAAAATATTACACCAAAAAATATAAATGCAGCTATAAATAAAAATACAAAGGCAATTATGTGTGTTCATTTGGCTGGATGGCCTTGTGATATGGATGAAATAAAGTCTATAGCAAGCGATAATGATTTATTTATTATTGAAGACTGTGCTCAAGCACACGGAGCAAAGTATAGAGGTAAACCGGTAGGATCAATTGGAGACATAGGTTGCTGGAGTTTTTGTCAAGATAAGATAATGACCACGGGTGGTGAAGGTGGAATGGTTACAACAAATAACAAATCTCTATGGTTAAAGATGTGGGAATATAAAGATCATGGAAAAAGTTATGAAGCAGTATACAACAAGAAGCATCCTGAGGGATTTAGATGGATTCATGAATCTTTTGGAACAAATTGGAGAATGACTGAAATGCAAGGCGCCATTGGTCGAATACAATTAAATAAAATGGCTGAATGGACAAAGACAAGAAACGGCAATGCTAAGATTCTTACTGAAAAATTTTCTAAATTTACAGAAAAGGATGGAATTATTAGAATTCCTCAATTAAGAAATGAGGAAGGTTTCATTCACGCTTTTTATAAATATTATGTTTTTGTACAAGAAAAGAATTTGAAGAATAATTGGACTAGAGATCGTATTATTTCAGAAATTAGTTCAAAGGGTGCCCCTTGCATGCATGGATCTTGTTCCGAAGTTTATTTAGAAAAAGCATTTGATAACACTAATTTTAGGCCAGATGAGCGCTTGCCTGTAGCAAAGCAATTAGGTGAGACATCAATTGTTTTTTTGGTTCATCCAACGCTAAATAAACAGGAAATGTATGACATTGCTGAAATAGCAACATCTGTTTTTGATAAAGCAGGCGTTAAATGATTGAATTAAACAACATAAGTAATGAGACTCCATATAGAATTTTTAAAGAAAAATATGAAGATTCTTTGAATGCAAACCAAAAAATAATAGAAGCTATTTGTATTTCTTCTTTTTCATCTGATGAAAATGAGGTTAATGCTAGATTTGTAAATTTAAAATTTGTAAAAGACAAGGAGTTCATTTTTTTTTTCTAATTATGAATCACCAAAATCCAGAGACTTTATATCTCATAATCAAATTAGTGCTTTGATATATTGGAATGCCACAAATGTTCAAATAAGAATGAAAGCGAAAATCAAAAAAACATCAAAAGAATTTAATATGGAGTACTTTGCTAAGAGAGATATAAAGAAAAATGCATTAGCAATTTCTTCAAAACAGTCAAATAAAATAGCCTCATATGAAGATGTTTCGGTAAATTATGAAAAATCTCTTCAGAAAGATAACTTAGAACAATGCCCTGAATATTGGGGCGGATATTCATTTATTCCATATTATTTTGAATTTTGGGAAGGTCACGAATCAAGACTAAATAAAAGACAAGTATTTGAAAAGAAAAATGATGAATGGAATCAGTTTTTTTTACAACCTTAAAATATTTGCGTAATTAATTAATTAGTATAAAATTTCAACCAATTATGTCTGAATATACAATTGTATTTAACAAATCTTGTTAATCATTTAATGTCAATTTTTCTTTGTAATATATTTTAAGAAGGTATTTTTTATAGCTACTCCAAGAAAAAACATAGTTCCAATAAATGATAAAATAAAGGCAAGCGAAGTCTTGCTTGTTGACGCTAATGGAGAAAAAAAAGGTATTGTACCTTTATTAAGCGCCTTACAGGCAGCCAAAGAGTCATCACTAGATCTGGTTCAAGTTTCTTCATCTGATGCAAATCCAATTGTTTGTAAGATTTTGGACTACGGAAAACACCTCTTTGATAAGAAAAAAAGTATCGCATCCTCAAGATCAAAAGTGAAAAGAAATACAACAAAAGAAATTAAATTTAGGCCATCGACAGATGTTGGAGATTATAAAATTAAATTAAAAAAGATTAAAAGCTTTATTCTTGATGGAGATAAGACTAAAATAAGCGTCCGTTTTAGAGGCAGAGAGATCTTAAATAGTGATATGGGTCTAAATTTATTAAATAAATTAAAATTAGAACTCGAAGATATCGCGCAAGTTGATCAAGAGCCTTCATTAGAGGGGAGACAATTACTGATGGTTCTGTCGCCTTTAAAGAAAAAGAACTAAATTATTATTTATGGGTTACAAATTAAAAACACATTCTGGAGCTGCAAAGCGTTTCAAAAAGACTGGCACTTCAATTAAAAGTAAAAGTGCAAATAGAAATCATATTCTTACAAAACAGTCTACAAAAAGAAAAAGACATAATAGAGGTTTAAATAAGATATCAGGAGTCGTTCTTAAGATGGCTCAAAAATTACTAAGGGGTTAATTAATATGCCAAGAGTTACAAAATCAGTGACAGCTAAAACAAGACATAAAAAAGTACTTAAATCTACAAAAGGCCATTATGGTGCTAGAAGTAGACTTTTCAAAACAGCAAAACAATCAAATATTAAATCATTGCAATATGCATATAGAGACAGAAAAAATAGAAAAAGAGCATTTAGATCTTTATGGGTTTCAAGAATAAATGCTGGTTCTAGGGAGCTTGGAGTTTCTTATTCAACATTGATAAATTCTTTATCTCGAAAAGATATAAAACTAGATAGAAAAATTCTATCTGATTTAGCAATCTCTGATAATTCTACTTTCAAAAAGGTTGTAGAAACCGCCATTAGCTAATACTGGTCCAATGCCAGATTCAAAAGAAGACAGTTCTCCAAAGTTAATTAAGGAGTTCGGATCGCATCATCCAATCAATCAGATGAAAGATTCTATTATGAATCTCTTGTTATCTTTTGGTTTTGAAATAATTGATGGTCCTGAAATTGAAACTGAAGAATTTAATTTCGATATGTTAAATATAAAAAAGTCTCATCCAGCTCGCCAAATGCATGACACATTTTATGTCGACAATAAATCTAGTGTTTTAAGAACACACACTTCTCCTGTTCAAATAAGAGGAATGTTAGAAAAAGATCCTCCATTTGCTTTTATTTCTGGTGGTAAAGTTTACAGAAAAGATGATGATGCAACTCATCTTCCAATGTTTCATCAAATCGAAGGTATTTATGTAGATAAGGGCGTTAATTTTGCAAATTTAAAAGATTTAATATATAAAATAATCCAATCCTTATTTGGAAAAGAAATCAGATTAAGATTTAGACCATCTTACTTCCCATTCACAGAACCATCTGCAGAAGTAGATATATTATCTGATGAAGAGAAATGGCTTGAAATTTTAGGATGTGGAGTCGTAAATCCAATTGTGTTGGAGAACTGCAATATTGATTCAAATAAATACTCAGGGTTTGCCTTTGGTTTGGGAATTGAACGGATAGCAATGATAAAGTTTGGAGTAAATGATATCAGAGATTTTTATAAATCTAATTTGGACTTCCTTAAACAATTTAAATGAAAATACCTTATAAACATTTTGTTAAACATATTGATTCAAAACCCAGTATTGAGGAATTATCAGATAAACTTTTTCAACTAGGTCATGAGCATGAAATATTTGATGAAATCTTTGATATGGAACTTACACCAAATAGAGGTGATTGCCTTTCACTTAATGGGTTACTTAGAGATTTAGGACTCTTTTATAGTATTTCGATCGAAAAAGATATTTATATAAAAGATATAAAACCTTTTAAATTTGAATTTATAAATGATGCGAGTCACTTATGTAAGAATATTTCTTTTTTAAAGTTAGATATTGATCAAGTCCCAAAAAATTATAATAAATTTTTAGAGAATTACTTTACAGATTTAAATGTTAAAAAGATTAATTTTTTTACTGATATATCAAACTATATTTCATATGAAACTGGGCAACCAACTCATTGCTATGATTCATTGATGATCGATGACTACATTAGATTGGGTTATCAAAAAGATCGTTGTGAATTTGAAACTCTAACAAATAAAAAGATATACATAGATAGCGGTGATTTAGTTTTTTTTGACAAAGATAATAAAATTATTAATTTAGCTGGAGTTATGGGCGGTAAAGATACAGCATGTAAAGTGGATACTAAATCTGTACTGATTGAATGCGCACATTTTAATTCAGAAGCAATTATTGGAAGATCGTTAAAATATGATATTAATTCAGATGCCGCCCATAAGTTTGAAAGAGAAACTGATGCATATAGTCATGATTTTGTTTTAAGAAGATTCATAAAAATCGTTGAAAATCACTCAAATATCAAAAATATTGAGTTATTTAATGGAAATAATGAGGAAAGGAAAGAGAAAATTATTCCTTTTGATTTTTCAAAGATAAATAATATTTTGGGCATTGATATTACTGAGAATGAATGCTCAAAATATCTACAAAAACTAAATTTTTTAATAGATAAAAATACTATTAAAATTCCCTCATATAGAAATGATGTTAATAATATCAATGATATTGCTGAAGAAATTGCAAGAGCAATTGGTTACGACAATATAAAAAAACAAAAAATTAATATATCTGTAAAAAATAATTTCAATCAAACTTTTATAGAACATAAAATAAAAAAATTATTAACTGGAGAGGGTTTTTTTGAAGTAATAAATAATCCTTTTGTGAGTGACGGCACTGAAGAATCAGTAGTAGTTGATAATCCTCTTGATTCAAATAAGAAGTATGTCAGAACTAATTTAAAAAATTCCTTGATAGAAAATCTTTTATACAATGAAAGAAGACAAAAAGACTCTATAAAGTTGTTTGAAATAGCAGATTTATATACTAATAAAACCAGAATTGGTAAAAGAGTGATTGGGATAATTGCTAGCGGCAGAATTGATAAAAATTATTTAAATTTCTCTAAAAAAATTGATATTAATTATTTAGAAAGTATTTTGCATAAAATCAGTTATGAAAATTTAGAATTAGAAGAAATATCAAGACAGTCGCTTGATTCCAAATTAAAAAATAAAATTGTTTATTGCGAGTTAGAAATTAAATCATCTATTAAATTCGAATTCTCATATGAAAATTTTAATATAAAACATCTTAGCGAAAAAAAATATACTCCAATATCTGAATTTCCTAGTTCAAATAGAGACCTTTCATTCTCTATAAAAGATTTTTCAAAATGTAAAATACTTGAAGAGTTTATTCTTAATTTTGAAAATGCTTTGTTAAAAGAAGTATTTGTTTTTGATTATTTTAAAAATGAAAAGATGAATGAAATTAAAATTGGATTTAGATTTATTTTTCAATCAAAAGATTCCACTGTAACCGATAATGAAGTTGATACAATTATTGATGAAATTATATCTGGTGCCCTGAAGTATGATTCAGTAAGTGTTCCTGGTTTGGTCTAATATAATATAAATGTCAGTTTCTACACAAACCTCGGGATACTATTGCTCTATAATTTAATGTAAAATCCGATTATGAAAAATTTATTATTGTCTATTTTATTAATCTCAGTTTTTTTCCTTAATGCTCAGCAGTTTGATGAGTCATTTTTAGATAGCTTACCAGACGATATTAGAGAAGATCTTGTCAATAGATCTGAAGAAAACACTAAAGCACTGGATGAAAATTATAGGCCTTCACAATATTCAAGCAAATTACAGCAGTTTGAAGAGTTAATTGATCTGAAATCTCGAATTGAGCAGGATTTAAGAGAATTAGAAAAGAGGTTACAAAGTGATGATAAGCTTGAAATTAATACAGAATTAAAACTTTTTGGTTTAGATTTTTTTAACACATTCCAAACTTCGTTTATGCCAATTAATGAACCTAATCCTGATTCATCATACACGTTAGGCGTTGGTGATGTTCTAAGTATTCAATTGGTTGGTCAAAAAGACATCATTGAGGATTTTTTAATAAATGGTGATGGCTCAATTAATTTTCCAGACATTGGTGAAATAGTACTAATTGGTTTATCTCTTGATGAAGCATCAAAACTAATAAAGTCTAGGGTGAACTCTTCATTTATTGGAATAGAAGCATTCATTAGCATGTCAAAGTTAAGAGATGTCAACGTATTAATTACTGGTGACGCTCAGAACCCAGGTATTTACACATTATCTGGTAATTCAAATATCTTACAAGCAATAAATATTGCTGGTGGAATTAGTGAGTATGGGACATTCAGAGAAATTAACTTAGTTAGAGATAATAAAATTATTGAAGTTTTAGATGTTTATGAACTTTTAATAAATGGGAATTTTAATCTTAAAGAACGATTAAGGTCAGGTGATGTAATATTTATAAATCCCAGAAAAAGTGTTGTATCCATAGATGGAGCAGTTAAAAGACCTGCAAAATATGAGCTTCTTGATGAACAAAATCTTGGAGACGTTATTAATTACGCAAATGGATTTAAACAAACTGCAGATATTCAAAATATATATCTTGAAAGAATTTTGGATGGCACTCTTAAATCAATACCCATTACAAACAGTATTCAGTTTGATTCAATAAAGTCAGTTGATGGAGATATGATTTATATAAGAGAATATCCATACAGAAAAGCAACTATTTCAGGTGCTGTATTAAAGCCTGGTACTTACACGATGGCTGCTGGTGAAACATTAGACGATTTAATAATTAAGGCCGGTGGTTTTACAGAAAATGCTTATCCTTTTGGAGCTATTTTTGAAAATAGAGATGCTAAATTGATAAATGAAGCTGCACAAAGCTTATTATATCAAGAGTTTTTGGATAATATTATTGCACTAAGTCAACAAAATATTAGCGGAAATTTTGACTTAACTCCTATAGTTGGCCTGACAAAAGAGATTAATGATTTAGAACCAAATGGAAGAATAGTTGTTGATATGGAAAATGAAGCCGCGAGAGAAACTCTCGGTATTCAAGAGGGTGATAATTTAAAAGTTCCTGAGAAAACAAACAATGTGTATGTCTACGGAGAAGTTTCATCTGAAGGTTCTGTCATGTATGAAGAAAATAAAAGTGTTGATTTTTTTATAGATAAATCAGGCGGTTATAAAAAATATGCAGATAATGAATCAATTTATATATTACATCCAAATGGAGAAACACAAAGATACTCAAAGAAAAGAAATATATTTGAAAATCAACCTAAGTCAGGTATCACGATATATCCAGGATCGGTGATATTTGTTCCAAGAGAAATAGATAATTCATCCTCAAGAACATTAGCCGCCCAAGCATATGTAACCATACTTGGTAATTTAGGCCTCGCATTGGCATCATTGAACTCCATAAGCAGTGATTGATTTCGATCAACAATGTTACTAAAAAAAAAAGAAGCAGGTAACAAAAAATTTTTTTTTGTTTTAATTTTCCTCACCTTTTTATCATCTGCAGATAGTTTCGATAATAACCTTTATAACAATCATGGAATTGTAGGCTTAATAAATATTCCAACTGCAAGATCTTACGATGAAGGAGTACATGGAGTTACTATATATGATAGTGATATAGATCAAAAAATTACTTTAACATCAAATCCATATGATTGGTTAGAAGCTTCCTTCTTTTATGTAAATATTCCGAGTATTGAACTTTGTAGGGCTTACTTTGATGTCAGAACATACTGTCAGGGTTTTAAAGATAAAGGATTCAATCTTAAGTTAAGAATAAAGCAGGAAGGTATTTTTCCTGCAATCGCTATAGGTTTTATGGATTTTGCAGGGACTGGAAAATATTCCTCCGAATATATAGTTTCAAGCTATGGTGTGGGCAAACTAGATATGCATTTCGGAATGGGTTGGGGAGCCTTAGGTGGTTCATCTGAGAAAATAAAAAATCCATTTGGCTACATAAGTGATAGTTTTTATTCAAGAGGAGGTTATGCAAGCCTTGGAGGACAATTAAATTTCTCTAATTTTTTCTCTGGTCAAGAAGCAGCACCTTTTTACGGAATATCATATAGTTTCAATAAAAATGTGCTTTTTCAAATTGAAAAAGATACTATTTTAGTTGATGGTGGATCTCTTCCATATCCTGATAGAGAAAGTGACTATACCATTGGCCTTAATTACTTAATTAATGATAATTTTTCTCTTGGATTTTCATATGAAAAGGGGGGATACTCGTCATTAAAATTTCTATATAAAAATAATCCAAAAAGATCATTTAAGAAATATGAATATCAACAAGCAGATACATCTATAAATGATGACAAATACACAAAATTAATAAAAAATCTTGAGGAAAACGGCATTGGTGTAAATAAAATATCGGAAACTTCAAGATTCTTAGGCCTTGAATTAACACAATTTATACATCCTGATTTAAATCTAGTTGAGGAGATAATATCACAAGCATCAAGGGATGCTGGAATCAAAAAAGATATAAAAAAAGATTTAAAAATAACAGATTTAAAAGCTGTATCTGAAATTGATGAGGCTTTTGAAAGAAGTGCTAGAACAATTTATGAAAGACAGCAGTACAGGGGAGTAAATACATCATCAAATATTCGATTTAGGCCTTTTGTAGCATCAAGAGAAGAGTTTTTTAAAGGTGCAGTATTAGCGGAAAATGATACAGAGTTTGTAATAAGAGAAAATTTATTCTTCAATACAAATTTAAAATATTCTTTAGCTGATAACTTTGATGATCTAATCTTCCCACCTGTTGACACTTTCCCAGCACAAGTAAGGTCAGACGTTAAGCAGTATCTAAAAAACATGGATCAAGGAATTCTTGTAGGAAGAGCTCAGATCGACTATCACCTTACTCCAAAAACAAATCACCATTTAATGTTTACAGGTGGCATCCTTGAAGACATGTTTTCAGGTTATGGAGCAGAATATTTATATTTTAAGCCTAATTCAAATTACTCATATGGTATTGAAGCATTTAAAGTAAAAAAAAGAGATTACAATTGGGGTTTTGGACATTTAGATTATGAAAATATTACGATGACTGCAAATCTTTACTATAGAAATTATGGGTTAATTCCATTTGATATGAAGATTAGTGCTGGTGAATATCTCGCCGGTGATATTGGCTCCACTATTGAATTTTCAAGAACTTTTCAAAGTGGAGTAAGATTCGGAGCATTTGCAACTTTTACAGATGTATCTTCTGAAGACTTTGGAGAAGGATCTTTTGATAAAGGGATTTTTTTTAATATCCCTATATATGGGAATTTAATAAATTATACTTGGAGGCCTCTTACTAAAGATCCTGGTGCAAAATTAATAAGGCACCATAATTTAAATGATTTATTAGTGAAATTTAGACCATTAGATTAGATTTTGTTTCAAAATTGATACTTAAAAATTCATAGCTTTTTATTATATTTGTGTATAATAGCCACCTAATTTTATAAATATGTGTTTTGGAGTGCTATATGTTTAAATTTGTAAATATTAGCGTATATATTTAAAATAATATACAATCTCTAAACGCATGCTGGGGGGCCAGAGGAAATATGAAAATGAGGAATATATTTAACAAACTTAACATACTAACCATAGCTATGGCATTTAGTTTAATAACTAACATTCAGGCTAATGATTATGGTATATCAGACCAAAAACTTGAAGAAATTGAAAATAGAGTTAAGTCAATGAATCTAGAACAACTTAATGATAGACGTTCTGAACTTATAGTGGAGCGTGCTAATTTAGAAGCAAATATGCAAGAAGGTTCTCAAGGTGCGGTAGCTACATCGGGTTCTTCTCAACTTGGTGCAGTAATCGCTGAGCTTTCAGCTATTCAAAAAGCACTAATAGCAATAGCAGGTTTGGGTGCAATTTCTGCTCTTACTGACGATGGTTATAATGATAATGTTCCTCCCGTATTAACAGTCATTGGTGATAATCCTGCAACTGTAGAATTGGGAGCAACATACATCGATCAGGGAGCTACTGCATTTGATGAATTTCACGGTGCTACAGCAGTTACATCCTCAGGAACTGTAGATACAAGCACAGTTGGCTCGTATACAATCACATACACCGCTACTGATTTAGATGGAAATACTGCAACAGCAACGAGAACTGTGAATGTTGTTGATACTACAGCACCAGTTGTTACAGTAACAGGCGATAATCCTGCAACTGTTGAATTAGGAACTACATACACTGATGCTGGAGCTACTGCAACTGATTTGTCTGGCTCTGTTGAAGTTGTTACATCTGGTACAGTTGATGCCAATACTGTAGGTTCTTATACATTAACTTATACAGCTACAGATGCATCAGGAAATGCTGGTACAGCAACTAGAACAGTTAATGTTACAGATACAACATCACCAGTATTTACATCATCTTCAACATTTATTGTTGATGAGAATCAAACTGCAATCGGAACTGTTACTGCAACAGATGCTGATACAGTTACATTTACTATTTCGAATACAGATGCAATGTCAATTACTGCAGCTGGGGTTTTAACATTTATAACTGCTATTGATTACGAAGATAGACCTGGTTTAGCCAGAAGCTATACATATGAAGGTGATCTTGTAGAGGGTAAAGCTGGTTATGATGGAAGTACATACGACTTTACAGCTACTGTTACAGCTACTGATGCTAGTTCAAATACTTCAACACAAGACATAACAGTTAAAGTTAGAGATGTCGGTGGTGTTGATGATAATCCTGGAACTGGAACAGGTACTGGAACTGAAGCATCCACCTTCCCAACTGGATCAGGAACTGGAACAGGAACAGGAACAGGAACAGGAACTGGCACTGGAACAGGAACTGGAACAGGAACAGGAACAGGAACTGGTACTGGAACAGGAACTGGCACTGGAACAGGAACTGGCACAGCAACTGGAACAGGCTCCTAAAATATAGATAACAATTGAGTCTCGGAAAAAAAGATATTATAAATAATATCTCTTCCGAGACTTTTTTAAATAAATCTACAAGCAGAAGTTTCCTTGAGTCGTTCATAAGAATTATAAAAAAAAATAAGTCCAATATAGTTAAGATTTCAAAATTTGGTACATTCTATATTCATAAATCTCCTCAAAGAATTGGACGAAACCCAAAGACTAAACAAGAATTTATAATTCCTGAAAGAAAAAAGTTAGTTTTTAAACCATCTACATTTATAAAAAATAAAATAAATTAATTGGTCGGGATGGCCGGATTTGAACCGACGACCACTACACCCCCAGTGTAGTGCGCTACCAGACTGCGCTACATCCCGAAATTATATATAATATAGTGATTCATTAATCTGGTGTTATTTGTTAGCTAATTATATAAAAATGAAAAAAATTTACTCAATAACTTTAAGAATTTTTTATATAACCATTTTTATGTTTCCTGTTCTTCTGTCATCTCGTGATGCCCAGATAAATGTTAAGAATGGTATTAACAATTGGGAGGAAGTTCCATATATTGAACCAATACAACAAGATTTTGGTTTGAATAAATCAAGAAATAAAAACCCTATATACACATCGTCTGGAGTGGTAAAGGGAGAATTTCATCGAGGTGTCTATATTTGGGAAGACATCCCGTATGCTTTACCACCAGTTGGAGAACTTAGATGGAAGGCACCTCGAAAGATAGAGTTTAGTTCAGAACTAATATTACCAAAGACTAAAAACTTTTGCATACAAAGAACCTCAAACTTTGGTGGTTCCGCTGAATATGCTGATGAAGATGATTTATTATCTGGCAGCGAAGACTGTTTGTATCTTGATGTTTTTGCTCCATTAAATAAATCCAAAAAATTGCTTCCTGTAATGTTTTGGATCCATGGTGGTGGAAATACCTCAGGCCTAAAAGATCTGTATGATTTTCGAAAATTAGTTAAGAAACATGATGTTATTGTTGTAAGAATTAATTATAGACTAGGTCCATTTGGTTGGTTCACTCATCCAGCAATACAAGGTTTTCAAAATGATGTTGATAAAACTTCAAATTTTGGAACTTTAGATATTATTTCCGCCCTAGAGTGGGTAAATGAAAATATAACTTTGTTTGGAGGTGATTCAAATAACATTACCATATTTGGAGAGTCTGGAGGCGGCCATAATGTTTTATCTTTACTGGTGTCTAAAAGAGCAAAGGGACTTTTTCATAAAGCAATATCAATGTCTGGTTATACAACATCTTTCTCAACTGAAAATGCATATAGACAGGATATTCAGTCTTTTAGCTCTGATCACACAAGTTGGAAAATTGTAAATAAAATTGTTAATGATGTTTCTCAAGATAAAAAACAAAGTGAATATGAAAATAAAGAAATAAGAAAAATTTTGTTAAGCATGTCTGGTAAAGAATTTTATAAATATTATTCAGATAGAAAATCTTACGAGGAAATACCCCTTCTTACCAATGATGGTATTGTAATACCTAAGAACGGACTAAGAAATGCTCTGTCGAAAACAGAGTATGTTAACAATGTACCTACAATGATAGGTTCCAATAGAGACGAAGTAAAATTCTGGTTAGCATTTTCCGAATATTTTGTTGAGCTTGATTATTCCATAGGTGGTTCAATACTAGGCCTTCCAAAAATTAGCTTAAAAGATGAAGGTGCTTATGAGGCATTTAACTATTATAGAAGCACCGCTTGGAAAATAAGAGGAGTTGATGAGCCACTGAATTCACTAGCAATGACTGGCAATAAAAATTTGTACTCCTATAGGTTTGATTGGGATGATCAAAGAAGATTTGTAATTGCTAATTTCAAGCAGATTTTTGGCGCAACGCATGCTCTTGAAGTTCCTCTGTTAGCAGGTGACAACTCTCTTGTTGGAGGCAGACCAGTTTCTAACTTTATTTATCCAAGAGGAATTTCACGTTTTTATATTTCAAGAAATATGATGAGATTCTGGACAAACTTTGCAAGAAATGGTGATCCAGGATCTTCTTCAAACAATATAAAGTGGAGACCTTATATTGATGAAAAATCAGATATTACATCCTTTATTATTTTGGATAATAAAAAAAATCTAAGAATGTCTTCAAGCAACACAAACCTTAAAATACTTACAAAAGAATTATTTTATGATGAAAGATTAAATAAAGAAGAAAAATGCGTTATTTTATATCAGATGTTTACTTTTGTTGGTAATGATTTATATGATGAAAATATTAAAAACTATCCTGGAAATTGTAATAGGAACAGCTCAGAGCAATTCATAAAAGAAAATGCAAGTATTATAGATTATGATTAAATGCACTTTTCATCAAATCTTTTAACTTTAGAACTTCTATATCTTTTATTCTAATTAAGTCAGCAACTCTTCTTACAAGACGCTCTTCGTCAACTTCAAGTTTTCCGTCAGCATATGCAATTTTCCAGAGAAACTCCAAAAGCAACAATTTATCATTTTTTGAATAATTCTGATTTATATCTTCAATAAATTCATGAAAAGAAACGCTATCAGCGCTGTAGGCTTTAACAATACTATATATTTCAGATGTATCTTTATTTACTTTATTTGCAATTTTTTTAATTTCCATCATTAATACTGACAATTCATCTTCAGAAACATCTCCATCTGATCTTGCAATTTCGTAGGCTAAAACAGATGCAGTTAGCTCGATTTCAAATGATGGCATAACAGCATTTTCTGTTTTTTTATTAATATTTTTTTTAAAAAAGTTGAACATAATTTTTTTGAGCACTATCTATGTGAGCCTAAATTAATTTTAATCCTATTACTATATTTATGTATACAAATCTTTTTTGAAGTAAAATTAACTAATGAAATTACTTCTACCAATTTTAAGAAGTTTATCAAGAAGATACAAGTTACTTATACTTTCTATAGTTGACTTAATTACAGCATTTACGTGTTGGTTGATATTTGGGCCTCCTTTTACTGCTTTAGTTGCTTCAAATTTTCAAATAAGTTTATACGGAGTAATTATTCAAAATATATATAATTTTTTTATTCCAGCACTAATTACATTTATTTACTTTATATATTCTGGTTTTTACAGGTCTTCAATAAGATATTCTGAATCAAGAGATTTAATTTTAAGATCGTTAAAAGGTTCAATAGTATTTGGAGTATCATGGGGTATTGTTTATGCAACAGAGTATGAGATTGTAAGAAACCAATATTTATTTGCAACAATTCTTAAATCTTTATTTTTAGCATATGTTTTTTATGCCTTCTTACAAATCTCTAGAGATTTTGCAAGATTGATTTTAAATTATTCTAAAAATAAAAAAATTGGAAAACCCGTCTTAATATATGGGGCAGGCGCTGCAGGTAACGAGCTATATCAGTCTTTAAAATATGATAATGAGGTAAATATTGTAGGTTTTTTTGATGACTCAAGAGCATTAAGTGGAGCTGAAATAAACAGCATAAAAATTTTTGGAAAGAAGAAACATTTAAAAAAACTATCTGAAAAATATACAAATTTAGAAGTTTATTTAGCAATTCCAAGCTTGAATCAGCATGACAGAAGATTAATAATATCTGGTCTGGAAAAATATAAAGTTGCAGTTAGAACAATTCCAGCTCTTCATGAAATTGTTGCAAATCAAAAAAAAATGGTAGAAATGCAAGATTTATCAATCGACGATCTTCTTCCAAGAGATTCTGTAAAAAATTCTGCAACATCTTTTTTTGGAATGAATATAATGGTTACCGGAGCGGGTGGTTCTATTGGTTCTGAAATAGTAAGACAAGCCTTATTGGGGAATCCTAACAAAATTGTTTTATTTGAGATATCTGAAATTAATTTATATTCAATTCAAGAAGAAATCGAATCTATCTCAAAAATAAAAGAGACATCCACTCAAATTATATGCGTTTTAGGCGATGTTAAAGATAAAGATAGATTAAATGAGATTATTTCTAACCATTCTATTGACTATATATATCATGCTGCTGCATACAAACATGTTCCTATCGTTGAGTATTATGAAAATATTTCAGAAGGACTCAAAAATAACATCTTTGGAACAAAAGCTTTATGCGAAGTAGCATCCAGTTGTGGTGTAAAAAAAGTTGTAGTAATTTCTACAGATAAGGCTGTAAGACCTACTAATATTATGGGAGCTTCAAAGAGAATTGCTGAAATGGTAGTGCAATGTATTGATGCAGAAACTAACAAAACTAAATACTGTATTGTTAGGTTTGGGAATGTCATAAATTCATCTGGATCCGTTATTCCTCTTTTTAGAAAACAAATCGCTCAAGGTGGACCTATTACAATTACACATAAAAAGGTAACAAGATATTTCATGACAATCACAGAAGCATCTAGTCTTGTAATCCAAGCTGGGGAGTTCGCGAATGGAGGCGATGTTTTTTTATTAGATATGGGAGAACAAGTAAAAATATTTGATTTAGCTGAAAAACTAATTTATTTATCTGGTAGAAATATTAGTCATGATGGTGAGAGTGATGGTATTGAAATTAAAGAAGTTGGTTTGAGACCTGGTGAAAAATTATTTGAAGAGTTACTAATATCAGGTGATAAACTTAAAACTTCAAATAGTAAAATTTTTAGATCAATTGAAGATTATCCAAATAAAGAAATTTTGACTAAAGTTCTTGATGATTTATATAATGCCTCAATATCTAACGATGTAATAACAATCAGAAATATATTGAAAGAAAATGTTGAGGGTTTTAGCGAGGTATCAAGTGAAAAAAAATAATTTAGTTCTAGGCATTTTAATTTTGTGTGCTTCACTTTCAGCTAATTGCTCAAATCTAGATAATTTAATTCTGCCAGACGGCTTTGAAATTAGTATTTTCGCTGATGAATTAAATACACCAAGACAAATCTCTGAAACTGATAAAGGTTATGTGATTGTTGGCACAAAAAAAGGAGATAAAATTTATGCACTTTATGATAAAGATTTCGATGGATACGCAGAAAAGAAAATATTAATAGCTGATGGTCTGCAAAATCCTACCGGTGTAAGTGTTCATAATGGTGATTTATATTTTGCTGAAATCGATACAATTTGGATTGTAAAGAATATTGATGATTGGTTGAGTAAAAACTCTAAATCATTACCAAAAAAAACAATTTATATGAATAATCTGCCATCTGAAACCTGGCATGGATTTAAATATATTGATTTTGGTCCAGATGGTAATTTATATATACCAGTTGGTGTTCCATGTAATATTTGCATAGAGCCTCAAGCTAAAGACAAAAGGTTTGCAGCTATTCATAAGTATATTGATGGAGAGCTAATAACGGTTGCTGATGGAGTAAGAAATAGTGTTGGATTTGATTGGCATCCTGTCTCAAAAAAAATGTATTTTTCTGATAATGGGCGAGACTGGCTGGGCGACGACTCCCCTTCATGTGAGTTAAATGTCGTAAATGAGGAGGGAAGTTTTTATGGATATCCATACAAACATGCAAAAGACGTTATTGATCCTGAGTTTGGATATCTTATTCCTTCTGTTGACAAGAAATTTGTAGATCCAATTGTTGAACTGGGTCCACATGTTGCTCCATTAGGAATTACTTTTTATGATGGTCATGTTTTTCCAGATAAATACAAAAATAGTATTTTTGTTGCGCTTCATGGCTCTTGGAACAGAACTAAAAAATCTGGATACACCATCGTTTTTGTAAAACTTGATAATGATGGTAATTACCTTTATCAAGAAGATTTTATTACTGGATGGTTATCAAATGAGTCAGCCTGGGGAAGACCAGTATCACCATTTATTATGAAAGATGGGTCAATGTTAATATCGGATGATAAATACAACGTTATCTATAGAGTTTCATATAAAGGTTAGATGACAATTCAAGATTTATCAAAAGATATTGTTCTTGCAAAAAAAGCTGCTTTAGAGTCCGGTAAATTTTTATTAAACAAGAAAGATCAAATTAATAAAAGATTAAATTCTGATTCAAAAGATGTGAAATTAAAGGCTGATATTGAATCTGAAAATTTAATTAAATCTGTTATTTCTTCAGAATCTAAATATCCTATCTTGGCTGAAGAAAGTGGCAAATCCACTGAAGATTTAGGAGAAATTTATTGGGTTATTGATCCGCTTGATGGAACAGCTAATTACAGTAGAGATATTCCTATATGCTGTGTATCAATTGGTTTAGTAAAAGGAATGAAGCCTCTGCTTGGAGTTATATATGATTTTAACAATAACCAAATGTACTCAGGGGATATATTTACAAATTCGGCAAATATGAACGATATACCAATTAATGTTTCTCAAAAATTAGATAAAAAAGAAAGCATTTTAATTACTGGCCTTCCATATAATACAGATTATTCAAATAACTCATTGAATAATATGATTCAAGATATGCAGCAATGGCAAAAAATAAGAATGATTGGCTCTGCTGCAATGGCAGCATGCTACATAGCATCTGGCAAAGCTGAAAAATATCAAGAGAATGGTATTTATTTGTGGGATATAATCGCTGGCGCTGCTATAGTTGAGTCAGCAGGTGGCTCGGCTGAAATTTTTAATCAAAGAGAAAATTTCCAAGTTGATATAATTTTTTCAAATTCAAAAGTTAAATAAAAATTATGAGAGGTTTAGTCTGGTTAAGAAATGACCTTCGGATTGATGACAATCCAGCATTAAGACAAGCTTGCATTGATACAAATGAAGTTCATTGTATTTATATTTATTCATCAGAACAAATGAAACTTCATAATCAAGCAAATTGTAAGATTGAATTTATTATTAATAATTTAATAAACTTAAATGAAAATCTAAAAAAACTTAATATTCCACTCACTATTGTTGATTCGAAAGGCTTTAGTGATAATCCAAAAAAAATTCTTGATATTGTAAAAGAAAGATCAATATCTAATGTCTATTGGAATAATATGTTTGGAACTGACGAAAGTGAAAGAGATAAAAAAGTAAAAGATCTCTTAGATAAAGAAAATATCAAAAATATATCATTTAATGATCAGGTAGTATTTGCTCCTGGGACAATTAGAACAAAGGAAGAAAAACCCTACTCAGTATTTACTCCTTTTAAGAGAAGATGGATTGAAAACTTCAATTTAGATTTTTTAGATATCGAATTTAAATATACTCTTAAAGATAATGCTGATATTAATTCAAATGTAAATGAGTTTAATTTTAAGTTCAATAAAACTCATTCTGTTGATATGTCTATATGGAAGATTGGTGAAACTAATGCGCTATCAATATTGGAAGAATATTTAGATAAAAAAGTTCTTCAATATTCCATCAATAGAAATGACCCAATTTTAGAGGGTACCAGTAGATTATCTCCTTATCTGGCATTGGGAATAATTTCACCAAAAAGATGTATTTTAGAAGCGCTCAAGATAAATAATTTTGAATTAGATTCTGGTGAGAAAGGCATAATTAAATGGATTGATGAAATTGTTTGGAGAGAGTTTTATAAAAATATTATGTTTTGTTTTCCAAAAGTAAGCAAAGGNCAGCCATTTCAGGATTACACCAAGAATATTAAGTGGCGCTTTAATCAANCAGAATTTGATGCTTGGAGAAATGGAATGACTGGTTTTCCTATAATTGACTCTGCAATGAGACAGCTTAAGTCAGAAGGATGGATGCATAATAGACTTAGGATGGTTGTTGCAATGTTTTTTACTAAAAATATGCTTCATGATTGGAGATTGGGCGAAGCATTTTTTATGGAAAATCTTTTAGATGGAGATTTTTCTTCAAATAATGGTGGGTGGCAATGGAGTAGCTCAACTGGAACAGATGCTGCACCTTACTTTAGGATTTTTAATCCTATTACTCAATCAAAAAACTTTGATGGGCAGGGTAAATTTATTAAGAAACATGTATTTGAACTTAAAGATTTAGACAAAAAAGAAATACATGATCCAACAACTGCAATAAGAAATCATTTAAATTATCCAACACAGATCCTTGATTTAAAAGAATCTAGATTAAGAGCAGTTGATGCTTTTAATGCCGCAAAAAATTAAAAAGAATTCTATAGTTATCATAATATCTTATATGTATACTGGAGGATATTTTTGAACATCATGGAGAAATTATGGCCAATTATCTTAGCGATTTAGAAATTGCNAACGCTGCAAACAAAAAACCTATACATGAGATAGCAAAATTACTAGACGTTGATGAGAATGCTCTAATAAAGTTTGGAGATGATAAGGCTAAATTGAAATCAAATTTCGTAAATTCATTATCAAAAAAAGAAAATGGTAAACTGATTCTAGTAACTGCAATCTCACCAACTCCTGCAGGTGAGGGAAAAACTACTACCAGTGTTGGTCTTGTTGATGGTTTGTGNCATATTGGTAAGAAAGCAATGATTTGTCTCAGAGAACCAAGTTTAGGACCCTGTTTTGGAATGAAAGGTGGTGCTGCAGGAGGTGGTAACGCTCAAGTAGTTCCAATGACCGATATTAATCTNCATTTTACTGGAGATTTTCATGCAATTGGAGCAGCTCATAATCTATTATCGGCATTGATAGACAATCATATTCATTGGGATAATAAATTAAATATTGATCCGAGAAGAATTACTTGGAAGCGTGTTGTCGATATGAATGACAGATCACTAAGAGATATAACATGTGGCTTAGGGGGTACTGGAAACGGCATTCCAAGACAAAGTGGCTTTGATATTACAGTTGCCTCTGAAATTATGGCCGTTTTTTGTTTGGCTTCTGACATNGAAGACTTACAAAATAGAATCGGAAATATAGTTATTGGATTTACTAAATCTAACGAACCGGTTAGGGCAAAACAACTAAATGCGGATGGTGCTGTTACAGCTTTACTTAAAGATGCTTTCCAACCAAACTTAGTTCAAACTTTGGAAAATAATCCTNCATTTATGCATGGAGGCCCATTCGCAAATATTGCACATGGTTGCAATACAGTAATTTCTACAAAAACNGCTCTTAAACTTTCTGATTATGTAATTACAGAAGCTGGATTTGGTGCTGATCTAGGTGCCGAAAAGTTTTTTAATATTAAGTGCAGAAAATCTAACCTGAAGCCAGATGTAGTTGTTTTAGTTGCAACAACAAAAGCTTTGAAGATGCATGGTGGTGTAAAAAAAGAAGATCTTGGGTCAGAAAATGTAGATGCAGTAATACTGGGATGTAAGAACCTTGAAAAACATATTCAAAACATAACTAAATTTGGAGTACCAGTGATTGTGGGAATAAATGATTACGTATCTGATACTGAAAAAGAACATAGTGCAATTATTAGTTATTGTAAAAATCTTGGTGTTCAGTGCAAGATATCGTCGCATTGGGAAAAAGGAGGCGAGGGTGCTGCAGATCTTGCTCTAGAAGTTTCTAAAATAGCCGATTCAAATTTATCAGAATTCAAAACTTTATATGATGATGATATGACACTCTGGGANAAGACACGATGTATTGCACAAAACATTTATGGAGCAGAAGATATCATTGCTGATAAAAAAGTCAGAAATCAGTTTAAAAAATTTGAGCTAGATGGATTTGGCAGCTATCCAATTTGTATGGCAAAAACTCAATATAGTTTTTCAACTGATCCTCTTCTTATGGGAGCTCCAACAGGTCATGAGGTACCAATAAGAGAGGTCAGACTTTCTGCAGGAGCTGAATTTATTGTCGTCGTTTGTGGCGAAATTATGACAATGCCTGGACTTCCTCGTGTTCCTGCAGCTGAGGCTATAGGCCTTGATGAAGATAATGAGATAAAGGGTTTATTTTAGATAATCTAGTTCAACAATAAGTATTTAGTTATAATTTTAAACGTAAGTTCAAAGGAGAATGTAATGAGTAATGATTTAAATTTTTATATCAATGGTGATTGGGTAAACTCTGATTCAAATGAGTTAATTGATGTAATTAATCCTGCTAATGAAGAAGTTGTTGGACAAGTCACTGCTGGAACAAAAAAAGATATTGATAAAGCTGTAGCTGCAGCATTAGAAGCTTTTGACTCTTATCAATGTACTTCAAAAGAACAAAGAATAGAATTACTTAATAATATCATTACTGAATATAAAAACAGATATGATGATTTTGTACAAATCATTACAAAAGAAATGGGAGCTCCAATATGGCTTTCTGAGAGAGCTCAAGCGTCAACAGGAATTAAAAATATACAAGAAACTTTAGATGCTTTAAGAGATTATCAATTTGAAAAACCTGAAGGTGATTACACTTTAATAAAGGAACCCATAGGAGTCATTGGCATGATTACTCCATGGAATTGGCCTATGAATCAAATAACAACAAAAGTTTCTGCAGCTCTGGCAGCTGGTTGCACTATGATTTTAAAACCAAGTGAAATATCTCCATACTGCGCAATGCTTTTAGCAGAAGTATTTGATAAAGCAGGTGTTCCAGATGGTGTATTTAATGTTGTTAATGGGTACGGCCCAATTGTTGGCGCAGCTCTATCTGAACATCCAGATATAGCCATGATGTCATTCACAGGCTCAACTAAGGCTGGTATTGCAGTTGCGCAAGCATCTGCTGTTTCAGTTAAACGCGTTCATCAAGAATTGGGTGGAAAATCTTCAAATATAATTCTTGACGATGTTGCTGATTTAGAGAAATCGGTAAAAGGTGGAGCTGGCCATTGTTTCCTTAATTCAGGACAATCCTGCAATGCACCAACAAAAATGTTAGTTTCTGCTAAAAATTATGATAAAGCTGTTGAAGTTGCAGTACAAACAGCAAACAANACTTCAGTTGGAGANCCTCTCGGTGAGTTTAGAATAGGCCCAATTGCAAATAAAGCACAATACGAAAAGATTCTAAGAATGATAGAAATTGGCATAGAAGANGGNGCTNCTTTGGTTGCTGGNGGNATTGAAAAACCTGATGGATGTGAAAAAGGATATTTTGTCAAACCAACAGTTTTTGCAAATGTGACAAATGATATGACAATTGCAAAAGAAGAAATCTTTGGCCCGGTGNTATCAATAATNAAATATGAAAATGAAGATGAAGCTATTGAGTTGGCAAATGATACAGAATANGGTCTTGCNGGATATGTTCAAGGGGAACCAGATCACGCAAAGGAAGTTGCAAGAAAAATAAGGGCAGGACAANTAATTATTAATGGAGGTGCAAGAGGAACAGGAGCACCTTTTGGTGGNTATAAATCCTCAGGAAACGGAAGAGAGCATGGACTTCACGGCCTTGAAGAATGTCTTGAAACCAAGGCNGTAATCGCTCCCTAATTAATCAAGTAAATCTGGCTGCATTTTAATTATCTTNTCAAATGCAGGTTGATAACTAGCCCATGCNGCAATGTCGTTTGCAATAAATTCTCTGGTCTTCACAGCTGTTTCATGAGGAATAATAACCGGCTCTCCTGCAGAGTCTGCCATTAATTGAGCTTGGCAACATCTTTCCATAGACATGTAAAACCAAAGTGCAATATCTACGGATGGACCTGTAGTNAAAATACCATGATTTTGAAGGATAGCNACTTTTTTNTCGCCTAAAGCTTTAGCNATCTCATCACCCTCATTAACTTCNTCTACGACNCCTGAAAAATCTTTATAAATTCCCTGATTTTCATAAAAAGCACAAGCATCCTGAGATATNGGATCAAGCAGTTTACCGAGCGTTGAAAAAGTTCTTCCGTATATCGAATGAGAATGAGCAGCTGCATTTACATCAGGCCTTGCTTTATGAAGTCTNGAATGAATNGCAAAAGCAGCAACATTTACATCTTTATCACCTTGAATTACTTTACCGTCATGATTTACAAGTAAAAGATCTGAAACTGATATTTGNGAAAAATGAACACCTAGTGGATTNACCCANAAATGGTCTTTGAATTCAGGATCTCTGTAGGTTATNTGACCAGCTACTCCCTCATTAAATCCAAAATAATCAAATAANCTAAATCCAGCTGCTAGTTTTTCTAATTGATTTCGTCTTTCCTCAGCTGGATTCGCAAATTCTTGAAAAACTAAACCTTTTTCTTTCAGGGGCAATCTACCATCAGTAGTATCAATTTTAATTGGTGCAACATTTGACATAGTTTTTATTCTCCANTGCTCTTTAATGTTAAAATAGCTTATCAAATTAATAAACAAATATGAAATATAGAATAGAAAAAGATAGTTTAGGAGAAGTGAAGGTTCCTGCTAAAGCTCTTTGGGGCGCACAAACACAAAGAGCTGTTAACAATTTTCCAATCAGTGGCATAAAAATGGACTTTCCTTTTACAAAATCTTTCGTTTCTGCCTTAGGACTTATAAAAGATGCTGCTGCAAAGTCAAATTTAAGACTAAAATTACTTTCAAATAAAAAAGCAAGAGCNATATCAAAAGCAGCAAAGGAAGTATGGCAAGAAAAACATCACNACCAATTCCCAATTGATGTTTTCCAAACTGGTTCTGGAACAAGTTCTAATATGAATGTAAATGAAGTTATTGCGAATCTAGCATCAAAAAATATAAAAGAAAAGGTGAGTCCAAATGATGATGTAAATATGTGCCAAAGTAGTAATGATGTAATTCCTACTGCAATTAAAATNAGCGCACATATGGATTTAACCAAAAAACTTTTGCCTGCGTTAAANAGNTTAATTGATGAAATTGATTCAAAAGCAAAAAAAATAGAAGGTACAATAAAAACTGGAAGAACTCATTTGATGGANGCTATGCCAATTGATTTTNCAGAAGAGCTCAAAGCATGGTCAGGCCAGCTCTCTNCCTCAAAAGAGACATTATTAACCTTAGAAAAGAAACTTCTTGAGTTACCTCAAGGAGGTACAGCTGTTGGAAGTGGAGTTAATGCTCATAAAAAATTTTCTAAATTTTTCTCAGAAGAAATTTCAAAACTTTTTAAAAAAAAATACAAGTTTATACCCAGTAAAAATTTTTATCATGAGTTAAGCGCTCAAGATTCTTCAGTTCAATTATCNGGAGAGTTGAAAAATCTTGCAGTAGTTTTGATGAAAATTTCTAACGATCTTAGATGGATGAATAGTGGCCCATTGACAGGTTTATCTGAAATCGAGCTTCAAGCACTTCAACCTGGTAGCAGCATTATGCCCGGTAAAGTAAATCCAGTANTCCCAGAGGCAGTTGCAATGGCATCTGCAGATGTAATTGGTAATGATGTAACAATAACAGTAGCAGCACAATCCGGGAGCTTTCAATTAAATGTTATGTTACCTTTAATTGCATATAACTTATTAAAAAGCATAAATCTTTTATCAGGATCAATGAANGCTTTGTCTAAAAAAGCTATTAAAACCTTTAAAGTTAATAATAAAAATCTAGAAATAGCATTATCAAAAAATCCAATTCTAGTAACTGCATTAAATCCTATTATTGGTTATGAAAAAGCTGCACTCATTGCAAAAAAAGCTTATAAAGAAAATAGACCTATNATTGATGTTGCATCAGAGGAAGTAGATTTACCNAGATCTAAACTAGAAAAGTTACTTAATCCAATAACATTAGCTAAAATTAAAAAATAATTATGATTAAAAATTTATCTGAAGGTAAGTGTGAGGCATGCAGAATTGATGCACCACTTTTATCAGAATCTGAAATCAAAGAACTTTTACCAAATATTTCGAGTTGGTCAATTATNGATGATGAGGGAATCAAAAGATTAATGTGTTCATTCGCTTTCATTGACTATGANCAATCAGTTGAATTTACTAATAAAATTGCNCAGTTAGCAGAGGATCAGGATCATCATCCTGAAATTATTCTAGAGTGGGGCAAAGTAACTGTTTTTTGGTGGTCNCATAAGATAAAAGGACTTCACATGAATGATTTTGTCTGCGCTGCAAAGACAGACGAATTGTTTAACTCACAATAATAGATTATCTTTTTTATGGAGCAAAACGAAAAACCATTTCAATTTATTGCCTGGATTGCAACTGGAATTTTAATAATAGCTGCTATCTTAGCTAGCTTTGTTCCCGAGCTTGAGTACCATCATTGGGCATTCATTTCTGCAAATACTCTTTGGGTTATTGTTGGAATGTTGTGGAAGGAACAAACTCTAATAGTATTAAATGCAGGATTAACAATAATTTACATCCTAGGCCTAATCTTATAAAAGAATAAATTTAGATAAAAATATAAAAGTTAGAAACCAAGCTCCAGATGAAATTTCTCTAATACCTCCTGAAGCCACTTTNAGAACTACATATGTCAAAAAACCTAGTGCTATCCCATCAGCTATTGAAAATGTGAATGGAATCATCACAATAATTATTAATGCTGGAAGTATTTCTATTGAGTTTTTCCAATTTAATTTTTCCATACTGCTTAACATTAAAACTGCTACATATACAAGCGCACCTGAAGTTGCATATGGAGGTACCATAGCAGCAAGTGGCGATAAGAAAATTGCTAAAATAAAAAATAATCCAACAATGACGGAAACCATGCCTGTCTTTCCTCCAGACTCAACACCAGCTGAACTTTCAATATAACTTGTAACAGGTGAACATCCAAAAAAAGTACCAAAAATACTAGAACTACTGTCAACTGCTAAGGCTTTATTTAAATTTTTTGCATTTCCACTTTCGTCAATTAAATTTGCTCTTGTAGCAACACCGAGAAGAGTTCCAGTTGTATCAAACAGATTAACAAACAAAAAAGACATAATCACACTAATCATTGCAACATCTAGAGCACCTAAAATGTCTAGTTTCATAAAGGTTGGATAAATATTTGGAGGATAAGCTAATAGACCTTTATATTCTTCTAATCCAATTAAAAGGGCTATGAGGGTAACTATTAAAACTCCAATAATAATAGCGCCGTTAATTTTTCTGACTGCAAGCACTGAAATTATCAAGAAACCCAATGCTGCCAATATTGTTTGATATTCTGAAAAGTCACCTAAACTTAAATAAGTGACATCGTTGCTTATTATAATTCCACCACTTTTTAGTCCAATGAACCCAATGAATAGTCCAACTCCAGAACCGATAGCAACTCTCAAACTGATTGGAATACTATCGATCATCCACCTTCTAAGATTTGTAACACTAATTATAAAAAAAAGAATTCCTGCTAAGAAAACTGCACCTAAAGCTGTTTCCCATGAATATCCCATCTCACCCACAACCGTGAAGGTAAAAAAGGCATTTAAACCCATCCCAGGAGCTAGTCCAATTGGCCAATTTGCATAGAGACCCATAAAAATACATGCAGCAGAGGCTGCAATACAGGTACCAACAAATATAGCACCAAGATCCATTCCACTTTGAGCCATTATTTGAGGATTAACAAAAATAATATATGCCATAGTTATAAATGTTGTAAAACCAGCAATAAATTCTTGTTTTATGGTTGTATTATTTTCATTAAGTTTAAATAACTTTTCTGTAATTTTTTTCATAGGATTAATGTATCAGACTATAAAAGAAATGAAAGTGTATAGTTATTGATGAATAATTAGTTAAATAAATTACAAAAACATATATAATCAATTATTAGTTTCGGCATGCATATTGCATAAATATATAAATATAATACATATTTTCTCTGTGGGGATTTAACATGATTTTACAAAGGATTAATCTACTAAACTTTCAAATATTAACTTTTATATTCTTATTCAATTTGAATGTATATTCTCAGGAACAAGTTATTGAAGATGTGATTGTGACTGCTGAAAAAAGAGATGAGAGTCTCCAAACAGTTTCTCAAGCAATCACAGCTATTACAGACTCTGAGATTGAAGATAAAAACATAACATCTTTTGTTGATCTTACTGCTATCGTACCTGGAGTAACAGTCGCTAAAAATGAAGGATACAAAACAGTTATATCAATAAGAGGTGTTGGTAACGAAACTAACCAAAATGCAATTGCAGCAGCTTCTGTAGCATATCACCTTGATGGAATTTTTATTGCTTCTAATTTTTCATTGCAGTCCGATTTTGTAGATGTTGAGCGTATTGAAGTAGCTAGAGGTCCTCAAGGCACACTTTTTGGTCAAAATGCCACAGGTGGTGCCATCAATGTTATAAGTAAAATTCCATCGACTTCTGAATTTTACACAAAAGCCTCATTAACTGTTGGTGACTATAGTCTAAAAAAAGCAAGCACAACGACCAATTTTCCTATTTCAGATACTGTAGCAACAAAATTTTCAATATCTACTATTGAAAGAGATGGTTTTACCGAAAATTTAGT
Source organism: Gammaproteobacteria bacterium (assembly GCA_002690725.1). Taxonomy (GTDB): domain Bacteria; phylum Pseudomonadota; class Gammaproteobacteria; order Magnimaribacterales; family D2472; genus SAR86A. Next base: position 141,426 of record NZFS01000011.1, read on the forward strand.
AAATGGACAAGACTTAGATGATGCTTCAAATATTAGCATTAGGAGTGATTGGGTCTTTAATTTATCTGAATCATCATCATTAAGAGTGTTTGGACAGTTTTTTGATGTTGATAGAAATGGTGCAGCAATGAAAGGAATCGATGATTTCACTTCAACTAACGAAAGAAAATTATCGCAAGATACCCTTTCAAAACAACAAATAACTTCGAAGGTGTTTGCAGCAATTTATGAGTCTGATCTTGGGTACGCTAACTTAAAAATATTAGCTAGTACACAAGAGGATGATGTTCTAGTAGATAGAGACAATGATAGGCATAACTTCAATGATCAAACTGTTGTGTCCATACCTCAATTACCTTACATATACAGCCCACCATATTATCCAATGGCAGAATTTCGACCTGAAACATCATTTGTTGAAACTACAACTTTTGAAATCAATCTAGTTTCAAATGAACCAGCTCTTGGTGGTAAATTAGATTGGACTGTTGGTGCTTTTTTTATGGAACATGAAATTGAAAATCGTATTAGAGGTTATGTCGACAATGATGCAAATGGGGTAATTAGATATGAATGCAGTGAGGCATTTGCTGATCCAAGTTATTGCTATGAACATGATTATGGTATTCCAGGAAGATTCGATGTCTATTCAGCCGAGTTTGATTTCGTAACAGATGCATTTCCATCGAGAAAATCAAAATCCGCATATATACAAACTACATATAGTTTTAGTGATACTTTTAGATTGGTTTCAGGTCTAAGGTATTCTGATGATACTTTTAAGACTAACGTCGCAAATTTCTTTAATGCAGATGTTTTTGATTCTCAAGGCTCTAGTGATAAGGTAACCGGTCGTGCAACAGGTGAATTTGATATTGCTGACGACACAATGCTATATGCATCCTTTACGACTGGATACAAACCTGGCGGAACAAATTTAACATACGGATTTTTTGATGATAATGCTCCGCCAATGGTTTTTCAAAAGTTTGAATCTGAAACAGTTGACTCAATGGAGTTTGGCTTAAAGACTGATTTCAATGATGGAAAAGCAAGAGCCAATATTGCTGTATTCTCATATGATTATGAAAATCTCCAATTTCAAGCCTCTGATCCTGATGTGTATAGAGGTGGTGTAGCAAATATACCTGAATCAGAGATGTCTGGAGTTGAGTTAGAGTTCACTGCACTTATTTCAGACAATCTAACTTTTGATATGAATTTAGCATCTATAGATTCCGAGGTCTCAGCAGATTACGAGGTTCTTGATAATGTTCTTGCATTTGGGTATTTTTTTGGTGAAGAAGACCTTCGATATGCTCTTCGAGAAAATGTTAAAGGTAATGAGCTTGCCAAAACTCCAGATTTTACTGCAGATCTAACCATGACCTACGAAACAGTTTTAGCTTCAGGAAACTCCGTTACAACAATATTACAATACATAAAAAGATCTGAATTTATGCAGCGTGTTTCCAATAATCCTGTGGTAGATGTTGTTCCAGGTTATTATGTGTTTAATATTACTGTGGGCTTAGATTTTAATAATAATCTCGGTATTGATTTTATGCTTCTAAATGCAGGTGATGAAGCCGGCATGAACTCATCAATGACTGATGTTTTTGGTGTTGCTGCTACTGGATTGGAATTTATTCCACCTAGACAGTTCATGACCAGATTAAGTTATGATTTCTGATATTGATTTATAAAGTTATAATTCTTTAAATTAAATAACTTAATTTTAAAAATGGATAAATTGTTCATAAAGTCTGATGATCTTTTGAAGGATTCGTTCCAATTGGCTTGGAATATCTATGAAAGTGGCTATAAGCCCAACTATATAATAGGTGTCTGGAGGGGCGGAGCACCTGTAGGCATTGCCGTTCAAGAATTTTTAAGTTTCTTAGGAATAAAATCAGATCATGTTGCAATAAGAACTTCCTATTACTCTGGTATTGATCAGAAAGGAGATAAAGTTCAGGTCTACGGATTAAATTACGTTATAAGACAGCTTGAGTCTGAGGATAGACTTCTAATTGTTGATGATGTTCATGATACCGGACATTCCATTCAACAGATAACAACTGATTTGAAAAATGCATGTAAGAAGAATACTCCTGAAATTAAGATAGCTACTCCTTACTTCAAACCAAGCAAAAATCAAACAGACAAAAGACCAGACTTTTATCTACATGAAACTGATAAATGGTTAGTATTTCCTCATGAAATCGATGGACTAACTATTGAAGAAATAGAAATAAATAAACCTGAACTTCAAGATCTAATTTCAAAAATAAAAGATATTTAGATTAGTATCCTGCCTTTTTTTTCTTAATTTCTTTGGTTATAATCTCTCATGGAAAAATTAAAACACAAAGCGTTAACATTTGATGACGTCTTACTACTTCCACGATACAGTGATTTCCTTCCAAGTGAAGTAGATATATCTTCTAAGCTAACAAATAGTATTACATTAAAAATGCCATTGCTTTCAGCAGCAATGGATACTGTTACGGAGTCTAAAATGGCAATTTCTCTTGCTGAAGCAGGAGGTATTGGAGTAATTCATAAAAATAACTCAATAGAAGTTCAAGCTAGTGAAGTTAAAGCAGTTAAAAAATATGAGAGCGGTATTGTTAGAGACCCAGTAACAATAAGTTCAAAAAATTCAATTGAAGAATTAAAAAATCTTACAAGTAAGTTGAGTATCTCAGGAATGCCAGTTGTAGATGACGGAAAATTAAAAGGAATTGTTACTGGGAGAGATTTTAGATATGCAGAAAATATGGATGCAGATGTTTCTTCAATTATGACTCCATTTGATAAGTTAGTTACTGTTAATGAAGGATTTTCACAAGAAGATGTAATGCAACTAATGTATAACAATAGAATTGAAAAAGTTTTAGTTCTTGATAAACATCAAGCCTTATCTGGTCTTGTAACAATGAAAGATATTGAAAAATCTGCGCAACATCCAGATGCTACAAAAGATAGTTCTGGTAGGTTGAGAGTTGCTGCAGCTATTGGAACAGAAAATAATACATTAGAAAGAGCTGAGGCTCTTTTTGAAGCAGGGGTTGACGTTTTTGTNGTTGATAGTGCTCATGGCCACTCTAAAAATGTTATTGATACAATTAAAAGNCTTAAAAATACTTTTAAAGANGTCGAAATNATTGGNGGAAATATAGCTACTGCNGATGCTGCATTAGAATTAGAAAAAGCTGGNGTTGANGCTGTAAAGATTGGGATGGGACCTGGATCTATTTGTACAACAAGNATAATTGCAGGAATTGGAGTNCCTCAAATAACTGCNATTATGGAAATTAAAGAAGTANTAAAAAAAGGTAATGTAAATATTATCGCTGACGGTGGAATAAGATTTTCAGGCGACATAGCAAAAGCAATNGCAGCAGGAGCAGATTCAGTNATGCTTGGTAGCTTATTTGCAGGAACTGAGGAAGCACCAGGTAAAGTTGAGCTATTTCAAGGAAGAAGCTTTAAAACTTACAGAGGAATGGGATCAATAGGAGCAATGACTGAAAGAAANGATGCAAATAGGTATCTTCAAGAAGANATACAATCTGATAAATTAGTNCCAGAGGGNATTGAAGGAAGAGTTCCCTACAAAGGATTGGTGATTAGCGTTATAAATCAACTTGAGGGTGGCTTNAGGCAAAGCATGGGTTATGTNGGATGTAAGACTATNAAGAATATGCAATTNGATAGTCAATTTATTGAAATTACCAACGCTGGTATGGCTGAAAGTCATGTTCATGACGTGATGATTACAAAAGAGGCTCCTAATTATCAAAGAAGCTAGTAATTGATGAGCAAATTATCTGTAAACAATAAAATAATTGACACAATATTAGTTCTAGATTTTGGATCTCAATATACNCAATTAATTGCAAGAAGAGTNAGAGAAAGTGATGTTTNCTCTGAAATCCTTCCATGGGATATTGATGAAGAAAAAATAAAAAAACTNAATCCAAANGGAATTATANTNTCTGGAGGACCNAACTCAGTTACAAAAAGTTATACACCAAGAGCNCCACAAATAGTATTTGATTTAAATGTTCCTATACTGGGGATTTGTTATGGGATGCAGACTTTAGCAGAACAAATGGGTGGACATGTTATATCTTCAGATCAAAAAGAGTTCGGTCATTCTGAATTAGAAATTTTAACTGAGTCTATTCTCTTTAAGGGTTTAGATAACAAGATTAATGTATGGATGAGTCATGGTGATCAGGTACAAGATTTACCGGATGATTATGACCTTATTGCTTCAACTTCATCAGCTCCTATTGCTGCTATGCAACATAAAAAATTACCAATTTTTGCAATTCAATTTCATCCTGAAGTAACGCACACCGAAGACGGTCAATCAATCTTAGAAAATTTTATTTTTAAATCGTGTAATGCAGAACCACATTGGAAAATGGATGACTTGATATCTTCAAGAATTGAAGAGATTAAACAAAAGGTTAAAGAGGATAAAGTACTTTTAGGATTGTCTGGAGGTGTAGACTCATCTGTCACAGCTGTACTTCTTTATAAAGCTATTGGAAATAATTTGACATGTGTTTTTGTTGATAATGGATTATTAAGAAAAGGCGAGGGCGATCAGGTAATGCAAACTTTTAAAGATAATATGAAACTAAATGTAATTAAATCAGAAAGTCAGGAAATTTTCTTAAGACATCTTGAGAATATTGAAGATCCTGAGCAAAAAAGAAAAGTAATCGGAAGAACCTTTATAGATGTTTTTGATGCAGAGGCCATCAAATTGAAAGATATTAAGTTTTTAGCACAAGGGACAATATATCCAGATGTTATTGAGTCTTCTGGCTCTGAATCAAATGAGGCAAGAGTTATTAAGTCTCATCATAATGTCGGAGGCTTACCTGACGAGATGGAGTTTGATCTTGTAGAGCCCTTGAGAGATCTCTTTAAAGACGAGGTTAGAAGAATGGGCATTAAATTAGGAATTCCAAAAGAAATGCTTGAAAGGCATCCTTTTCCAGGACCTGGTTTAGGAGTAAGAATTATTGGAGAGATAACAAAAGAAAAAACATTAATACTTCAAGAAGCAGATCATATATTTATTGAAGAACTAATTAAGGCTGATTTGTATGACAAAGTAAGTCAAGCATTTGCTGTTTTATTGCCTGTTAAGTCAGTTGGTGTTGTTGGAGATGAGAGGAGATATGCTGAAGTAATTGGATTAAGGGCAGTTGAAACTGTAGACTTTATGACGGCGAGATGGGCTCACCTTCCTTATAAATTTTTAGAGCATGTATCAAATAGGATAGTGAATGAGATAGAAGAAGTCAGTAGAGTTGTGTACGATATCTCTAGTAAACCACCTGCGACTATTGAGTGGGAATGAAATAAACACTTTATATCAGTATTTTACGTGCGACACAATTTGTCACTTCAACGTAGGAATGCATTCTTTGCTTATCCCAAAAACACAAATCTGACACACTTCAAAAATTATTGAAAGTCATAAGTTCATGGCATAATTTAACAATGAAAATTTCAAATTTATTGTTTATTATTTTATTTTTTTCAGGAATTTTATCATCGAACTTGATCGATGAATCTGGGTTTGATGAATCTTTTAAAATAAAAGATATAAAGTTTGAACGATCAGAACTTTTATTATCTTCAAATTGGGACTTCAATCCTGAAAATGTATATTCTGGATATGAAGACCATGAATCTGAAATTTTAAGAATCGGATATAAATTGTCAAAACCTAAACTGTCTAAACAATGTACATATGAAAAATGTAGTGGAGTCATGAAAAATTTATTTGATAATAAATCTCTTGAAACAAAATTAAAAAATATTTGCTACGAAAATAATATGAATGTAATGAAATACTGGGTCAGTCCATATGATATTTGGTCTAAAAAAGGAGTTGGTATCGATTGCACATCATCCATCCTTGATTATGTAGATTACATCGTAGATGCAGATGTCTTCATAAGAAGTCAAGCAGATATGAGACTAGAGGAAAGAATTTTAATAAATGAACTTTCTATAAAACGAACATCTATATCAGTTAAGGGAACTTCCAACTGTGAAGGAAAATATAACTTTATTTCATTTAGTGGTCCCGTTGATGAAGATACTACAGAAGTCTTCAAAAGATTTTTATCAAAGATTCCTAGATGCCTTGATTCTTTTAATAATGAAGTCCCATTAATTGTTTTTATGGATTCAGGTGGAGGTCTTCTTAAAGATGGTTTTGCAATAGGAAGATTGCTCAGAAACAATAATGTATTTTCAAAAGTTGTAGGTATGTGTGCATCATCTTGTGCAACGGCATTTTTAGGGGCAAATAAAAGATATATGTCAGGTGGTTCAAAATTATTATTTCATGCCCCATACAAAGTTAATCAATCGTATTACGGAAAACAATATATTAATTGCCAATCTATTAATGACTCTTTAAGAGAATACTACATGGAAATGTTAAATGAAGATGATGGAGATTTCTTGTATGAGAGAACGATGGATTTTTGTTCTAACAAATCTGGTTGGACACTTAATGACGATGCAGCAAGGTTGTTTGGGATAATCAATTGATTATGAATTCGTATGACACAAATGTGACACACTATTCTGAAACACTATCTATACAAGGGTTTCAGAGGCATTCTACTATTGAGTGGGAATAAAAATA
>NZFS01000012.1 GCA_002690725.1 Gammaproteobacteria bacterium
AGATCCTTTAACTATGAGAACTGTTCTCGAATCAATGATTATGGCACATGAGGTACAAGGTGTTTTAGCCCTTGAAAACAGTTTTAATAAGGTAGGACTCGACCATGTCATTCTAGTAAAAGTTGCTTCAACGGCAATATCTACAAAATTACTGGGCGGTTCTATTGATCAAATTAAAGATGCAGTTAGCCAAGCCTGGGTGGATGGTCAAAGCCTTAGAACTTATAGGCATGCTCCTAATGCGGGCTCAAGAAAAAGTTGGGCAGCTGGGGATGCCACTAGTAGAGCTGTAAGACTTGCAATGATTACTATGACAGGAGAGATGGGATACCCTGGTGTATTATCTGCACCTGTTTGGGGATTTGAAGACGTTTCATTTGATGGAGAAAAACTTTCTTTACCACAACCTTTTGAAACTTATGTTATGGAGAATATTCTATTTAAAATTAGCTTTCCAGCAGAATTCCATGCTCAAACTGCAGTAGAGGCTGCAGTAAAGTTACACGAAGAAATAAAAGATAAAATCGATGAAATAAAATCTGTTGAAATTACTACACATGAGTCTGCCATTAGAATCATTTCAAAAGTTGGGGAGCTAAATAATCCTGCTGATAGAGATCATTGTTTGCAATATATGGTTGCTATTGGATTATTGAAAGGCAATTTAGTCGCAGAAGATTACGAAGATGATGTTGCAAAAGATCCAAGAATAGATGCACTTAGAGAAACAATGGTTATCAACGAAGATAAAAGATACTCAAAAGAATATCTTGAGGCAGATAAGCGCTCAATTGCTAACAGAATTAAGATTCATTTTAATGATGGAACTTCAACAGAGGAGGTTGAGGTTGAATATCCTATTGGTCATAAAAGAAGAAGAGAAGAGGGCATTCCAGTTTTAGAAAAGAAATTTAAAGATAATTTAGACATAACATTTAATGAGGAAGTGTCTGATAAGATATTCACACTTTGCATGAACCAAGAAAAGCTTGAAGAAACCTCTGTTACTGATTTCCAGAAATTATTTTCAAAAATCCCATAAAATAAAGCTTTTTTAGCTTTTTGGACTATAATTATCGCCATGTCAGGCAATACGTTTGGAAAAATATTTAAAATTACGACTTTTGGTGAGAGTCATGGCACTGCTATGGGCTGTATTTTAGATGGTTGTCCGCCTCAAATTGAGCTAAAAAAAGAGGATATTCAGTATGAATTAGATAGAAGAAAGCCTGGTCAATCAGATGTAACTACACAAAGAAAAGAAGACGACGCTGTAGAGATTTTGTCTGGAGTTTTTGAAGGAAAAACCCTCGGCACACCGATAGGAATGATAATTTATAATAAAGATCAAAAATCTAAAGATTACTCGAATATAAAAGATGTTTTTAGACCAAATCATGCAGACATTACTTATCAAGCAAAATATGGTCATAGAGATTACAGAGGTGGTGGAAGAGCAAGTGCTAGAGAAACTGCAAACTGGGTAGCTGCTGGAGCAATTGCTAAAAAGATTCTTAAAAAGGAGGGTGTCTCAGTAAATGGTTTTGTATCAGAAATAGGAAAAGTGAAGGCCGATTCAATTAGTTATAAAAATATAAATAATAAATACTTTTTTAGTGATGAATCAAAATTGTCTGAACTAGATTCAATGTTCAAAGACCTTATTGAGGAGGGTAATTCTGTAGGTGCACGGTTAGGAGTTATTGTTGAGAACTGTCCAGTTGGATTGGGAGATCCAGTTTTCGAGAAGTTAGATGCTAATTTAGCAAAAGCAATAATGACTATTAACGCAGTAAAGTCAGTATCAATTGGCAATGCAGATGATCTATTAAGCCTTAAAGGTTCAGAAGCAAGGGATGAAATAACAGAATCAGGTTTTACTTCAAATAATTCAGGAGGAATATTAGGCGGTATATCTAACGGAGATGATATAAGCCTAAGCTTTATCATAAAGCCAACATCAAGTATTAAAACAAAAGGAAAAACTGTAAATAAAGAAGGTAATGAGGTTGATATAGAGGTTACTGGAAGACATGATCCATGTGTCGGCATCAGAGCTGTGCCAATTGCCGAGGCTATGGTTAGTTTAGTTTTAGTGGATTATTTATTAATCAACAAAGCTCAATGTGCTGATGTTGAACAAAATCTTCCATTTAGTGAGTNAAAACAATGAAGACTTTATACGACAAACTCTGGGAAGAGCATCACGTCACCCAACTCGATTCGGGAGAGTCACTTTTATATATTGATAGACATTATTTGCATGAGGTCACATCTCCTCAGGCATTTGAAGGACTAATTAAGAAAAATTTAAAGCCTTGGAGGCTTAATGCCAACATTGCTACTCCTGATCATAACGTACCTACAACAAGAGGTAATAATTTTAATTCTGAATCAATAACTGATGAAATTTCAAAGATTCAAGTCGTTGAATTGGATAAGAATTGTAATAAATTTGGTATTAAACAATTTGATATTGAGTCAAATAAACAAGGCATTGTTCATGTCATCGGTCCAGAATTAGGTTATACGCTTCCTGGCATGACCATTGTTTGTGGAGATTCTCATACATCTACACATGGAGCGCTTGGTTGTTTAGCTATGGGTATAGGAACTTCCGAAGTTGAACACGTTCTTGCTACTCAGTGCTTAAAAGTTTCTAAATTAAAAAATATGAATGTTATATTTGAAGGAGAAGTAGACAGACATGTTTCATCAAAAGATATTGTCTTATATTTGATAAGACAAATTGGTACTGCTGGTGGAACTGGCTATGCCATTGAATTTTCAGGATCTTATATAAGTAGTATATCTGTTGAGGGAAGAATGACTATCTGTAATATGGCAATTGAAGCAGGAGCAAAGGTTGGATTAATTGCTACAGATGATAAAACTATTGAATATGTTAAAAGTAAATCGTTTCTTGATGAAGACACTTTTAATCAAGCAAAGGAGTATTGGAAAACTCTAAAGTCAGATGATGATGCAAAATTTGATAAAGAAATAACTATAGATGTGTCAAAAATTAAACCACAAGTTACATGGGGAACTTCGCCTGAGATGGTNCTGAATTATGATGAATCAATTCCAACAGTATTTGATACCAATGATGAGAACAAAAAGAATATTGAGCTTGCAAGAGACTATATGGGTATTGAACATGAAACTAAACTATCTGATTTAACATTCGATAAAGTTTTTATAGGTTCTTGTACTAATTCCAGAATTGAAGATTTAAGGCAGGCTGCGGAAATAGTTAAGGGAAAAACTATTGCATCAAATATATCAGAAGCTATTGTTGTACCCGGGTCTGGTCTTGTGAAAGAACAAGCAGAAAATGAGGGATTAGATAAAGTTTTTACTGATGCAGGTTTTATTTGGAGAGATCCTGGGTGCTCGATGTGTCTTGGAATGAATCCAGATCAACTTAAACCATACGAAAGATGTGCATCAACCTCAAATAGAAACTTTGAAGGAAGACAGGGATATTTAGGAAGAACACATTTAATGAGTCCATTAATGGCCGCATATACTGCTATAAATGGAACTATTGGAGATCCGTCATGAAATCAAATAGTGAGGGATTAATTATCGATGGNATGGTTGCATATCTTGACAGAGACAATATTGATACTGATCAAATCATTCCAACAGAATATTTAAAATCAATTAAAAAGTTTGGCTATGAAGATTATCTTTTTGATGGTTGGAGATATAAAGATGATGGCAAGCTTGGCGTTACGAAAGAAGAAAGAATAATAGACGAAAATTTCATTCTCAATCAAGAGCCATACAATAAATCAAAAATATTGTTATCAAGGGACAATTTTGGATGTGGTTCTTCAAGAGAACATGCAGTTTGGGCGCTAAGAGACTTTGGGATAAAAGCAGTTATTGCATCTTCTTTTGGTGATATTTTTTACAATAACTCCTTTAAAAATGGCCTCTTACCAATAAAGTTAGATAAAACAGAAATTGACTTTTTATTTAAGCAAACTCATCAGGATATACTTGAACTTTCAATAAATCTCCAAAAAAAAGAAATTAAAGTTGGTGAGAAGATAATTTTTTTTAGTGTTGAGCAACATCTCGTTGATCGAATTATTTATAGATTAGATGACATTGATATAACTTTAAAAGAAAAGNATAAAATTCTTAATTTTGAGAAAGCAAGAGCTATCGAAAAACCCTGGGTGTTCAAGTGAGTAAGAAAATATTAGTTTTGCCTGGTGATGGAATTGGACAAGAGGTTACTAATGCTGCTATGCAAATCTTAAAATTTATAATTAAAAAGTTNAATTTAGATTTTTCTATTAATACTCTTGATGTTGGTGGTACTGCTTATGAAAAAACAGGTTCACCAATTCCTCATGAAGTGTTACAAGCAGCCAAAGAAGCTGATGCAGTTTTGTTTGGAGCGGTTGGAGCACCTCAATGGGATACTCTAAGTTGGGATGACAGACCAGAAAATGCATTGTTAACACTAAGAAAAGAATTAAATTTATTTGCAAATTTAAGACCTGCCTTCCTTTTTAAAGAATTATCTGAAGCATCACCAATAAAAGAAAAAATTATTGAAGGATTAGATATTTTGATAGTAAGAGAACTCACTGGAGGCATATATTTTGGTGAGCCAAGAGGTGTTGTTGAAGATGAAACACCAAATTATGCTTTTAACACCATGATTTATAATGAAGACGAGATAAGAAGAATCGCAAAAATAGCTTTTGAATCTGCTCAAAAAAGAAGTGGAAAATTATGTTCTGTAGAAAAAGCAAATGTTTTAGAAGTATCTAAGTTTTGGAGATCAATTGTTACAGAAATGTCAGCAGAGTATCCAGATGTTGAGCTTTCTCATCAACTTGCAGACAATACAGCTATGCAGTTAGTTCTCAATCCAAATCAATTTGATGTTATTGTGGCAAGTAACCTGTTTGGAGATATTCTATCTGACATTGCTGCAACTCTTACTGGGTCTATCGGAATGCTTCCATCAGCATCTTTAGATAGTTCTTTTAAAGGTATGTATGAGCCATGTCACGGAAGTGCGCCAGATATCGCTAACCAAGATATTGCTAATCCACTTGCAATGATCGGCTCTCTATCAATGGCATTAAAATATTCACTAGACGAAGAAGTTGTATCACATAAAATTGATGCTGCTATTAAAACCTTTATACAAAAGGGTTTTAGAACAAAAGATATTGCTACTGATGAAAATTATCTTAAAACATCAGAAGTAGCAGCAAAGATAATAAAAATTATTGAAGATGAGTAGTTTAGTAAATTTAGCATTAGTTGGTGCATCAGGCGTGGTAGGTAAGAAAATCATCTCCTTATTAGAAAACAAAAATATTGAAATAAACGATTTTTATCCTTTAGGATCATCTTCGGTAGGAGATGAAATTTCATTTAATAATAAAGTTCATAAAATTGAAAATTTGGAAAACTTTGATTGCTCAAAAATTAATTTGGCAATCTTTTCTGCAGGATCAAAAGTAGCAAAAGAGCATGCAAATGATTTTGTAAAAAAGGGTGTGTATGTAATAGATTTATCATCTGAATTTAGATATGAAAAAGATATACCACTTGTAATTCCAGAGATCAACGGAGATGACATAACAAATTTACAAGCTCCATCTTTAATAGCAAATCCTAATTGTTCCACTTCTCAGCTTTTAATGGCTATAAGCCCAATTCATAAAGAATTTGTTATAGATTTTTTGAATGTCGCAACATATCAAGCAGTATCAGGAACTGGCAAACAGGCGGTACAAGAGTTACAAAATCAAATAAAAGATAAAACAAGTAGACAAGAGGTTTATCCAAAACAAATAGCATTCAATGTAATACCACAGTGCGATATATTTTTAGATAATGACTTTACAAAAGAAGAAATGAAGCTCGTCTGGGAGACAAAGAAAATTCTTGATTCCAGTATTGAAGTTCAGGCAACATGCGTAAGAGTTCCAGTATTAAATGGTCACTCTGAAGCAGTATTTTTTAGAACAAAAAAAGAATCTTCTCGAAATCAGATAATTGAATTACTTAGTAATGAGCCTGGAATTGACGTCATAGACAATCCAAAATCTCTTGAGTACCCAACTCCTCTTGAGAATGCAAATGATACTGAGGATGTTTATGTTGGAAGAATTAGATCTCAAAGCATAAATAACGAAAACTGGATTTCAATGTGGATAGTTGCTGATAACGTTTATGGTAAGGGAGCTGCATTAAATACTGTTCAAATTCTTGAAAGTTTAGTTGAGAAGAATAAGTTGTGTTGAGATATTTCTTTTTATTTTCAACGTTACTCTCATTAAATCTAATTGCAGATATATTTTTATCTTCACCGAAAATTAAAGTAAATGATCAAAATCAAAGAATTATAGAATTTAGAATTGAAAAAGAAACTATTCGTGATGGCGATATAGTTATTAATGAATACAAAACAAAAGATCCCATCAATGACACGTTTATTGAGTACACGTTAATTAATGATTTTGGTAATTTTCAAACCTTTTCAATCGTGTTAGCCAATGAATATCAAGAAGATTATTTTAGTTTTAATATAGCCATTAAAGAAAGTTTTTCAAAAGACATTTTTATTTTTTTACCATCAAAAGCTAGAAGTTCAAATGTCATTACCAACACACAAATGCCTACTAAACAAACTGAATCAATTAAAGCTAATATTAAAAATAACGATAATGAAAATATCAAAGAGTCTAAATCTAAAAATAAAACAGTAGAAATTTTTAAAAGTGGTGACATTACTACTGTTTGGAGCATGGCTGAAACAATAAAAGGAAATAATAAAAATATATCTATTTACCAAGTGATGTGGTCAATATACCTTGGGAATAGGGTTGCTTTTATCGATAATAATATTAATTTAATTAGAAAGGATATTGATATATTAATTCCATCATTTGCTGAGATTGAAAAGATCTCTTATCAAATTGCAAGAGACTCTATATTTGAAATGAATAATTCATTTGCTGATAGATTAAAATCAGCTTCAAAGTCTCTTTTAGTTCTTACCGCACCCAAAGTAATTAAAGATGTTGCCGAAAATCAAGATACCAATCCTAAAATTGAAAATAAAAAACAAATTGATTTTAGCGACTCAATAGATCCAAAAAGTTTAATTGAACAAAATACTAAAGAAATTAGATTAGCAGTTGATAATCAAATGCTTGATGATCTCACTGCAGTGCCTGGTGAGGTTACTCAACAAAATCAAGACCAATTTGAAATTTTTGATTTAATTTTTATTTCGTTAATTTCATTAGCATCAGGAATTTTATTGGCATTAATTTTTATACAGGTCAGAAAGATGAGACCCTCTAAAGAAATTAACTATGATTTTGATGAAGCTGAGGATGATGATTCTTCTCTTTCAAGTTTACCATCTGATCTGAGTATCAAAAACGATGAAGACCAACAGCAGCTTGATTTGGCAGTTACATATTTTGAGATGAACGATAAAGATAATGCAAAATCACTTCTTGAGAACTTAGTTCAAACCACTAGCAATGATGAGATAAAAAAATCTGCAAAAAATCTTCTAGATAAAGTGGAAAAGCTGTGAAGCTTGGCTTTACCGTAGAGTATGATGGGACAACATATTCAGGATTCCAAAGTCAAAAGAATGTTTTAACAGTCCAAGGCTGCATTGAAAATGCACTCAAGAAAGTCACAAAAGAGGATATAAGAATAAATTATTCAGGAAGAACAGATGCTGGTGTTCATGCCATGTCACAAGTATGTGATTTTGAAACTAATATAGATCGAAATAAAAAAAATTGGTTAAATGGACTAAACTCAAATTTACCAAGCTCAATTGCAGTAAAAGATATTTTTGAAGTGCCTGCAGATTTTAATTCTAGATTTTCTGCTATTGAAAGAAAATACGCTTATCTGATATATAACTCAGACAACAAACCACTTTTTTTTGAGAAACACACATATTGGATTACAAACAAATTAAATACTGTGCTTATGGAAGAAGAACTTAAAAAATTTATAGGGAAAAAAGACTTTAGTTCATTCAGAAGTTCAAATTGTAATTCTAATAATGCTATAAAAACAGTTAATGATGTAAGCCTCAAAACTATTAACAACTTTATTATAATCACAATTGTTGCAAATGCTTTTTTACAAAATATGGTAAGAATTATGGTTGGTACATTGATTGATATTGCAAAAAAAGAAAATTCAATGTCAATTGAAGAAATCCTTGACAAAAAAAATAGAAGTTTCGCAGGCAAGACTGCTCCAGCATGTGGACTTTTTTTCCTCGGTCCAAGTTATAAAGATGAGTTAAAAATTAAGTCGTGCGAAAAAAGTATAATCGAGAGACTCAAAATATAATGAAACCTTTAATTAAAATATGCGGCATTAATCAGTTAGAAATTCTTAATGAGTTAGTTCTATATAATCAGATTAATTTTTTAGGATTTATTTTTTACGAAAAAAGTCCAAGAAATGTTTCATTCGAACTACTACAAGTGGTTAAAAGTTTCGACTTCAAAAATAAAAGACCAGTATGTGTATATGTTGATGCTGATCGAAGCTATATAGAGGAAACATCTTCATACTTTGAAGATCCTATCTTACAATTTCATGGCAATGAGTCTAACGAGTTTTGTAATTCATTTGAAAAAGACTTTTGGAAGGTTTTTAGAATTAATAATAATATTAACTTTGACAAAATATCTGATTATCCTAATGCTTCCGGAATTTTATTTGAAAATTATGAGAGGGGTAAGCCAGGAGGGACAGGAGTTCCTTTTGATTGGAATCTTTTGAATAGTGTAAAAGATTTAGATATGAAAATGATTCTCTCTGGTGGAATTAATTCTGAAAATGTTGATAATGCTATAGATATAAAACCTTGGTGCNTAGATATTAATTCNGGCGTTGAATCTTCNCCAGGAGTTAAAAGCTTAGATTTGGTTANAGAAATATTGANTAAACTTTAGTATATGAAAACAAATAATAACAANTTACCAGATAAGAATGGTTTTTTTGGCGAATATGGAGGTAAGTTTGTTCCNGAGACGCTNATGTATGCTCTAGAGGAACTTGAAACTACTTACGAAAAACTAAAAGATAACGCTGNNTTTAAAAATCAATTTTATAAGGACCTTTCTGAGTTTGTTGGAAGACCATCACCATTATATTTTGCGGAAAGATTGACTAATCTTTATGGAACAGGATCTATTTGGTTGAAAAGAGAGGATTTGAATCANACCGGAGCACATAAAATTAATAATACAATTGGACAAATATTGNTAGCNAAATATATGGGAAAAAAAAGAATTATCGCTGAAACAGGTGCGGGTCAACANGGAGTAGCGACNGCTACGGTTGCAGCAAGATTGGGTTTAGAGTGTCATATATATATGGGTTCAGAGGATGTACAAAGACAATCGTTAAATGTCTACAGAATAAAACTGCTTGGTGCTCAAGTTCATGCGGTCGATTCAGGCTCTGCTACTTTAAAAGATGCATTAAATGAAGCTTTAAGGGATTGGGTTACTAACGTTGATGATACTTATTACATCATCGGAAGCGTTACTGGACCTCATCCATATCCAATGATTGTCAGAGATTTCAACTCTGTTGTTGGAGAGGAATTGATAACGCAGTCAAAAGAAATGTTTCAATCAATGCCAGATGCAATTGTTGCATGTGTAGGTGGAGGATCAAATGCTATGGGTGCTTTCTATCCTTTTATAAAATTTAACGAAACTAGATTAATTGGAGTTGAAGCTGGAGGAGANGGTGTTGAAACAGGAGAACATGCAGCACCATTAAATGATGGAACACCAGGTGTCCTTCACGGAGCTCTCAGTTATNTGATGCAAGACGAAGGTGGTCAAGTGAAGGGAACAAAATCTGTCTCTGCTGGTCTAGATTACCCAGGTGTTGGTCCAGAACATTCNTGGTTAAAAGATTCAGGAAGAGCAGAGTATGTTGCAGTAAGCGATGAAGNNGCGTTAAAAGCATTTCATGAGGTATCAGAATTAGAAGGAATAATACCGGCTCTTGAAACAGCCCATGCTTTTGCTTATTTAGATACTTTGATGAAAGAATTTGATGAAGATGCAAATATAATTGTTAATGTTTCTGGAAGAGGTGATAAGGACATTAATACTGTTGCAGAAATNGATGGAATAAAGATTTGAATAGACTNACAAAGACCCTCAATAACTTAAAAAAAAATAATAAAAAAGCTTTAGTGGCATATCTTGTCGCGGGTGATCCTGATTTGGATTCTACNCTAGATCTTATGAAGATTTTTGTCGAAGCNGGNGTAGATGTTATTGAAATTGGTGTGCCCTTTACAGACCCGATCGCAGAAGGACCAATCATTCAGAGAGCACATGATAGAGCATTAGATAATAATATTTCTTTACAAAAAATTTATGAGATGGTTAAAAACTANAGAAAATATGATGATGAGACACCATTAGTACTAATGGGATATCTAAACACTTTTATTTTCAATAAAAAGNTAATCGAAGACAATCAAAATAATGTTATAGATTCAGTATTAGTTGTTGATATCCCTGGAGAATTAAAACTCAAGGATTACGGAGTTTATAATTCTAANATAAATACAATTTCTTTAATTTCACCTACAACTAAGAAAGATAGGGTTGAATCTATTGCAAAGAATAGCTCGGGATTTGTTTATTACGTTACTTTAAGAGGTGTTACAGGAGCTTCTAATTTAGATGTTAATGAAATTAATAGCAATATTGAAGAGATTAAAAAACACGCAACAGTTCCAACTTTAGCAGGTTTTGGTATTAAATCTGCANAAGATGCTAGATTATTGTCTGACTGCTCTGATGGGGTAATTATAGGATCTTCAATTGTAAAAATGATTGAAGAAGAATCTAGTTCAAAAGAATTTGATAGAATAGGTAGTTATATTAGCGAAATCAAAAAGGCAATTTCATGAGCTTATTTCAAAATATTTTATCAAGTGTAATGAAAGGTACTCGTCGTTTAAACCGTTTGCGTTCAAAAAGCTTTGGTAAGCTTCATAAAAATATTAATAAGGCTGTTGATTCTGTTATGTCAACAACTGGTGAAGTATCGTCACTGGTTTATTCTGAACATTTATTAAATCTTATAGAGAAGTTAGACGATAAATCTTTATATAAATTCCTAAATCATTTGTTATCAAATTACGATATTGACACAAAAAAACTTACAAAAGATGTAAAGAATTACTCAAGTGAAAAAAATGATAAAAATTTACAAAAAATAGGAATTTCATCTGAACCACAGTGGATTGAGTTATTTAGAAGATTAAATTCAACATCCAATGGAACTTATAGGCTTGTAAAATTAAGAGAAAAAATAAGAGCAATGAATAAGCCTGAGTTAAAAGCATTTGACTCAGGCCTGCTTAAATTATTTAAGTATTGGTTTAATCCTTCTTTCTTGGTTTTGGAAAAAATTGATTGGGAGACACCAGCAAATATTCTTGAAAAAATAATTGAATACGAAGCTGTTCATCAAATAAATTCCTGGGATGACCTCAGGGCAAGACTTGCTCCTACAGACAGACAGTGTTTTGCTTTTTTTCATCCTCTTATACCAAATGATCCATTAATATTTGTTGAAGTTGCATTAACAACAGGCCTACCAGAATCAATCCAGAATATTATTAAACTTGAAAGAGAAGAAATAGATATTGAAGATGCAAATACAGCAATTTTTTACTCAATTTCAAATTGCCATAACGGATTGCTTGGGATTTCTTTTGGCAACTTTCTAATTAAGAAAGTTGCAAGTAATCTTAAAAGAGAGTTACCAGATTTAAATCAATTTATGACGTTATCGCCATTACCTGGTTTTATGAAGTGGATGGAGGAGTATTCGCCAATATCCTTTGAGCGATGTTCTGAAAAAAATTGTGGTGATGAAGAATTGATGAAAAATGCTGTGAAGTATCTTACAAAATCTGAAAGAAATGATGGANTGCCAAACGATCCAGTCAGTAGATTTCATATTGGTAATGGAGCAAGCTTAGAGAAAATAAACTTAAATGCAGATACATCTGAAAAGGGAATGATACAATCTTNTGGAGTCATGGCAAATTATTTATACGACTTGAAAGTTGTTGAAGAAAATCATGAGAATTTTTTTAAAAACAAGGCAGTTCCAGTTTCAAATAAAATTGATTCGTTGAAAAAAANATATAAATTTTAATGTCTGTTGAAAGATTCATTGGCTTATCATTTTTAATAGTCACTCTATCTATATTGATTATTACTTTTTATCCAAAATCTATAAACATTGATAAAGTTGACGTTTTAGATGAGATAGTGCNGGCAACTAAACAAAACTTATCCGAATTCAAGGAATTTAAAGAATCTGATTTTGATTTTTTCGTTTATAGAGCTCATATTTTGTCATCCGAAAAAAATGCAATTAAATTAAGTAAAAAAATAACCGATGGTGGATATCCCTCATTTGTTGAGCCTTTTGGAGACGATAGAGATTTATTTGCATTATACGTTGGACCTTTTTTATCAGAAGATGATATCGTTACCAATATGGAATCAATTCAATTGCTATCTGAATCCGAAAATGGGGAAATTTCAAGATGGAAGCTTTAGGATTAAATCTTGCTGATTGGTTTATATTAATTGTATTAATTNCCTCAGGGATTATTTCCTTATCTCGTGGTTTTACAAAAGAATTTTTATCATTATTTCTCTGGTTAGCAGCATTTGTTGCAGCTATTAGTCTTGAATATTTAGCTACACCAAAAATAAATGAGTTTATTGGAAATCAGGAAATTTCAAAAATCATATCCTACATAGTTGTATTCATAGTTTTTATTTTTTTGGGCGGAATAATAATAAAATTCATAAGTAAACTTATTAAATGGTCTGGTGCATCNGGNTTTGATAGGTTTTTAGGCGTTATATTTGGATTNNTTAGAGGACTTATTGTTTTGTTTGTAATATTTTTAATTCTCCCATCTGGACTTAAGACAACAGATGTCATAAGTAANTCAAAAATNACGCCAATAATTCAAAAATATGCTCCACAAATAGAAGCATATTTCAGAGATTTGATAGATAATAGAANTGTTGTAGAGGAAGCTCTGGAAATAATTGAACCTTTGAAGCAAGAAGTTATTCCAGAAGCGATTAACGAAAACACAAAAGACGGGGACTCTTAATGTGTGGAATAGTTGGAATTTCAGCTGAAACAAACGTAGCAGCTGAAATATATGATTCTCTCCTAATGCTTCAGCATAGAGGTCAAGATGCTGCNGGCATTTCTGTTTGTAACAACNAAGATCAATTAAATTCTAGAAAATCNATGGGTTATGTTCGNGATGTTTTTCAACAAAGACATATGGAACAATTAGTTGGAAATTATGGAATAGGGCACGTTAGATATCCTACTGCTGGAGGTGCTGGTAAAGAATTTGCTCAACCAATGTATGTAAACTCACCATATGGAATAAGCCTTGCACACAATGGAAATTTAACAAATTCAAAACAGCTTGCTAACGAACTTTTTCATGCTGAAATGAGGCACTTACAAACAGATAGTGACTCTGAAGTTCTCTTAAATATATTTGCACACGAGCTTGGCAAACAAAGAGAAATTTATCCAACTGCGGAACATATTTTTAAAGCTGTTACAAAAACCCATATAAGATGTGATGGAGCCTATGCAGTTTTAGCATTAATATCAGGATATGGAATGTTAGCTTTTAGGGATAATAATGGAATAAGACCACTTTCAATTGGTGTTAGAAAAGGTAAAACAAGAGATGAGTATATTATTTCTTCAGAAGATGCTCTTTTTACACCNCTTGGATTTCAAAAACTTAGAGATGTAGATCCTGGTGAAGCTATTTTCATAGATAAAAATGGAAAACTATTTTCTCAACAATGCTCGGAGAATCCTGAAAAAAGACCATGCATATTTGAATACGTTTATTTTTCAAGACCAGACTCTAAGATTGATGAAATATCAGTTTATAAAGCCAGAATGAGAATGGGCACNAAGTTAGCAAAACAAATAAAGGAATCAAGACCNGATCANGATNTAGATGTAGTTATACCAATACCAGATAGCTCTGTTACTGCAGCTCATCAATTGGCGGTTGATTTAGATGTCTCTTACAGGGAAGGTTTTGTAAAGAACCGATATATTGGAAGAACGTTTATCATGCCTTATCAAGAGGAGAGAAAAAAATCAGTTAGAAGGAAGTTGAACATCTTAGANTTAGAATTCGAAGGTAAAAATGTTTTATTGGTTGATGATTCAATTGTCAGAGGAACAACAAGTAAAAAAATAATTCAAATGGCCAGAGAGGCAGGAGCTAAAAATGTTTACTTTGCATCAGCAGCACCAGCGATTAAATATCAAAATTTATATGGAATCGATATGCCTGCNACNTCTGAATTAATAGCTTCTAACAAGTCACATGATGANGTTGCAGCTGNAATTAATGCAGATTGGTTAATTTATCAGACTCTTGACGATCTCATTGAATCAGTTCAAGAGGGAAATCCAGGTATAAAAGAATTTGAAACATCTATCTTTACTGGTAAATACTTTACACCTTTNGTCGAAAATTATCTTGAAGAACTTGAGATAGCAAGAAAAGATGAACTTAAAATGCAAAGAGAGAAAGCTNAAGCAAAGCGTTANGCTGGGTTTACAATGTTAACAGCTGGAATTGAAGCATTGTTTGCACTTTCAACATAGGTATCAATTTCATTAAAGTTTAAGTATCTATAAATTTCATCAGATAATGGATTAATATCATCCATATATTTATGATATTCATCTTCTGTAGGTATCCTTCCTAATACTGCACAAATNGCAGATAATTCAGCGGAAGCTAAAAAGACATTTGCTCCATCACCTAAGCGATTTGGAAAGTTTCTAGTTGAGGTTGATACAACNGTAGAGTTTGCTAAAACTCTTGCCTGATTNCCCATGCATAATGANCAACCTGGTACTTCAGTTCTTGCACCTGAGACACCAAAGATATTATATATACCTTCTTCAATAAGCTGCTTTTCATCCATTTTTGTTGGTGGAACNACCCANAGTCTTGCTTTAATATTTTTGTATTTTTCAAGTAAAGTTCCTGCAGCCCTAAAATGACCTATGTTTGTCATACAAGATCCAATAAAAACTTCTTGTATTTTAGTGTTGGCAACTTCTGAAAGAGGTTTAATATCATCAGGATCATTAGGACATGCAAGAAGGGGCTCTTTAATCTCGTTTAGATCAATTTCAATTACTTCTGCATATTCAGCATTATCATCCGCCTCAAGAAGCTTTGGATTAAGAATCCATTCCTCCATTGATTGAGCTCTTCTTTCAAGAGTTTTTGGATCACCATAACCACNCGCAATCATCCATCTAAGCATCACNATNTTTGANTGGAGATATTCNAATATAGGTTCTTTATTGAGCTTAACAGTACAACCCGATGCAGATCTTTCAGCAGAGGCATCTGATAATTCAAAAGCTTGCTCGACCTTCATATTTGGCAGACCTTCAATTTCTAGGCATCTTCCAGAGAAGACATTTTTTTTACCATCTTTATCGATTGTTAATAATCCTCTTTGAAGTGCAGCATANGGTATGGCATTTACTAGATCTCTTAATGTAANGCCTGNTTGCATTTCTCCTTTAAATTTTACTAACACAGACTCTGGCATATCNAAAGGCATTACCCCAAGTGTTGCTGCAAAAGCTACAAGTCCNGATCCAGCTGGNAAACTAATACCTATGGGAAACCTNGTATGACTATCACCACCGGTGCCAACTGTATCTGGAAGCAACATTCTATTCATCCANGAGTGTATTATGCCGTCACCAGGTCTTAGTGAAANTCCACCNCGATTCATTATAAAGTCTGGAAGATTATGCTGAGTNTCTATATCAACTGGTTTTGGATANGCTGCAGTATGACAAAAAGACTGCATCACAAGATCAGCTGAGAAACCTAAACAAGCAAGTTCTTTAAGTTCATCTCTAGTCATTGGGCCTGTTGTATCTTGAGAACCAACGGTTGTCATTCTAGGTTCACAATATGTGCCTGGCCTTACTCCTTCAACACCACAAGCCTTACCAACCATTTTCTGTGCTAGAGTGAATCCAGCATCACTATTATCATTTGAATCAGGTCTTCTAAAAACTTTTGAGGTATCCAGCCCAAGAGCTTCTCTACTTTTATCGGTTAATTGTCTTCCAATGATTAAAGGTATTCGACCATTGGCTCTTACCTCATCCAAAAGAACATCAGTTTTAAGTTTAAATTCTGAAAGTACCTCTAAAGAATTTGCATCAATCACCCTACCTTTATAAGGTTCTAAGATGATTTCCTGTCCAGTGATCATTTTTGAAACATTCATTTCAATTGGAAATGCTCCTGAATCTTCAAGTGTATTAAAAAAAATTGGCGCAATTTTTCCACCAAAGCAATACCCACCTTCTTTTTTATTCGGTATGAAAGGAATTTCATCACCCATATGCCATAAAACAGAATTTGTAGCAGATTTTCGTGACGAACCAGTACCAACCACATCTCCCACAAATACTAGTGGGTTTCCTTTTTCTTTAAGCTTTTCAATTGTTCCAAGTGGATCATCAAGTCCAGTTCTTGGCATTTTAAACATAGCTAGTGCATGAAGTGGGATATCCGGACGAGACCATGCATCTGGAGCAGGTGAGAGGTCATCAGTGTTAATTTCTCCGGTAACTTTAAAAACAGTTAGTTTAATTTGTTCTTTGATATCTTCTTTTTCAGTAAACCATGAACCATTAGCCCATTCTTCAATTACTTTCTGTGCATGGCTGTTTTCTTTTGATAATTCAAATATCTCATTGAACGCATCAAAAATTAAAAGTGTTTTACTTAAAACTTTCGAAGCTTCATCGGCTAACTCTTCATCTTTTAGACAATTGATAAGAGGTTGAATATTGTATCCACCCAGCATGGTGCCTAAAACTTTTACAGCATCTACTTTGGTAATGTGAGGACTTTCAGTCCTTCCTGTTGTTATATCTGTCAGAAAAGCTGCTTTCACATATGCAGCTTGATCAACACCTGCTGGAATTCTTTCTTTAAAAAGATTTAGTAAATAATCTGCTTCTTCGTGATCATTTTTTAAGAGATTAACTAATTCTGAGGTCTGATCTGCACTCAGAGGCAGGGGCGGGATGTTTAATTTTGCCCTTTCTGCAACGTGTTTTTTATATTCTTCTAACATCGTCTGGTCTCCGATGGCCATATTTTACTCTTATAGCTCAAGATAGCCACTAAATAAGGAAAATTAACAATAATTTTAATTAAAAATCGGTTATTATTTTCTTATATGCCTAAATTAGAAAAAAAACGTTCCTCAACACCTTGTCTAGGAATTTGTACTACTACATTTGGGGATGAAGTATGTAAGGGTTGTAAGCGTTTTGCTCATGAAATAATTAGTTGGCCAAAATATTCAGAAAACGAAAGAGAAATCATTAATGGTCGACTAGAACAATTTAAAATTAAAATTTTACAAAATAGATTTAAGATTTTTGATTCTGAACTTCTTGCCTCTAAGTTGGAGGAAAAAGCAATTAACTTTAATCATTCATTAGAGCCACTGACTTGGATATTTGATTTATTTAGAGCAGCTGGTTCTCAGGAATTCGAATTAAAGAATTATGGTATTCAAAGTTTGATAAGTTTTGATCCCAAAGTTATTAAAGATGAAATTAATACAGAACTGCTTGAACTATCGGAAGCTCATCATCAAAGATATTTTAAAAAAGCTAACTAAAATCTTTAAGCATTATTTTTAGCTCTAAAGAGTGTTGCTCTTCTTCACCAATTTGAGCTCTTGCATATTCTTCCAAATATACTGATTTATCTTCAACACAACTTAAAAGTTTTTTATAGAGTCCTAATGCGAAAAGTTCGTGCTCTAAACTTTCCTCAAGAATATCTTTAATAGTATGTCTGTTTGTTTCCTCTATTTTTGCTATCTTTTGACTTGGGTGACCATCTAAGCCTGCTATTTTTTCACCAGCAAGTTGAGCATGCAATAAAGACTCTTCTGCTTGCTCTTTTAAAAATGTAACTATTGGTAACCTATAAGGTCCGCTTACCATCATGGAAGAGTGTGTATACCTAACAACACCAGCTAGCTCATACTCCATAATCTCATTTAAAATATCACAAACCTCTTTAGCATTAATTTCATTATTTTCCATCAGAACTATCTCCATGTAATTGAAAATTAGCTACTATTATAGTAATATTAAATTAATTGTAAACTACTGGTATAAGGTATTTTTTTAATGATAATCAATATGATTATCATTCTCATTTACCAATTATTTTAAATTTGTAAAATAATATAAAAGCTATAATTGAGTAAGCAATTTTTGACAAAAAGTATATGATCGGCAACTTAATTATTTTTGCAATCCATGCATAACCATTTGTTCTTTCCCAGACATATATGAAAGCATCCACACCAGAAATTTCTTCACCATTATCAAAAACCACATGTAATCTTTTTAAATACTTATCTTCCATTTCACTGCAATCCACAAAATTTAATTTTGATCTTTTTTTATAGTGCTTAATTTCAAAATTACATACCCTACATTTTTCATTAAAAAGTATTTTGGATTCATTCATTTTTTTCTATTTAGTTTATACAATGAATCTAATTATACATTTAATATTTTTATGAGGACTAATATGAAATTATTATTACTAGTTTTTTTAAGTTCAACATTTTTGTTTTCTACCGAAGACACGGATGAGAGAAAAGTTAGCGAATTATCAATAGACGAACTAAAACAAATTGTTCGAATGATTGTTGAAGAAAGTATCGAACAATGTACAGTCACTGGAACAATGGAAGGAAGAGCTAAAGTTAATTTAAGAGTTGAAGGTGAAGTTATCGCAAAAATGTCTTGTGAATTTGAATCTAAGAAAACATGAAAAACAAAAAAAACTTTTTTAAATCATTTCAATCTGGATGGAATAAAATTTTTGGGAAAGAAGAAGATTCAACTGCGCTCAGAACTAAAAGTTTATTTCGTGCAATGAAAGGCATTCAAAATGTTGGAACCCCTCATGACTGGGAAGATTATGAAAAATATAAAAAGGAATTAGATAAGAATGAAACAGACTAATGTTTTTGACGAAGTTATAGAAGAATGTTGTTCCAATCCTATCACTGGATTTTTTAGAGACGGTTTTTGCCACACAGATGATCTTGACCGAGGCATTCATGTTGTGTGCGCACTATTAACTGAGGAATTTTTAGATTTTTCTAAAAGTAGAGGTAATGATTTGTCTACTCCGAGACCAGAATTTAATTTTCCTGGGCTAAAAGAAGGTGATTCTTGGTGCCTTTGTGCTGAAAGGTGGAAAGAGGCATACGAATGCGGTTTTGCGCCTAAGATTTATCTCAAAAGAACAAATAAAAAAGCTCTAAAAATCATAGAAATGGACGTTTTAAAGGATTTTGCAATAGATTTGTCATAAATATTTGTAACATTTTCAATCCTGCACCGTTTAGTAAATGGAATAAGTAAATATTTTAAAACATGGAGACAGTATCCTTAATCAATTCTATGGCTGAGACTAGGCCTAATAATGCTATTGTTATTAAACAATCTAAAAAAAAGTATGTAAGAATAGAATTGAAATGCCGTTTAAGGAATTAATTACTTATCTTAGTAAAAAACTTGAGGGTTATGCCATGTCCCTTTCCAGGAATAATTACGATGATGCTCAAGATTTAATTCAAACTACTATTTTAAAATTAATGGATAATCAAGCTAAGTTAATGGATTCTGATCAACCGATGTCATACGCAAAAAGGATTTTAAAAAATAACTTTATTGATAACTATCGCAAAGAGAAAAGAATGATATCAATTGAAGCGAATGATATTCCAATTACAAATGATGGTTTCCAAGAGCAATCAGTTATGTATCAAGAGTTGTTGAGCTGTCTCGAAAAGTTTGATGAAACAGATAAAACAATCCTTGCCATGCTAGGTGCTGGTAACAGTTATGAAGAGATTCAAGAAGTTGTCGAAAACATAAGCATGGCAAATTTAAGAGTAAAAGCAAGTAGAGCAAGGATTCGTCTTGCTAATTGCATGGGGAAAAAATTATGAATGAAGAAATGCAAATAAAAATTATCGACTTAATGGATAATGGCGCAACATTAGATAATTCACCTGAACTAAAAGGGCTAGTTTATAGCTCAGAGGAAGCTAAAAGCTTTTACGAAAGCATTTTAGTCTCTGAATCAGCTATTAAAGATTTCTTTGGAGGAGATAAGTCTAAAGAACTAAGTAATAAGATAGATGCATATATTGATGAGCAGTTTAATAAACCCTCTAAAGTCTTATCAATTAATTTTAAACCTATTGTAAGCCTAGCTATTGCAGCAAGTATGGCAGCCATAGGCTTTGTTATCTTTAACTCATCTTTAGATATTTCTGAAACTAAAGAAATTGCATTTGAGGAAACTCAAACTTTTATGATCGAAGAGGCTGAACCATTATTTATCTCTGGTAAAGATATGGCTAATGGTTTATGGGGACCATCTTCTGAACTAGCAAAACAAATTGGACTTGATAGATATGAAATTATGTATGCAGTCTATGTAGCTAATAAAAAGAATTTTATAGATAATGATATTAACCAGCCTAAACAAGATGAAACTTTTTTTGTAGATCTATCTTTAATTGAAAATCTTGATAAGAGCTATGTAATTGATGAAGTAAAAAGACATATATTTTGTGCTTGCTAAATTAATTTGTAACAAATTCTTGTCTGCCACGTTATAGATTCATAAACAATTCATATAGGAGAACAGAATGGAAGAATTTATTGGCTTCAGTTTAGTGGCATTATTATTAACGGGCCTATTTTTTACTATCAAAAAATTATTTGCGAAAAAGAAAAATCCACACAAATTTGAAGATGAGATTATCCTTGATAATGATATGGTTCACTACGGTCCTTTTTCAGGGAACCAAGATCGATCATATCGAAAACATATTCTTCTTATTGCAGTCTCATCTTCATTCCTGTCTGCAGACATTGAATTAAGAACAATAGACAATTGGGGTATTACCTCATGGGGTCAAGAAACACTAGTTCTTCAGAAAACATCAGATAACCATCAATCTACTTTTTTTATTGAAATGGACAGACCATTTTGTATATGTACAGATCCCATAATAACAACTCCATCTAATGCAACAAATTATAATCTTGGAGACAAAATTGAAGCTGTTATTACAGTAGATGACTACAAGCCTAAGAAAGTCGTATTTGAAGTTAAAAATATATTTGACGATGGAGATTACCTCTTAAAACCAAAATATTATCCATCTCTTAGATATGCTGAAATCATAAAGATAAAGTTTGCACAAGATATTGAACTTGATGACATGATTTTCAATACAAAAGGTATGCGAAATGCTATGAAACAATCTGAAAGAATATGTTTCAGTGAATATCCATTAAATGAATCTGATGTTGAGGACGTAAGAATCTAATCCATTGGACTATAATCTTTTTGGTATGAATATTGAAAAATTTTTATCCAACAAAGAACCAGATTTTAAAAATAGGTTTCTTCAAGATATTTGGAATTATTCTGATGAGCAAATCGAACATACTCATGATTTTATCCAACTCTTATTTCCGCTTGATGAAGAGAGCAACGCAGTTTCCAATGGAATATATCTCGATTCCAATGAAGCTATTTTTAGCTTAAAAGCTAACAAATTAGCGAAAGAGAATATTGTCAAGTCATCAAAATGGTTTCTTTTATTTCTGGCTAGAAACTCTCATTGAAAAAGAAAACATGATCATAACTATCTCAGAATAACTAGAATTATTAAATCATTGAGATTGCTAGTTTCTGATGACGAAGCAGATCAATTTTACGAATCATTGATTCAACTTATTGACGAAACTCATAAATCGAAAATTAATCTGAAAACACTTTCTTATTGGGAAAATTCTTAATTGAAAGAATCGTAATCAAAATAACTTTCTCCATACTCCTTTTCATAAGCCCATTTTTGCAAATTATGATTTCTCGCTAATAATTTATCAATTTGATTTAAGTGCTCATTCAAAATTCTTTGTTGAAATTTTAACTCAGCTCTTTTTTGTTTTGAGTCATGAAGGCGTATAGCAATTTTTAACCTAAGAGAACTTAACTCTAATCTACTTTTTAACTCATTTAGCATGATACGAATATCAGTTATTTGTAGGAATATTTTGGTATATTCTGAAGTTTTTTCGTACCATTTTGTAGGCATGACCATACTACCCCTCAAAGCTCGATATTTATTTAATTTTTTTATCATTTAATTTACCTTTGGAAGATCGTACCAGTTAGTTGTATATTTTGGAGAAGTCATATTTTGTTTCATTGGAGACCATTTTTTTGTATTTTGAGATGCATAGTAAATCTGAGTTTCGTAGGCATTCATTTGATCAAGATATTTCATTAATTTTGTATTTTGTTTAGGATCATTAGGATCTTTAAATAAAGAATATTGTTTAACGTGCTCGTTAGTAAATTTATTTAAAATTATTCCTGCTTTTGCATAATCATATCCAGATCTAAAGATAGGCAATAANCCNTTNTTNGCTGCTGTAAGAATATCTCTAGTATCGCTTGTAGGGGTAAGTAGNCCAATTGTTCTCAGATCTGAGTGTTGAGGTTTATTTTTATTAAAAGGGCTNGTTCTTACAAAGACAGAAACTTGAGANCATTTTTGNNTNTCACTTCTTAANTTTTCTGCTGCTCTAACAGCAAAATTACTAACTATAGGTTTTAACGTTTCTAAATTAGATACTCTTTCACCAAANCTNCTACTCACAACTATTTGTTTTTTTGACGAAATGTCATCNTCAATATTAAGACATCTTTCACCCCTTAATTCNCGAACAGTTCTNTCNAAAACNACACTAAATTTCTTTCTAATNTTTTGNGGANTNACNTTTGCNAGATCTANCGCTGTATTNATNCCAGCNNTATTTAAATGNTCATTTAANCTNCTNCCNACTCCCCATACNTTGCCTACTGGAGTATGNTGCAAGGCAATTTNNATTTGTTTTCTCATTTGATAGATCAATTACTGAGGTGGGTATATTCTTTCTTTTNATTTCATTTATAGCAATCTTGCTCAGAGTTTTATTTGGAGCTATTCCTATTCGNACTGGAATTCCTGTCCATTGCCTNANCAAAGATCTTATGTGACAACCAAAATCATATAAATTATAGTTTTGCTTCAAAGTNTCTAAGTCTAGAAAGGCCTCATCAATACTGTATATCTCAACTCTTGGAACAAACCCTTCAAGTATATTCATNACTCTGGCGGATATATCTCCATAAAATGTAAAATTTGATGAAAACACTTTTCCATTTTGCTTAAGAAAAGACTCTCTAACCTTAAACCATGGAATGCCCATTGCGATTCCCATTTTTTTTGCTTCTGTACTTCTTGCTATAACACAACCATCATTATTAGAAAGTACAACAATAGGAACATTTTTTAAGTCTGGACGAAAGATTCTTTCACAGGAGGCATAAAAGCTTTCACAATCGACAAGAGCAAAAGCCATTAGAATTTATTAATTGCTGCGGTTACAGTTCCTACTATTTCTAATTCTTGTCCGCTATTAATGAAGATAGGAGA
>NZFS01000013.1 GCA_002690725.1 Gammaproteobacteria bacterium
TATTAATAAATACACTCCATAAAAAAAAGCCGCAATTAAACAGAGTATGTCACCAACAACTCTCCCAGTAGCATAATTATTTGAAAAATAAATTAACCCTAGTATTCCAATATAAGTAATCAGAAAAGATACAACAAAACTCCTTGAGAGTTTTTCCCTAAAAAATATATAACCAAGAATGGCCACAAAGACAGGAGAAGAATTAACTATTATAGTTGCATTGGATACAGATGTTATATTCATGCTGTAATGCCAAAGAGTTAAATCAGTTGTGAATGCTAAAGATGCAAGTGCAGCAAAAAAAATTGTTTTACTATCATTTATAGTAAACTTAAATTTTTTATTTAATCTTAAGTTTAGTAAAAATAAAAAAGGTATCGCTAGCAACATCCTATAAAAACTAATTGCTGATGAGGATAACATGCTCCATTTAACAAAAATCGGNGCAAAGCCAATTAGTACAGCTCCAAGTGTGAGGATAAGAAAGTGATTTGTTCGCTGAAAATTAGTTTTCATAAAGTTATACTTTCAATATGACTAGTGACATTGTAGTGCAGAATGATGAAATTATCTCAGTGGGCGAACTAAATAAATCTGCAAAATATTTGTTAGAAAATAACTTCAACAATGTATCTGTTGTTGGAGAAATATCAAACCTTTCAAGACCCAGTTCAGGGCATATCTACTTCACATTAAAGGATGAGGAAGGAGCAATAAGATGTGCAATGTTCAAAAATCAAAACATGAAATTAAATTTTTCTCCTGAAAACGGAGATCAGTGCGTGCTTAAGGGTCAAGTAAGTATTTATGCACCGCGAGGTGACTATCAATTAATCGTAAAAACTATTGAGCCTGCAGGCGCAGGAAATTTAATGCAACAATTTGAAAAGCTAAAGAATAAATTAGAAAACGAAGGATTATTTAGTTTGGATAATAAGGTAGATATACCCCAATCACCTAATCACATTGGAATTGTAACGTCATCATCAACTGCTGCATTTCAAGATATTATTTCGACTTTTAAAAGAAGAGCACCAAATTCTAAAATTTCATTAAGTGACGCCACNGTTCAGGGTGACAATGCGCACGTCAGTATCATTAAAGCACTAGATAGAGTAATTTTGCATAATGAGAAAAATCCTAACGACAAAATTGATGTTGTTATTCTTGCTAGAGGTGGAGGTTCAATAGAAGATCTTTGGTGCTTTAATAATGAAGATTTAGCGAGAGAAATTTTTTCATATCCAATTCCAACTATATCTGGAGTTGGTCATGAGATTGATTTCACTATTTGTGACTTTGTTTGCGATATACGAGTTCCTACTCCCACAGCATCAGCTGAGCTTGTCACTGAATTTAATTTTAAACTCTTAGACAAGTTAGACGAATTTAAATCAAAAATAAATAAAAATATAAGAACTTTTATTGAAGACTTAAAACGAAATCTAGATTTTAATCGATCAAGGTTAAAAGATCCTTTGTCGCTATTAAGAGAGAGAAATCAATATTTAGATAATCTTGATATAAGAATGCAAAAACAACAAAAATCAATCATTAATGATAAAAAGAATCAAATTGAAAAAATTGATTCTCAAATTAGTTTCAACAATCCAATTAGAAAATTAGATCTTATTAAAAATAAATTGATTCAAATCAACGAAAAACTTCATAGAAATATCAATGAAAAAATAATACTAAATANAAATTTAGTTGATAAATTGCTTAAAAATATAGAAATACTCAGTCCACTATCAATATTAGATAGAGGATATGCAATNGTTACTAATAGCAAAGGTGAAGCAATAAAGTCTTATACGGATGTCAGTAAAGGAGAAGTTTTAAAAACTAGGTTAAATAAAGGTACGCTTGATGTTGAAGTAATAAAAAATGATAAATAAGCTTAAAAATTCTGCTCTTTGTTATATATGTTTAATTTCTTTTTTCATTAATGCGGAAAGATTTGGAGATCCTGGCGAAATAATTGCTATAAAAGCTTCAGCTAATGATCTTGATAAATATTTAACAGTTGAAATTAATGAATCTCTTTATAAATTGATACCACTGCCATTTGAAAAACAAAATGACTCAATATTTGTAGATAGTGAAAAAATAAATATTAATCAAAAAGATTTTGGTGAATCTAGAATTACTATTGAAAACAATTCTATGGTCAATTTAAGTAAAGAAGATTCTGATAGGGCTTTCAAAGAATCTAAAATTATACAAAAAGCACTCAATAACTATTCAAAATTTTTAGTGGCTGATTTAAATTTTATTAAACCAGTTGAAGGAATGATTTCAAGTCGTTATGGCAAAAAAAGATTTATTAATGATCAGCCTAGGTCACCTCATTTGGGATTGGATATTGCAGCTGCAGAAGGAACAAAGATAATTTCTCCTTTAAAAGGTAAAGTAATTTTAGTTGGTGATTTCTTTTATGCAGGAAATTACATAATGATAGACCATGGATTTGGTCTAATAAGTTCATACAGTCATTTATCGTCAGTCCTTGTTGATAAAAATGAATTAATTAAAAAAGGGCAAGAAATTGGTGAGGTAGGCTCAACTGGAAGAGTTACAGGACCTCATCTTCATTGGACGGTATATCTAAACAAAGTAAAGATAAATCCAGAATCATTGATAAATGAAAACTTTTTAGCCAGCCTGCTTAAGCTCTGAGAATATTTTATTTAAAGCATCTTTAGTTTGAGGTCTAAATAATGAGAGAACAATCTTACCTTTTGGGTTAATAAAAAAAGTAGCTGGAACTGCGGGAGGAGTTTGAATTCCCCAAATATCCCTTGGATGAGTAATTAGCGATGGAACTTGTATATTAAATTTTTCAGCAATTGGAGCGAGATCTTCTTCATCAAGTTGGTCAAAATTAAATGTGTAAACTAACAAATCGTCATTTTCAGAAGCAAACTCATTTAGTTCAGGAATCTCCTTGATACAAGGTGCGCACCAATCAGCCCAATAATTAATAACTATCCAATTTCCATTAAGTTTATCTATGCTTGAATCAGAACCGTTATAAATATCTATATCATTATTTTGACAACTAATAATTATCAATAAACAGAAAAGTTGTATAATTCTTTGCTTCATTAAAAACATATTATAGTTAAAACTGAAAATATAAACATGGAAAAAAAANTTTTGTTAATTTTGTTTTACTCAGCATCAGGCTCAGTAAAGAATCTAGCTCATGCTATTGCAGATGGTGCAGAAAATGCAGGTCATATCGTAAAAATAAGAACAGTTCCAAAAATTACATCAAAAATTGAAAAAATGGAATCAACAATTCCTGAATCAGGTGAGTTATATTGTTCCAAGGATGATCTTATAAACTGTAGTGCNCTTGCTATAGGATCTCCAACAAGATTTGGATCAATTGCATCTCCATTGAAATACTTCCTTGATTCAACTGGTGACTTATGGGGTACAAATGCTCTGGAAGATAAACTTGGTATGGTCTTTACTTCAACAAGCTCTATGCATGGCGGTCAAGAGACAACTCTTTTTAGTTTAATAACTTTCATGCTTCATCATGGGATGATAATTACTGGAACTCCATATTCTATTGATGAGCTTAATAAAACAAAATCAGGTGGCACACCTTATGGACCAACTCATGTAGAAAATTATAATTCTTCGAGTGAATTAACAAGAGATGAATATGAGATAGCAAAAAAAACTGGATTAAGATTTGGTAATTTAGTCAATAAGATTAATGATTAGCATTAAAAATTATACAATAACCACTAATTCTATTTTTATTTCGCTTTTTTTTACAAAACTCTTAAACGTAATTCTTGAGAGAATTGATTTGATTCTGTTTTTATTTTGGTTGTTTCCGTTACTAATATTTTANGTATTTGTTAATAAATTTTTTATAAGAGCTTATCAATGGCTATGTTTTCTATTAATTATTTACTTTCTATTTTCCTCATTGAGAGTATTTGGTACCGAGCCTTTTTGGCTTGATATTTTGGAGTTAATATTACTAATATCATTATTTATTAATATAATGTTTGGGCCTAAAATAATTAATAATATGTAATAATATATTAACAATTCCTTTTCATTAAAATCATTATATTTGGAGTAATCTATGAGTAAAGTTCAGTCAATATGGTCAAAAGCTGACAGATTTCTATCTCTGGCAAGAAAAATATTTATTAACTCATTAACAGCAATATTTCTAATAGTAATTACATTTGCTATTTTTGGCACTATCNGTTCTTCATTTATTCCTGATGAAAAAATTGATACAAAAAATAAAATTTTATGGTTCAAGCCAATTGGAGTTGTTGTTGATAGCTCTGTTAGTTCTGCATCTTCTTTTGATTCATTGCTGCTTGGATCTGCTGATATTAAGCAACATGAGCTTGATGACTTATTAGAAGTTTTAAATAATGCCGCAACTGACGAAAATTTAAGTGCAGTTTATGTCAATGTTACAGAACTTGGAATGTATTATGCATCTGCATTTGAAATAGCAAATGCGGTAAAAAATATAAGAGATAATGGTAAGAGAGTTATTGCCTATGGTGAAAATTATGGAAATCAGGCTTATTTAATTAGCTCTCAAGCAAATGAAATAATTCTTAATAAATATGGTCAATTATCATCATTTGGATTTTCTAGAAAACGAGAGTACGTAAAAGATTTATATAAAAATATCAAGTTGAATCAGCATGTTTTTATAGCGGGAGAATGGAAAACAGGTCCAGAACCATTTACTAGAAATAATATGTCTGCAGAAGACAAAGCTCAATGGAATGACTTTGCAGCTCCTCTTTGGCAGAAAATGACAGACCTTATGGAAAATGGAAGAAATTTAACAGATGGGACTATGCAAAAATACGGGGATGGCTTTTGGAAATTAGCATTAAGCGAACCGGAAGTTTCTCAAATAGCTTTTAATTGGGGACTAGTTGATTACGTATTTACTTCTGAAGAGTTTAGACAATGGTTTTTTGAAGAGTTTCCTAATTCAGAAAATGATATAAATAAATTACCTGATTCCATATCAATATATGATTATTTATCAACAATTGAATCCGAACAAAATGATTCTAAAAACAAAATTGCAGTAGTTAATATTGAAGGATCCATTACGACTGGTGAATCTTCATATGGAATTGCTGGTTCAGAAACAATTGTAAAAAATGTTAGAAAAGCTATTAAGGATAATTCAGTAAAGGCTTTGGTAATAAGAGTTAATAGTCCTGGAGGCGGTGTTTA
Source organism: Gammaproteobacteria bacterium (assembly GCA_002690725.1). GTDB lineage: Bacteria > Pseudomonadota > Gammaproteobacteria > Magnimaribacterales > D2472 > SAR86A. The sequence continues at coordinate 5,251 of NZFS01000013.1, forward strand.
TGCCAGTGAACTGATAACAAACTCACTGAAAGAATTTAAAGAAACTGGTCGGCCAATAGTTAGCTCTATGGGAGATGTAGCAGCTTCAGGAGGTGTTTGGGTAACAACTCTTTCTGACGAAATTTGGGCAAAGAAAGAAACTCTTACTGGATCAATTGGTGTTTATGGATTACTTACAACAATTGAAGGATTATATGATTGGGCNGGCGTCCAAGTTGATGGTGTTAGTTCTACTGAAGCAGCTCAATGGGATAATAGATCAAATATGCCTGAAAATGTTACTAAAGCAATACAAGCAAGTATTGATNATACCTATGAAAAATTTGTCACCAAGGTATCTGAAAATAGAGATATGAGATACGAAGAAGTTCATGCTGTTGCAAAAGGAAGAATTTGGTCTGGCGAAAAGGCATCACAGTTGGGACTTGTTGACAATATTGGTGACTTAGATGATGCAATAAGCTCAGCGTCAAGTCTTGCAAATCTAAAAGATTACAAAGTAATAACTTATGTGAAAGAATTAGAACCATTTGAAGTTTTTATATCTGAGTTATTGGATAATTTAGATGTAAAAATAAACTTAAATCAAAAAACAAAGAGTGTAATTAATTTTTTTAGTGATCAATACAATTTTATTGATAGCGACAAAGATATAAATATAATTTCATACTGTTTTGAATGTGAGTATTTTTCTACTAAATAACTTCCTTAATCATTGGAATAGTTATTTTTCTTTTTAACTGAACTGATAGTTTGTCCAGTTTTTCAATTGTCTTAAGTAAATCAGAGATATTTCTTTTTGAATATGTAATTAAATAATTTATTTCTTTTTCACCAACATTTATAGACCGCAAATCTATAATAAATTTTAAAGCTTCGTGTAACTTATTTTTACTAATTGGCTGTAACTCAATACTTTCAATTTTTTTTATTCTTGATGAAAGGTCTTCGAGTTTAAAACATATAGTTGATGGATTAAGAGAAGAAGAAAAAATTAATCTACATTTAGAAAGCAGAGAATTATTAATAAGATTAAAGATAGCGATTTCCCAATCTTTGTTATTTTTGATTAGCTCTATATCATCTATACAAACTACATCTAGGTTATCTAATGAATCTAAGAAATCTGTATTGAATTTGATAGCCTCTTTTATAGGAACATATAAGGAAGATTTTTTTTCGCTCCCATAAAAATTGCAAACAGCTTGAAGTAAGAAAGATTTGCCGACTTCTTCAATGCCATACAAGAAAATGTCATGATTACTTTTGAGAGCATTTTTAATCTCAGAGTTTTTTGTTTCGAAGTAAAAATCACTAAAAGTAAATTTACTTACTTTGCTCCAGGGTAATATTAACTGTTCGGGATTATTCATTATTATATATGATTAGGTCTCTGATCCACTCATTAGCATAAACAATTAAACTTATTATTGTGATTAATAAAACAAAAACATCAAAAAATATCATATAAAAATCTAACTCAAAAATTACTTTTAAGAAAACCACTATGATATAGATTATCTGAGCTGTGGTAGTTAATTTACCAAGCAAATTTGGTTTTGGTGTCTCAGATTCTATGATAGTCATTTTAATTGAAGCTCCTATTAAAATTAGTACATCTCTGGAAAAAAATACAATAAAAATGTAGAAAGGAATTAATTGATTTACCCAGAATATAAAAATCGATCCTGATAATAAAATTTTATCTGCAACAGGATCTAATAAGGTACCTAATTTAGTTTGCCAATTCATTTGTCTTGCAATAAAACCATCAAGCCCATCAGTTATTGATGCAATGGCAAAAAATAATATACTCAATTCAAAATTTCCTTCATATATATTTTTGAGAATAGGATATACCAAAGCTATTCTTATTAATGTTAATAAGTTAGGAATAAAAATAAAAAATTTAGTCATTTTAAATATATTATATTTATGTCTGAAGTTTCTTTGTTAAAGCTTTCAATTTTAAAAAAATTGTTTTCAGATATCTCTTTTAGAAATGATTGAAATTCTCCATAAACATTCAATTGATAAAAAACTTTATCATTATCAAACTTATTCACATCTATATCTTTAAAAACGATTAAATCCTCTAAAATTTTCTTAGAATATTTGTAGTCTTCAAATGAAGAAATGTTATTGATAGAAATATTTAATAGTTCTGTTTTAGAGGTATCAATCATAAAAGTGTTTAAGAAATTATTTATCGATTGATTTACATATTTTACAAATTCATCAATAAACAGATCTGGAAAATTTTCATTGCTAATTGTTATATTGATTTCTCCAGTTATTTGCCATGAATTTATACCTGTTTTAACAATATTCAATTCAATAAAATCATTATAAGAATAATTTTCGTCAACTAGGTCCTTTAATCCTATTACTTTCTTATAATTACTCAAATTTGTAACATCAACTAGATCTAATTCAGGAAGTTCAAGAAATATGCCCCTTGATGAAGATATATTTTTTAATACGTTCTTAATTGAAAAGTCCAGGCTAGATTGAACTGTTGAATCTGTTAAATAATATGGTTCATTAATCCCGGTATCAATTTTTATAAGAAATAATATAACTGGTCTTGAGTTGCCAATTACTGGTATTGATAGTTTGTTAAATGTTTTGATTAGTTTATCTTTATTAAAGCTTACTTCTAAGAAACTTTTTTCATCAAAATTTTTTATTGAATAACTTTTTATGTAATCTTTTCTAGAATTTCCTTCGTTGATTATTTTCCAAATATTTGATGGTGTGTTACTGCCACTTAATCTATAAATCATTGTATTAAATGAATTATTTATTGATTTCTCTATTTGCGACGAATTTATAATTGGTTCAAAAACTACAAAAAGTTTATCAAACTCCTTTCCAAAGCATGTATTAGAAAAGATAATAAGGCAAAATATAAACTGTTTAATTAATCTCATATTTAAAGTGTCTAACAAGGTATTCTAAATGACAAAAGAAATTATAGAAAATGATCCATACAAATCTGCTGGTGTTGACATAAGTGCAGGAAATGAATTGGTTAATATAATTAAAAAAGATGTTGCTTCAACACATAATGAAAATGTTTTAGAGAACATTGGCGGCTTTGCGGGAATGTATAGTCTTGATAAAAATATAAAAAATCCTATTCTTGTAGCTTGTACTGATGGAGTCGGTACAAAAGTATCTCTTGCACAGCAATACAATAATTTAGATGGGATTGGACAAGATCTGGTTGCAATGTGTGTTAATGATTTGATCGTTTGTGGAGCTAAGCCGCTTTTTTTTCTAGATTATTTTGCAACATCAAAACTCAATATTGAAGAAACATCAACTGTTATAAAGAGCATTGCTAGTGCGTGTATTGATTCAGATTGTGCCCTTTTGGGAGGTGAAACTGCTGAAATGCCAGGTCACTATATTGATAATAATTTTGATTTGGCTGGATTTTCAGTTGGTTGTGTTAGTAAAGATAAAATTCTTAAAAAAGAGAATGTTATTAATGGAAATGTTCTTATCGGTATTGAATCCAGTGGTCCACATTCAAATGGCTTCTCATTGATTAGAAAAATTATTGACGAATCTAATATTTCTAATGAAGAAAAAAATAAAATTGTAAGTATGGCACTAGCTCCAACCTCTTTATATCCAAAATTGATAATGAATTTGATAGATAATTTTAAAATAAATGCTATATCTCATATAACTGGTGGAGGCCTTACAGAAAATCTTCCTCGTTCAATACCAAAAGATCTTGGAGTAAAAATAGATACAAACTCTTGGGAAATGCCTTATATTTTTAAATGGCTTCAGGAGAATGGAAAAATTACTAATTCTGATATGTATAGAATTTTTAATTGTGGTATTGGCATGATTATAATTGTTGATGCAGAGGATTCTGAAACAATTTCAAGTGAAATTACAAAACTTGGATATAAAAATTTTATAACTGGATCGGTTGATGAAATGACTTCAAAAGAATCAGTTACATTTATATAGACATATAAATGAAAAAAATTGTTGTTTTGATTTCAGGAAGTGGTTCTAATTTGGAGGCAATTGTTAATAATTGTAATTCTAACAATATTAATGGCGAAGTTATAAAAGTAATATCAAACGATCCTTCTGCATATGGACTTAAAAGAGCAAGTGATCTTGGAATACCATCAAAAATAATAGATCATAAAAAATATAATAATCGGGATGATTTTGAAAATTCGTTAGAAAAATATCTTGATCAATTGAATCCAGACCTGATAGTTCTTGCAGGATTTATGAGAATACTAGGCTCTAAAATTACAAATAAATACCTAAAAAAAATGATCAATCTTCATCCTTCGTTACTGCCAAAGTATCCTGGGTTAAACACTCATGAGAAAGCATTATCAAATAGTGATAAAATCCATGGAATTTCTATTCATTTTGTATCTTCTGAATTAGATGCTGGGCCTCTAATTGCTCAAGGTATCATTGATTTAAAAAAAAATGATAAATTAGATGAAGTTATAAATCGTATCCATACAATTGAACATCAGCTTTTACCTAAAATTATCAGTGAAATATGTAAAGGAAACATATATTTAAATCAATCAAACGAGATTAATTATTTAAATATTAATTTAAAAAACCAAAAAATTTTAAAAATAAAATATGAACTTTAAGAAAATAAGTCTAATTATTCTTGCAGTCTTTTCATATTCTGTGTTTTCAGATCTACCTCTTTATTCTGCAAAATATAACTTCGAATCAGATGAAATTTCTATTACTGGCATAAGAGAGCTAGTCAAAGAGGGAGACATTTATGAATTAAAATTTAGTGCATCAAATTTAATTGCTAGTTTATATTTTTCCTCTAAATTTAAAATATCTAAAAATTCGGTGATTCCAGAAACTTATGACGTAAAAATAAGACCAAAATTTCTAGATAGAGACCAATCTTTGAAATTTAATTACTTAACTAAAGAAATAACTTCAATTGGTTCGAATGAGTGGATATCTCCAATAGGTAAAAAGTTAATGCTTGATCCTCTTAATGTACAAATAATGATAAGAAAACAAATTAAAAGTGGTATGCAAAAATTTGATCTAAAAATTGTTGATATGGAAAATGGTGGGTCGCGAACATACAACTATAATGTAGTTGGTACCAGTGAGTGTTTTTTAAATTCGGAAACATATAATTGTTTAATTCTTGAAAGGACACAAGATAACAACCTAAGAAAAGTGACCTATTATCTAGCAAAAGAATTAGATTTTATGTTTATTAAGATTATTGATGTTAATCAGGATAAAACAAATAAGCTAGAGATTGATGAGTTATTAAGTTTTGGGTAAGGTAACCCCGGTTTGTCCTTGATATTTACCTTTACGATCTTTATAACTAATTTCACATTCCTCATCAGATTCAAAGAAAAGCATTTGAGCAACTCCCTCTCCAGCATATATTTTTGCAGGTAAATTTGTTGTATTTGAAAATTCTAGAGTTACATGTCCTTCCCATTCTGGTTCAAGTGGAGTGACATTTACAATAATTCCACATCTTGCATATGTAGATTTTCCAAGACATATAGTGAGTATATTTCTAGGAATTTTAAAATACTCGATAGTTCTGGCAAGTGCAAAAGAATTTGGAGGAATGATACAAACATCTGAATTTATATCAACAAAGCTTTTATCATCAAATGATTTTGGATCAACAATTGCAGAATGAATATTTGTAAATACTTTAAATTCATTTGAACAACGCACATCGTAACCATAACTTGAAACACCATATGAAATTAATTTATTGCCCTGATCATCAAGCCTAACCTGGTTCTTTGAAAAAGGTTCTATCATATTATGATTCTTTGACATATCTTGAATCCACTTATCGGACTTAATCGACATTAATTTCCACCCTGCCCTCTATTGCTCGTGCAATTGTTGTTCCATCAACATACTCTAACTCTCCACCAATAGGAATTCCATATGAAATTCTTGAAACTTTTGCATTTTTAACATGGTCTTTTATAAAAATTGCTGTTGCATCTCCCTCAACAGTGCTGCTTGTTGCAAGGATAACCTCCTGTACATCATTACTTTCGATATTTTTTAGTAAGACATCTATTCCAAGATCCTCTGGACCGATTCCATCAATCGGTGAAAGTCTTCCCAATAAAACAAAGTAATTACCCCTAAAACCTCCAGTTGATTCAATTGCTAGAACGTCAGAGGGACTCTCCACTACACAAATACTACTTTTATCTCTAGATGTATCAGAGCAAACTCCACAAATTTCATTTGAAGTTAGCATTCTGCATGATAAACATCTCTGTATGTCCTTAACCGCTTGATCAAGAATACTAGCTAATATACTTGCTCCATCTTTATTTCTATCAAGTAAATATAAAGCCATCCTTTGAGCAGATTTTTTACCAACACCTGGAAGAATTGTTAAAGCACTTATTAGCTCTGATAATAAATCTTGATTCATTTTTATTTTATTGGTTTTACGCTATCTTCTTTAATTTTGCCTTTAAACTTTTTTATAAAGCTTTGAATATCTTTATTTTTGTTAATGTCTTTAGTTGCATTATCCTGATCAAGCTTTTTCTTTTTTTCTTCAAAATCAATTGGACAATTCATAGCTTTGCCTATTCTAATTTCTATATCAACGACTTTTGAAAATTTACTCTCAATTGCACTCTTGAATTCAGTAAAAATATTTTCAGGGATTTGACCTATATTTTCATCAGCAATAAAAACTAAAGTTGAATTAACTTGCGAATCAAAAGACATGCTTCCAAAATAGCTCCTAGCAAAAGGACTTAGATCTAGAGAATTAAATAACTTTATCCAGTCATTATTTTCATTGATTAAAAAATTTTTTTTTGGGATATCGTTACTTTGATTTGAATTTATTTCTTTTTTAGGAGTTTTTTTTCAACAATGTTTTTCTCTTTGATAGGTTTACTAGAATCTGAAAGTTTTAGAAGTGGGTTAAATGCCAACATTCTCAAAAGACATATTTCTAATGATTCTTTTGGATTTGGATGCACAGAAAATTTACCATAGGCATTCATTGAGATTTCATAGAGTAATTGACAAAATTCTTTATCGATCTTATTTGCTAATGACTTAATATTTTTGTTCTCTGAATTTGAGAGCACCTGTTCAAGTGATATTTTGTGAAGAATAGAGATTAAATCTTTTAAAATTACATCATATTCTGGAGTCAATTCCTCAATTTTTGACAACACATCAAAAACCTTTTTTCCATCTCCACTAGTTATGTACTCTATTAATTCTATTAATAAAGTATCGTCGATTGTTCCAAGAAGTGACTTAATTTCATTTTCCAAAAGTTCGCCATTTCCATATGCAATTGCTTGATCCAATAGAGTAAGTCCATCTCTTACAGAACCATTTGAAAAATTAACAATTAATCTCACACTTTCATCATCAAATTTAATTTCTTCTTTTTTTAAAATTTTTTTAAAATGATCAAAAAGTTCTTCATCGTTAACTGTTTTAAGATTTAACTGCAAGCACCTTGATTGGACAGTTTTTGGAATTTTTTCAGGATTGGTAGTAGCAAAAATAAAAATTACATGAGCTGGAGGTTCTTCTAGTGTCTTTAGCAGAGCATTAAAACTCGCAGTAGATAACATATGGACTTCATCAATTAGATATATCTTAAATCTCCCTTTTGCAGGTTTATAGTCTACTGTTTCAATAAGATCACGAATTTTATCAACTTGTGTATTAGAGGCTGCATCAATTTCAAGAAAATCAACACTTCTTCCAGAGCTAATCTCAATTGTATTTGAGCATTTGTTGCACGGTCTTGACGTTGGGTTTGTATCACTCTCACAATTCATACATTTTGCTAAAATCCTAGCTAATGTTGTTTTACCAATACCTCTTGTGCCCGCAAATATATATGCCTGATGCATTTTTTCAGCATTAATTCCGTTCACTAATGCTTTTACAATATGATCTTGACCAATCACTTCTTCAAAGTTTGTTGGTCTATATTTTCTTGCTAAAACCTCATACGACATACTTTTTGAATCATAACATGTCCTCATTAAAAACTGATTCAATTTCTTTAAATCTGAATCCTCTATTTTGCAAAAAGTTTTTTTGTTTTAACTGATCTTTAGTTTCACTACAAATTCCGTCTTTGTATTTTTTAGCAAAAGTAGATTTTGCAACCTGCTCCCAATCATCGCTCTCAGCAATTATTGCCTGCGATATTGACTCATTGACACCTTTTGAGAGAAGTTCATAAATAATTTTTTTTGGTCCAAAGCCTTTTCTTTTTCTAGATGAAACATAGCTTTCTGTAAAGCGTGAATCGTTGACTAAGTTGTTTTCCAAAAGTTTAACAAGAACTGAGTCTATTAATTCTTTATTTTCAAATCGAAGGTTGAGTTTTTCTTTAATCTCTTTTTTTGAATGTTCTCTTCTTGATAATAGATCTAAAGATTTATTATATATCGAATTAAATAAATCATCTGACATTATTCAAATGGTATTACCCTAGATTTACCATTTCTCTTAATAATTCTAACTTTCTGTCCAATTTTATAAGAAAAATCACTTACTTCTTGGATAATAGATATGTAGTTGTTTGAATCAGTTTTTATTAGTAGCTCAATGCCTTCTTTCTTGGTTATAGATGATCCAATTTCAGATCCGACGGCTGAGCCAATTAATCCTCCAACAACAGTTGCTATATCAGATTCGAGATCAGAATCAGTTGAATTTTTTCCAATAGCACCTCCAATGGCAGCCCCAGTAGCAGCACCAATCTCTCTGTCACCTTCAATAGTAACTTTTGTAACATCACTAATGACACCAAAAACAACATATTGTTGCTTTTGAGCATCAGATCTAGAGACAACATCAGGTTGTAAAGATGTATTTACGCATGCAGATACAAAGATAATACTAGTAATAATAATTAAAAAATTTTTATGCATTATCTTTCTCCATAAGCTTGAAGTCATTTATAAGGTCTTTTTTAATTACAAAGAAGTTTCTATTTTTTTCAAATCCATCTAAAAGCTCTACCTCATATATTTTCTCAAAATGTTTTGACTTAATAACTTTTACCCTATCTCCTTTGTTAAGTCTTACTAAATTTCTAGAATCTATAATTGAGAAAGTATCCCAATCTGAAAACATTCTTGCACGATATGTTTTATAAGCATCAGCTGAAAAAAAATATAAAACCTTACTATTTGAAAATGAGCTTTTATTGCTCCTTGCGTCAAGATACCAAGTTTGGCCAGGCTCCACAACCGACATATTTTCATCTCCATAAAAAAATGGAGTAATAAAAAATAGTAAGAAATATATTGCTAGTTTTCTAATAATCATAATATTAAGACAAATAAAGAAACAGTAAGTTCTATTACAAGCATATTTTAAATTTGATAAAAAATAAAGCTTGAAAATAATAAAAAAACACCTAAATATAAGTAGATGAAGATGTCATAACGAATCTTCGCATTAATATGTGTACTCTAGTTTAGATACACAAAACATAAGTCGCTTTTAAGGAGGACTATTATGATACTTAATTTTACAGACCCGTTTTTCACAACACGTGTATTAGGGTTCGAACCTTTGTTTGATAGATTGCAAAGACTTTCTGAGTCTAATGATCGATCATCAAGCTATCCACCATACAACATAAGTAAAGATGGTAATTTATTTGCCATCGAAATTGCTGTTGCTGGTTTATCCAAAGATGATATTCAAATTGAACTTGCAGAAGGCGTCCTTTCTGTTAGTTATGATGGACCAAAAACAGAAGTTGTGAATGGTGATAATCAGGTTGTTTATCAGGGTATAGCTCAGCGAGCATTCAAACAACAATTTACCCTTTCAGAAGATGTTGTTGTCCAAGGTGCAGAGCTGGTAAATGGTTTGTTAACCATAAGCCTTGAGAAAATCATTCCTGATGAAAAGAAACCTAGAATGATTGAGATTAAATCACCAAAAAGAATCTCAAGCAAATAATACTCTACAAAAACTAAATGGGGGTGCATAATGCACCCCTAAATATATTGATTTTAACAAATGAAGTTTTTTAAGTTATTTTTTTTACTGACGCTTTTTATCCATCTAGAGTCAGAGACTATAAACACAGGCCATGCTAATGTTTCTCTAGTTAAAATTAACGATGAATCAATTTCTCAAAATAATCTTATTGGCATCAAGATGGATATGCAGAAAAATTGGCATACCTATTGGAAAAATCCTGGAGATTCTGGTGGGCCAATCAAAGTTCAATGGAAAACCTCAGATAACATTGAAATTGGCAATATTAAATGGCCTTCACCTGAGCTAATTCCATATGAGCCACTGATGACTTATGGTTATACAGATTTTGTTATTTTTCCATTTGATTACAAAAAAATTGATGAAAATGACTCATCGATCGAAGTAAATGTTGATTTTTTAATTTGTGATGACATATGTGTTCCAGAAAAGGCATATATAAAAACAACTCTTGATCAAATTAAAGAAGATTCATTATTAATTGAATGGGATAAGTATGTTCCAAACGTTGTATTACATGTTTTAGCTAAATTAAATAACGAATTTATTGAAATCAGATTTTCAAATAATAACGTCATAAATGATATAAATTTTTTTATAGAAAATACAAATACTGTTAATCATTCTCAAGAACAAATTTTAATTAAAGAAGAAAATAATTGGCTTTTAAAAGTTCCTTTAAATGATAGTTATGCAGAAATAAAAAAAATAAAAGGAGTGTTATCTGTAAATAATTCTGATGTCTATCTTGTTGATGTTGAAATAGAAAAGTCTACAAGTAATTCGATTTCACTTATTCAAGCTATTCTATTTGCTTTTATTGGAGGCCTTATTCTTAATTTAATGCCTTGTGTATTTCCTATTATTTCTTTGAAAATTTTAAGTTTTGTTTCACTAGGAAATGAGTCCACACAAAAAATTAGAATGCATGCACTTACGTTTTGTTTGGGAGTTCTATTATCTTTTATTTTGATAGGTGTTCTATTGATAGCCTTAAAGCAGACAGGAAACTATTTAGGATGGGGCTTTCAGCTTCAGTCTCCAGTTATTGTTGGATTTTTATGTATTCTGATATTTATCATTGGAGTTATTTTGCTAACAGATATTGATATTGGAAGTTCTTTTTCAAGGCTAGGACAATATGGATCTAACAGTATCTCAGGTTCATTTTTAACAGGAGTTCTTGCTGTTGTTGTTGCATCGCCTTGCACAGCCCCTTTCATGGGTGCTGCACTCGGATATGCACTAATACAGCCATCAAGCGTAACATTGCCTATTTTTATATCGCTTGGAATGGGCTTTGCCGCTCCTTACTTTGCATTGTCGTTGTCACCAGGTTTAGTAAATAAATTACCAAAACCTGGACAGTGGATGGTTACATTAAAAGAATTTTTTGCTTTTCCGATGTTTGCAACTGCATTATGGCTGCTTTGGGTATTCAGCTTACAAACAAATATTGATCTGCTTATAGGTCTATTGATATCAATTTTATTTATTTCAATGCTTTTTTGGATACTAAATAGAGTTAATAAAAGAATTTATAAAACAATAATATTATTTTTGCTGATATGCGTAATTGTTTTTGTAATGCAAAAAATATTATCTTTTGAAAATGACTTATCTGAAGAAGGTAATGTTTCAAATTTATACTCAGACAGTGTCAAATGGGATAATGAAATTGAAAGGAATTATAGGGAAAAAGGTCAACCATATCTTGTTAACTTTACTGCAGCATGGTGTATTACCTGTCAAGCTAATGACAAAATAGCCCTCTCAAGACCAAAGGTGAAAGAATATTTAAATAATAATAACGTGGAGTATATTGTTGCTGACTGGACGAACAAAGATGATGAAATTCTTCAAACACTTGAATCATATAATAGGAGTGGAGTGCCTCTGTACATATATTGGAAGCCAGGAATGAAAGAGCCAGCCATTTTGCCTTCGATATTAACCGAACAAATTTTGCTAGATAGTTTCTAAACTGCCATACTTAGGTAATATAATATAATTGAATAGGGAAATATATTATGTTTGGGAGTCAGTTTGAATTATTTGGTGTCATTCATCTGATAACGATGTTAGTAATAATTATTGTTTCAGTTTTTCTACCAAAGTTTTATAAAGATAAGACTGAAAGTCAAAAGTCAATAATGAGTAAAATTATTGCAGGTATAATAGCTGCTCACGTAATCATATCTCCATATAAAGATCTATATTTGCTAGCTAATCCATATGATTGGCGAGAAACAATACCTTTGCATATGTGTGATCTTTCAGAAATCTTTTTAATATGGTTTTTACTAGGCGGACCAAAAATTCTCTATCTATGTGCTTTTTTCTGGGGACTAGGTGGTGCAACAATGGCGATTTTAACTCCAGATGTTAGTCATCATGATCTTGATTACATATTTTTCATGATTGGCCACGGAATGATAATAGTTGGAATAATGTATGCAACAGTCAGTCTAGGTAATCGTCCTTATGCAAAAGATATAATCAAAGTTTCTGCAATAACAGCATTTATTTTATTACCTATTGTATATGTAATTAATATGCTTCTTGGAGAACCAGCTAACTTTTGGTATTTAATGGCAAAACCTGATGGTGCTTCTTTGATGGACGTTTTCCCCGAACCACCTATGCACTTACTAGTAACAACTCCAATTGCAATTGCTGTTTTTTACCTAATATATATACCTTATTTTATTAAAGATAGAGCAATAAGATAGTCAAATATTTACAATAATAATTAAAATAGACATAAAATAAGATAAGAATTATGGATAACTTTATTAAATTAGTTTCTGAAGTCTGGAACAGTGGGTTCTTAGGCATTGATCTTGGCTCAATAATTTCATCGTTAATAGTTATATTGATGGCATTTCTATTTAGAGGTTTTATTATCTCAATAATTTTAAATGCGCTTGGCAGATTGGCTGAAAGCACAAAATCGAAAATTGATGATGAAATTTTAAATGCTTTAAGAAGGCCTATTGGTTTAATTCCAATTACAATTGCTTTATATATCTGCACATTGATTCTTCCCCTTTCCGGTTTGATAGGAGATATTGCAACAAATATTGTAAAGGCATTTGTGATATTTACGATTTTTAGTGCTCTTGCAAATAGTGTAAAGCCAATATTTGAAGCTTTATCAACAAGTTCGTGGCTTACAGCTTCAATGCAGATGTGGCTTGAAAGAGCGTCTAAATTTATCGTTTGGGTAATAGGAGTTGCTATTATCTTAGATATTTTTGGAATTCAGATTGGTCCGTTGGTAGCAGGGTTAGGATTATTTTCAGTAGCAGTTGCACTTGGAGCTCAAGATTTCTTTAAGAACTTAATATCAGGAATATTAATAATTGGTGAGCATAGGTTTCAGCCAGGGGATAGAATTGAAGTAAGTGGACAATTGCATGGGATAGTCGAAAGTATTGGATTTAGATCTACAGTAATAAGATCTTTTGACACTGCTCCGATGGTTATACCGAATAAAGACTTATCCGATGTGAAAGTTATCAACCATGGCGAAATGATTAATAGAAGAATTAATTGGAAAATTAATTTAATCTATTCGACTAGTGTTGAACAACTTGAAGCAATTAGAAATGAAGTAAAAGAGTACATAATATCTAGTAAGGACTTTTCAACTGAAGGTGATCTTGATCCAGTTGTAAGAGTCGTTGAACTTGGTGGAAGTTCAATTGATCTATTAGTAGTTGCCTATGCAGATCCTATGGGATTTGCTGCATTTAATAAGGTAAAAGAAAATTTAATTTTTAATATTATGAAAATTGTTAAGAGTAATAAATCTGAATTTGCATACCCGTCAACTTCTTTGTATGTTGAATCAATGCCAAAATAGTATAGATGTATTATGAACGATCAAATAGTTCTTTCAATAACAATAGTTGCCCTCCTTTGTCTTTTCATATCTGGTAAAGTTAGATACGACGCACTTTCAATTGGTGCTCTATTTGTTTTAGTTGTTCTAGAAATAATTCCTGCAAATCAAGCATTTTCAGGTTTTGCTCATCCAGCAGTAATTACTGTAGCACTTGTTTTGGTCATAAGTCAGGGTCTAAGTAATTCTGGTATCGCTGGCCTAGTGGGTAAGATAATAGGTGGAAAAGAATTCTCAGAAGTTCAATTTATGGTTTTCTTGTTATTTATTGCGGCTGTTCTGTCCTCGTTTATAAATAACATTGGTGCATTAGCTATTCTTTTGCCAATAACGCTTAACATATGTCAGAAAATGGAATGGCATCCGTCTAAGTTTTTAATGCCCTTAGCTTTTGCATGTATTTTGGGTGGAATGAATACTGCAATAGGTACACCGCCAAATATTATAATTTCTGAATATAAAGCAACTATTTCAGATTCAGGATTTAGTTTTTTTGATTTTTCTTATGTTGGACTTGTAATTACAGTTGTCTGTATATTATTTATTGCTTTCGTAGGTAATAAGTTAATTTTTTTAAGGAAAGAGATCCCTTCAAATGAACATCTTATTGATCTTAAGGGATACCTATTTGAAGTCCAGGTAAATAATAATAGCTCATCAATTGGCATGACCTTGTATGCATTTAAGCAGAGAGCTGGTGAAGATACAGAAATACTTGGAATTGTCTCTGAAAGTGGTTCTATAAAAAAGGTACAAAATAATATGAGGATTAGGGCTGGGCAAATTCTTGTAATAAAAACTCCACCCGATGATTTAGGAAACATTTTAAGTATTTTTGACTTCTCAATTCCTGAAGAACTTCATTCATTTAACGAAGATGACCTTGAAGAAATCGAAGTTATGATTACTCCTGGTTCAAGATTAATTGGTAGAAAATATGATTTCTTTTTAAAACTAGCATTTGAAGAATTAAATCTATTAGGTTTATGGAGAAAAGGCTCTAAATATAGAACAAGACTTACTAGGGAAAAGTTTAGAGCTGGTGATGTTTTGCTTTTAGGTGTGAGAGATCTTGCTGAAGAAGATGTATCTAACAAAATTAAACACTTAGGCTTAATGCCAATAAGACAAAGGGAACTTCAAACAATACCAAGTAGAAGTAGGCTTATTAAAGGATTGATATTTTTTGGATTATCAATTTTTTTAGTTTCATTTAATTATTTAAGCGCAGCAGTAGCATTTCTGCTATGTGTTCTTGCTTTTGCAAGAATTAAAATAATTGATAATGATTTTTATAGGAAGATTGATTGGCCAATCATAGTTATGTTGGCTGCCATGATTCCAATAGGAACTGCAATTCAAACAACTGGTCTTAGTAGCTTAATAGCAATCTCAATCTCTGAATATGCATCTAGCTTAAGTTTGTTTTGGATATTATTAATTATTTTAATGATTACTATGATTACCACTGACATAATAAATAATGCTGCTACAGCAGTTATTATGGCGCCAATTTCAGTAGAAATTGCATTTGAACTTGGTTATGCAGTTGAACCCTTTTTGATGGTTGTTGCTGTTGGAGCAAGTTGTGCCTTCTTAACCCCAATTGGACATCAGTGTAATACAGTTGTAATGGGACCTGGTAACTATAAATTTACAGATTATTGGAGGATGGGATTACCAATGGATATCTTAATTATTATTGCCTCTATTCCGATGATACTCTTTGTTTGGACTTAATGAACAATAGTTATAAAAGAATAAATACAGAAACCGGAAAGCCATTTGAGCCTGGTTTTGAGGATGAAAATGGAAGATTCTTTTTAAGATACCTTAGCAAACATGGTAATGATGGTTACCTATTAGAAGAATGGAAAAAAGATCTTGAGAGCTTTATGATAAAAGCAAAAGAACTAAATATTAATTTCGACTTAAATCAACAATAGATTCAATAACTTCGGGATATTTAATATAGAACTCATAAGATTCTCCATCCTCATTTGTGTAAGGAGTTATTACATCAGTTCCAGCACTAATAGAACCATTTTCTATCAATTTTCTTCCCATATTAATAGCATTTTCTATTCCAGCCCATTTTAAATATCTCATCACTCCCCATTTTTGAGTAGAGCCAGAATCTTGTTGTGAGTATTTAGATATTCTAGTAACCACTACATCATTTTCTCTATCTACAAATGTGTATTGTCCAAATCTTCCACTTGTATTAAAAATTTTTGATTCGTCATCATATTTTGATATCCACCAATGAAGTGAATAATATCTTTTATAATCAGTAAATCTACTTGGAGTTTCCCAAACAATTTTAAATGTTTCATCAATGAATTCTTTGGGGATAATTTGTTTTTCTTTCCATAATCCATTTCTTGAGAATAATAATCCTATTTTAGAATAATCCCTTGCAGACATGTCAACACAACAGTAAGTCATTACATTGCCTTTCTCATCTTTCCATAACTTATAGTCATTTATGCCAAGTGGCTCTAGAATTCTCTCTTCAAAAAGAACATCTGCTTTTTTACCTGTTGCCTGAAGTAAAATTTCCCCTAAAATCATTGAATTAACATTGTTATATTCGAACTTTTCACCTGGATTTTTTTCTAAATTAACTTTTTTTGCATATTTAAGATGATCTACCTGAAAGAACATTTTTTCGTGTTCATGGCTTGGAAAATCTAGACCACTAGACATATTTAATAAATCTCTAATAGTTATTTCTGATCTTTTATCATTATAGTATTCGAGATAATTTGAAACATTTTCATCTAGGCTTTCAATTTCTCCAAGATCAATAGAAATTCCTATTAAAGCAGCATAATAGCTTTTTGCCATAGACCAAGACGTTCCATGTGAATTTTTATCATAACCTTCTGAGTATCTTTCAGAAATAATTTTTCCATTTTTTACAATAACAACAGCTTGCGTAGCATCATCTGAAAATGATAAATCCATTAATTTATCAACTTTATCTTGATTAATACCCTCTATTTCCGGATTTGATATATTCCAACTGTCTGATTCAGGATAATATTCAGCCAACGAAAATAATGAAAAAAATAATAAAAAATAGATCTTCGTGTTCATATTTATCTCAAGGTGTATGTTAGGTTTTAAAATATATGATTAATATAACCATTTTAAATATATAAGCAACTAATTGCTTATATAAATTATATTGATATATGATTATAAATAATTATAATAGTGTTATGATTAAATTATTATTAATATCTCTTGTTGTTTTTACCCAAATTAATCTTTCTTCTGCTGATTTTGTAGTAAAAATGTTAAACCAAAGCTCAACAGGTGTTATGGTTTTTGAGCCTGCTGTTTTGGAGATTGAGGTTGGTGATACAGTAACTTTTCAATCTACTGATGCTGCTCACAATTCAGCTTCTATTCCTGGCATGATTCCAGATGGAGCTTCTGCATGGAATGGCCAGTTAAGTAGAGATACTATAGTTACCTTTGACATACCTGGCATTTATGGATATCAATGTACGCCCCATGCAATGATGGCTATGGTTGGCGTTATCAAGGTTGGTGGTGACTCTTCTAACAAAGATAGTGTTCAAGCTGCAGCAAAACTATATAAATCTACATTTGTGATGAATCAGTCAAGATTAGATGATTATTTATCAAAAATATAATTCATACCTTTTTTTATGTTAAATTACTCCTCAATTTGGGCGAGTAACTCAGTTGGTTAGAGTGTCTGCTCGACACGCAGGAAGTCGGGAGTTCGAATCTCTCCTCGCCCACCATTTAATTAATTAACTAATTGCTCTGAAACCCAACTTAATGACCAATTATGTCCAAGCCTTCTCCCGTTGTATGTATCAGGTAGTCTAACTACAGTACTTCCTTCAAGATCAATTATTTGGGGGTCATATTTTAGTTCGTTGAATGCTCCATCTAATTCTTTAATTGTTCTCCATTGAAAGAAATCTACGTTGTCTCTAATACTTTTTGGAGGTGAATAGTCGCATATTTTACTAAAAAGGCTTGACTTTAAAGATGAAGAAATAGGTCCTGTAAGAGGTCCTGCAACTGAATGGACAATTAATTCCACATCATTTATCCATCTCTCAGGAAACATTGCGACTATCATTGCTCCATAGCTATGCCCCATTAAGATAACTTTTTTAATATTGTTATTGGTTTCTATAGCTGAGCTGATTTCTTTAAGAAGTTTTAAATAAATATTTTCTGGACATAAATTATCGTTATAACGAAAAAATGATACTAAATTTTCAGATGAGTCCAATACAATTAATGGATATATCCATTCATATCCCTGACTATCGCTTCCATGAACTGCAATGAAAAGTGTATTTTGAGATTCTGATTTAGCTTCAAGATAATGCAAATCATTGTCAATCGACATTAAGTTTCTTCCACTGTTTAAAACATCGTTTAGATCAAAGTCATTAATTGATATATCTGATTTGATAATTGAAGAATTTATAAAAATACTCAAAATAAAATAAAACTTAAAATTGAATTTTTTCATTATTGATTTTTCATTGATAAAAGTTTATCTTTTGTAGCCTTAAGAATATTAAGATCTTCTTTTTCTGATGTTTCATCCATAAGCTTTTCAATCTCTTGAAGGGATTTTTCTAAAGAACCCCACTTACCCTCTGTTTCAATTCTTTCATGAATAAGATCATCGAATCTGGTTTTAATATCATCAGGAATTTCAGCCTGATATTTGCTACAAATTATTCGTTCTGCTAAAAAACGAAATCTTTCATCTTCAAAATTTCTTGAAATTTTAATTAATTGTTCTAGATTATCTGAAAGGTGAAATTCTTTCATTAAATCCTGATCTCTATAGGAAGGGAACCCTCCAGAATATATTGTTCCCTCAACATATGCCGGTTCAGGGAAATTCATTATTCTGTCCTCCATGGCTTGAGATACTTTTGTAAAAAAATCTTTATTTCCATTAACAATATTTGCTCTTCTCTGCAATTCGTCGTGACTAATGTCGAAATGGTTGTTTTTTGTCAGAAGTTTGCTTGAGCATATAGGTATCGTTTTATTTATCTTATATTTCTTCAAAGGTAAGTCTCTTCCTCCAGACTGAATTATTTTATTGATCTCAGAAAAATCTAAATCAATAATTTCTTCAGGATCAAAGCTAAGATCAAAAAAACATATATCATTTGGTCTAGATTTATCAGCCCCACAAATAACAACAGGATATTTAAAAGGATGTCTTCGGTAAATTTCTCCTAAAGCGAGAAATTCATTTGAATATAAAAGATTTTTAACGCCCTCTTTTGTGGATATATTAATAAAAGACTCAAACACGTCTGGAATTTTTTCATTTATGACCTTGCATAAACCTATCATGAATTTACAATCAGAAATAGCATCATGGGCATCACTAACATCTATACCATGTTCATCTGCTAGATGTTCTAACTTGATACTCACAGCAGGTCCATCTTCAAATAACGGAATTGATATCTGATCAGAAAAAAAACAACCAATGTTATGAATCATCAACATCAAATCAAGTCTTCCATTTTGATTTGTATTTGTTATGTAAGGTTCTAAGAGGTTACACCAAAATTGTCTTCTTATTAGTTCTTCATCAAAAGCATGTCCATTGTAAGTAATAAATATTGAAGGTGATTCAACACACCATTCCTTCCATTGAGATTGAATATCTTTCATCATTTCATAATGTGAGACATTTGATTTAAAGGAATTGATTTTTTTATTTGTTAGCATTGCTTTAGGTTGTGGTATCACCCATGGTAATGGCTTGCAGCCTATATTTTGCTCGTCAATAGTATTTAATAAACTGTCTGTAAAAATTGATCCACATTGAATAATTTGACTAAAATCCTTATGGATGCCTGTTGTTTCTGTATCGTAAAATATTAGATTATTAGACAAATTCTTTAGCTCATATATTTACCGAGCTCATATCTTGCTACAGCCCTTCTGTGGACTTCATCTGGACCATCAGCAAGTCTCAGTGTTCTCATATGAGCATACATGGAAGCAAGAGGTGTTAACTGTGAAACACCTTCCCCTCCATGGATTTGAATTGCTCTATCAATTATTTTTAAAGCAACATTAGGGGCAAAAACTTTAATCTGTGCTATCTCGCTAGCAGCAACTTTATTTCCAACAGTATCCATTTTTGCAGCAGCGTCTAATGTTAAAAATCTAGCAGCATTAAGTTCAATTCTAGATTCAGCAATATAGTCAAAATTTGCTCCAAGTTGAGCTAAATTTTTCCCAAAAGCCACCTTATTTGGATCTATTCCTCTTTTACACATTAGCTCTAAAGCAACTTCTCCAGCACCTATTGCTCTCATGCAGTGGTGAATACGTCCAGGCCCCAAACGTCCTTGCGCGATCTCAAATCCTCTTCCCTCTCCTAAAAGAAGATTTTCTTTTGGTACTCTTACATTAGTAAATTTCATATGCGCGTGTCCATGAGGTGCGTCATCATATCCAAAAACATGCATCATTTGTTTAATTTAAACACCCTCGGTTTCCATGGGAACTAGTATCATTGAATGTCTCTGATGTTTAGGGTTATCTGGATTAGTTACACACATGAAAATTAAAATTTTACATCTTGGATCACCTGCACCTGAGGTCCACCATTTTTCACCATTAATGACATACTCGTCACCATCTAATACAGCGGTAGCTTGCATATTCGTTGCGTCTGACGAGGCTGTTCCAGGTTCTGTCATACTAAAGGCAGATCTAATATCACCGTTTAGCAATGGTTTAAGCCATTCCTCTTGGTGACTTTCATTACCATATCTAGCTATAACTTCCATATTTCCCGTATCTGGCGCACTACAATTCATTGCCTCAGAAGCAATATGAGATTTACCCATTTCTTCTGCAAGATGAGCATATTCGTAATTAGAGAGACCAGCACCAAATTCACTTTCAGGTAGAAATAAGTTCCACAGTCCTTCAGCTTTTGCTTTCGTTTTTAGTTCATCAATAATTTCTGGATAATGATTCCATCTCTCTGAACCGACTTTAATCTGTTCATGAAAAAGATGCTCTTTTGGTAAAACTTCTTCAGACACGAAAGACTTTACCCTTTCTAATAATGAAATTGCTTCAGGTTTTAGTTCAGGCATCATTGGCTTAATCCCCCGTTATATCAAAAATTTTGTTACTATTATAAATACTATGAATAGTATATTTACTACAATTAACTATAATAGCTTTATGTTTTGTACAAATCCATAAACATTTATTGATAAATAAAACATATTAAAGTGATTATCGAGGTTATATAAATGAAAATAAGTTCTTTTGATCTAAACCTTTTCGTAATATTAAATGCTATATATACCGAAGGAAGCCTTACAAAGGCTGCTGAAGTAGTTGGTATTACTCAGCCCGCAGTTAGTAATGCTTTATCGAGATTAAGAGAGAAGTTTAATGATGAACTTTTTGTTAGAACTGGTTCAGGCATGGTCCCAACTCAAAAAACTGAGAACATGATTCAGGACGTTCAAAATGCACTTACATTAATCCAGCAAAGTGTGAATGAACCAGATACATTTGATCACTCTTCTACAAAAAGAAATTTTAAACTCTCATTAGGAGATGTTTCTGAAGGACGTGTTTTGCCTTTCATTATGAAAGAAATATACGAAGAGTCTCCAAATATTTCAATTGGTAGCTATGCTTATTTAAGAAATGATCAGGTACATGCCCTATCTACAAATAATCTTGATTTTGTTGTAGACCCAATCATACCTAGATCTGATGAAATAAATTCATTGAAGGTATTTGAAGATGACTTTGTTGTAATGCATAGAGATGGCCATGATTTAGCATCAAATAATAATCCAACAGTTGACGATATTCTTGAACAAAAACATTTACATGTTTCAGGAAGAAAAAGAGGACTCCATCTGATAGATGTTGAATTAGACAAGATTGGCTATAGAAGAAAGGTTGCTTTGAGGTGTCAGCACTTTTTAATTGCTCCAACAATCATCCAATCAACAGATCTTGTGTTAATGGGAACAAGAAGTTTTGCAAACAGAAATAGTCTTCCCTATGTTGAAATACCAATTGAGATTCCATCAATGGAGTACTTCTTAATATGGCATAAAAGCGATGAAGGTGATGGCGGCCATAATTGGATGAAAGATCTTATTATTAGAGCTTTTAAAGACGCACAAAGATAAATCAACTTAGATTGTGGTTTGCCGTTTTTACGATTCCTCCATCTGATGTTATAGTCTCACCGACTGTGTACGCGCCTGCTCTGGAGCATAAGAAAATTGCTAATCCCGCCATATCTTCTGGAGTACCTACTCTTTTTCTTGGATTTCTCTTTGCGATCTCTGTATAGTCATGGTTTACAGCAGATCCAAGCATATTGCTAGGATAAGGCCCTGGGGCAATAGCATTTACTAAAATATTTTCATTGACCAATTTAGCCGCTAAAACTCTAGTTAAATGATGAACAGCTGCTTTTGATGCGCCATATGAATAAGTTTCCATCGATGGAACATTTAATCCATCAATTGAACCTATATTAATTATCCTAGATGGATCTGATTCAGTAGCTTTTTGTGAAAGTAAGTTTTTAAATTTTTGAGTTAAAAAAAATATTGACTTTACGTTGAGGTCCATTACTTTGTCCCAACCTTTCTCTGAGAAGCTTTCAAGTGGTTCTCCCCATGCAGCCCCTGCATTATTTATTAAAAAATCAATGCCTGATTCATTTTTTTCTACAGAATTATAAAATTCATCAATTCCTTCGCTCGTGCTAAGATCACATGGAATTGCAATACACTCTGCTTCATATTTTTCTGATAACTCATTTGCTTTTTCAATTAATGCTGGTGCTTTCCTTGCAGAAATATAGACTTTTACTCCATTAGCAAGAAAGCCAGCAGTGATCATCTCTCCAATTCCTCTTGACCCTCCGGTAACGACTGCGACTTTATTTTCAACGTTAAATAAATCATTGATTTTCATAATTTCTAACCTCAGTACAAATGTTAATTATATTGTATTGTGAATAAACAAACATAATCTATTTAATTGATAACTAAGGTAAAATAAAGCATGGATTTTCTAGTAAATTTCCTTTTATTAGGCTTGTCTCTTTCTATCTTGATTTGGGGAGCAGATAAATTTATTGATAATTCCTCAATTATTGCAAAAAAACTTGGCATTAATGAGCTTACAATTGGTCTTACGGTTGTTGCTCTGGGCACTTCTGCTCCAAAAATATTTGTAGGAATTTCATCAATTATTAATAGCACTGAAGTATTAGCTATGGGAGCTGTAGTCGGATCAAATATTTCAAATATTGCTCTTATCTTTGGTGTCTCTTGTATTGGTATAACTTTAAAGCCACATAAGACAAAATTTATTCAATTCATTCCTTTCCTATTGTCAGCCTTGTTGCTTGGCTATGCTTTATATGATCTTAAAATAAGCTCTATAGAAAGCATTTTGATGCTAATAGTTTTTATTTATTTTTTATTTGTGATATTTAAAAACAAATCTTCAGAAGTGTTGACATCAAATATTTTGCCATCTGGTGGTAATTCGATTTATCTGTCAGCTATGTTATTTATTGGTTTGATTGCACTCATAGTTGGCTCAAATTATGCAGTCATATATGCTGAAAAGATTGCCATACTTTTAAATATACCTGAGGTGATAATAGGTTTGACAATAATTGCTATAGGGACCAGTTTACCTGAATTAGCTGCAACAATAAGTGCAGTTTTAAAAAATAAAACAGATATGGTTGTTGGAAATGTAATTGGGTCTAATGTTTTAAATATTACTTTAGTAGTTCCAATAATTGGATTATTTTCAAATGCTCAACTCGATCAAATGCTCTTTGAAAGAGATTATTTAATAATGATTGTTTTAAGTATTCTTTTTACTATTTTTGCAATTCGCTTTATGAATACTGCATCAATTAATTTTATACGTTTAATAGGTTTTTTATTAGTTTTTGGATATATAGGATATATCCTACGCCTAAGTGGGCTGGCCTAGCTTTTTTGGTAAGTACAAAAGAATTATGCCAATTATAAATGCTGAAATCTCAAATATAAAATAAGAATTGTAAAAACCTGGTGTTGTAGGCAATAACGAAAATATTACTCTTCCGAATGCGATAGAACCGACAAGAAAAGTAATAAATTTTATTGAAAAAATACCAATATTTTTTTTAAAAATTCCTACTAAACACATAAGTCCAATACACAAGTTCAAGCCTCCATAAATACCAGCTATCTCTGAATATCCCAGTGGGGATGTAACTGATAATCCAACAGCATTTAAAAAACTAGGATATCCAAGTTCAAGAGCTCCAATTAATGGATCAAATATGGCCCATACACCTATAAGAAAATAGACAAAGGCCATAAAAAATAAATATAGTCTTATTAACCAAATCAACTTATATTCCCCGTGTTTTTGAAATAAAATAATATGATTATGAGTTTAGCCAAATATTTAAAGATTTCATACTTATTTTTATATTGTATGAATATCCAAGGAGATATTATGCTCAATGATGATGACAAACTAGCAACGCCTCTTCCTCTTCCGTATGATGGAAAAATTTATAGCATAGGTGAGCTTAATGATTTTGTAAGTGGATCGATAGCTTCAGGAAAGCAGCCAATAATTATTTTTGGAGCTAATTGGTGCCCAGACTGCAGAATATTCTCTGGAACAATGGATATTCCTAAGATAAGCAAATTCATAGATAAAAAATTTAATATTCTTTATATAGACGTCTTAAGATACGAGATTAATATGCAATTAATGGAAGAATACGGTATACCGTCAGAAGAAGGCATTCCAAGAGTACTTGTATTTGATAAAGATAAAAACGTTATTAATAATTCAAATACAACTGAGTGGAGGACTGCCAGAGATAGGACTTCTCAAGAGATATTTAATTTTTTTCAAGATATGTCTATTAACTGATAGTTAATTAATCAAATTGTTCTTTTGCACTAGCAAATATTAAATAAAAGGTTCCACCAAAAGTTAGAATTCCAACACAAATATAAAAAATAGAATTCCAAGTATCTGTAATCTCTAAAACATATCCAGCAACAATTGGACTTAGAATTGCGGCAACCATGCCTATACTTCCTGAAATACCTACCAGAGATCCTGTATATTTTGGGCCTAGATCAGCATGATTCACTCCAAATCCACCAGCACAAATACCGGAACAGATATTTATAAGACATAACAAAATTATGACATTTATGAGAGAGTCCTCTAGAGAAATTAAATATAAAAAAATTGCAGAGCCAAAAAAACCTATCGAATTGACACTTTTACGAACCTTTAAAATACCATAGCCATTTTTGATCAAATTATCTGCTAAATAACCTCCAAGAATTAATGAGATCATTGAAACAAGACTTGGAATTAAAATAGAGTATATAAAAATATTTGAACCGAGGTCTATTCCCATCCCACCCTGAGCCACAGGAGCATTTATGTATTTTGGTAAGTATGAAAGAAATGTATATAAAGACCAATTATTGCAAAAAGTAGCAATTGCGATTGCCATAAAAGGAGTATTTCTGAATAATCTCAATAAAGGTATTTTAGGAGCTGTTTCTTTGGAGGGAGCTTCAGATTTAATAATAATTAATTCGTCTTTAGAAATATACTTATTATCCTCTGGATAAGAAGTCACTATTTTATTCCAAAAGAAATACCAAAAAACTCCTACTAAGCCAAATGAATAGAATACCCACTCCCAAGAATAGTTGGCTATTATTAGTGCGGCAACTGCAAATCCAAACAATGTACCAGCAGCAATGCCACTGTTTGTAAATCCAACTGCTCTTGTTCTTTCTTTAAATGGTATCCATCTAGCATAAATTGAGTGCCATGATGGAAACGTAACTCCTTCGCCTAGTCCCATTAAAATTCTTACTAGAATTAGCCACCACAGACCTTGATATGCAAACAATGGTGTAATTATTGTAAATAATGACCATATCAATAATGCATATCCAAGAACTTTTTTCCCGCCATACTTATCAGCAAGATATCCACCAACTGTCATAGTAATCATATAACCAAAATAAAATGATCCTAAAATAATTCCAACTTGTGACTCCGACCATCCAAATTGCTCCTGCATTGGAATGATGGCTACAGAAATATTTACTCTATCTATATAACAAATAAATACTGCTAGAAAAGATAAGAAGACAACTTTGAATCTATAAGGAATGATCATTTTTGTAATTATAGTTGATACATATAATGCTTGCTTAATAAGAGTTTTAGAGAGTTTCGTATTCTATCCAATCAATAATGAATCTATGTTTGTCAGGGTCTGACTTGTTAGAGCATTTCTCATCATTACAGAAGGAATTTTTATTTACTAAATAGTCATCATATTTACCTCCAACAGCAACATTTAAAATCATGTAGTATTCTCTATTAAAAGGATATTCATATTTATTGAATTCTTTATTACTTGAATCGACAATAAAATATGGTTGCTCAGAATTATCAAGATAAAAAGATATTGAGTTCTCTTTCCATATTAATGTTATAGAGTGAAATTTGTCTTGAAATCTAACGTGAGGAGGTATTAAGGCTTCACCAACAAGAGTAGACTTTTTATCCCATCTTTTACCAAAATGTAAAGCAGAGCTGGAAATATTTGATATTCGCCCCCTGTTTTCAAGAATGTCGATTTCACCGCCTTTTGGCCATTTAACATTATCTACAGGCATCATCCAAAAAGCAGGCCAAAAACCAGTTCCTTTAGGAACTTTAAAGCAAATTGATATTTTTGAAGGAAAGGAAAAAATTTTTAAATTCTTTGTATTTATTCTTGCTGAAGTAAAGTTATAGCTGCTTTCACTTTTGCTAATTCGTGACCTTTTATCTTTATATATGGGTTGGATTTTTAGAAATCCGTTTTCAATTAAAAGATTTTTTGAAATATTTAAATTTTTATTATCATGAGATGGTTTAGTGTAGTACTGAAGTTCTCCATTACCCCATCCACTAATATATTTTCTTCCATCATAAAACCCATTTGTTGTAGAGTAATGCCAAGTGTTTGACGAGAGGCTATTTTCGTTAAATTCTTCGGACCATATTAAGTCTTCTTTTTTTGCCCTTTCCTTGCAATATGACAATTTATCTTTGGAATAAGACTCTAAGTTAACTAAAGAGGTCTGAACAATATCATCATTTTCAGAAATAATATTTAAGGGAAAAACTAACAATATAAAAAGATATATCATTTAATAATTCTAATAACTCTTTTAAAAAGAATGAAGGGATAAAATCCCTTCACTCAACAAACAAGATTAAAAATCAAATGTATATTTCAGACTAACAGTTCTAGGTGGAATCCATTGCATCCAATTTCTTGGTCTCCACGACGTATCATCTACTGCATAAATATATGCCTCAGTCCTCTCGTCTGTAAGATTATCTATTGAAATTTGTAACTTAGAGTTGTCATTAAGATCAACTCCAAGATTGAAATTTAATTTAGTATAATCTGGAGAGCTAGAGGCAGGATTTTCTGCGAAGGTATTAAAGCTGTCTCCGTAATAATTTACATCAAGCCTCGCATAAGATGGATATGAAAAAATTGTTGTGTCATAAACCAATCCTAAGTTCCACTGACTTTCAACTGTATTAGGAAGTCTATCTCCAGCTGATGCACCTAATGAAGTTATATCAATTGATGTTTCAGCAGTCATAGAGCTTCCTGCAAAATCAACAGATAACTCATCATTAATTGCATAAGTGAAATCAACCTCCCAGCCTGAAGTCTCTGCTTTACCACCATTAAAATTGTATCTCCAACCGCAACCTGGAGTTACTTGAATAATAATTCCGTCCCAATCAACATCAAAATATGTAACATTGGCACTATAATTTTCGCCTCTTGCTTTAACTCCAAATTCTGTCGTCTCAGCTTCATCTGAGTTAAATCTTCTTGAAAAGTTTGCTTGTGCTGCTTCGTCACTACTGCAAAAAGGTGGAAGTGGAGCCTGATTTCCTCCAGGTCTATACCCAGCTGCCTGTGTTGCATATAGGGTTAAGTCTTTATTAACCATATAACTAACGGCATATTTCATCCTTGTGTCGGACTCTGATCCTGAAAGTTCAGCACAATCAGTTCCAGCAGGATCATTACCATCACATCCATTGCTATCCATGAAGAAAATACCATACTGATAAGATTTAGATGCATCTTCAATCTCATAATCTCTGATACCAAATGTCAGTGTTAACTTATCATTTACGTTGTAATCAAATTGACCATAAAAAGATGTCTCTTCCTGCTCATTGTACTCAGTATAAGAACCATAATAGAAGTATGGATAACCTAAATGTCCTTCACAGAAAGGTGGACAATATATTGTTGCATCATAATCCCCAGGATTTAAACCAGCTGCATAAAGCATCACATACTCTAACCAGTCTTGGTCCATTGCATATTGAGTTTGTGATACTGAATTAGGCTCCTCATTAAATTTATAATTGTAATAACCTACTGTCCACTCAAATTTACCGGGTTTTGAGATTAATCTTAACTCAATTGTTTCCTCATAATATTCATCTCCGTCAACGATTAATGGTGCCGGAACATAATCATCCATATCAATTCTAGCCCAATCAGTTACTGAATCATCAGTTACTGTTCCATCAGAAATGATTAAGTTTGCATCAAAAGCACCAAAGTCGTATTTAATGTTCGCAACTAAAGTCTCTCTTGTAATATCCTCTGACTCATCCGCTGCTAAAGCGTGTGCAAATTTTGGATCATAATTTGTGAGAACTCCATCAACACCCTCGCTGACTGCATATGTTGATATTGCACTTAAACGAGCGCAGGTTGGATCACCATCAAAATTATAAAACCAACTGGTTGCCTGAGGGCAGCCCTCAACATAAACGTCTGCACTACCAGGCTTACTTTGACCAGGTTCCAAAATACCATATGCTTTATTATTGAAGTTTATATATCGCAAACTACCTGTTAGTTTCCCACCGTTGTTAAATCCTAAGGTAATCATTAATTGAGAGTCGTCCTCTTCACCTACCGTGTTGCCTGTTTGAATGTTTTTATAGATACCAGGAGAAACTAATTGTGAATAAACCGCCCTTAATGCAAGACTGTCTGATAAAGATAGGTTATACATCATTTCAATACTAGTTTCAGGTTCACTAGCTTTAACTTTATCACCGTAACCAACTCTTATTTTTCCATAAGATGCGCTTGAGTCAGGCTTATTAGTTACATATCTGATAGTTCCACCAATTGCATTTGAACCATAAAGTGTACCTTGAGGCCCTCTCAATACTTCAATACGCTCAACATCGAATAAACCCATCAATGCTCCGCTTACCTCATCAATATAAGTAGAAGATGTGCCAGATGATCGTTGAGAAGTTGAAGTATTTAAACCCCTAAAGGTGTAATAGTTAGAACCACCAGGTGTTGAAACACCTGCAATAGACCTTAAGTAATCCTCAGGATTTGTTATACCTCGCTCTTCAAGAGCTGATTCAGTAATTACAGAAATATTCATTGGAATTTCCTGCAGTGTTTCAGCTTTTTTATTTGCAGTAACTATAACTTCTTCAACTTCTTGTCCAATTAAAAAAATCGGTGCCAGTAGAAAAAGCGCATATGTGATGATGTTTTTCATTTATATTTTCCTCTCAAAAAAAACCCAGTCTATGCTGGGTTAATAAAATAAAAAGACCCAGCTATTATATAACTTCTCCCCGTATTTTATGTAAGTTAAAAATTAACACTTCTTAAGTATATCTATACAGCTCCAAATAACAACCATTAATAGAAAATTAAATTATTAAAGGTTTGGTAGGGATGGAGGGAGTCGAACCCCCACGCCTTGCGGCACTTGGTTCTAAGCCAAGCGTGTCTACCAGTTCCACCACATCCCCAAAAATTGAAATTATATAGATATATTGATGTATATGTTAAAAAATATAATTTATAAATCGTAAGATATTTGATTTCTTCTCTTTCTTCTCTCAAACAATAGGATAAAAAAGGTCAATAGACCAATGCAGAAAATGATTAAAGATCGATGATTTATACCCTCATATATAAAACCAGAAAATTTCCCCACTAGCATAAAAGCAACTAAATAAATTAAAACAGTTCCGAGTTGAACTCTTGAAGAAGAAAAAACAAATCTCAGTAAAATATAGCCTCCTGCTGCAAATAAACCAGCAATAGTTCTAATAAATGTCATTAAGTTTTTCTGATCGCTTTCCACATAAAACGTGAGCATATAATTATTTACATCTGGAGAAAACATCATATAAAGCCCAGAAAATAGTGAAAGAAGAGCTACAGAAATCAAGTAGCCTTTTGTTAATATTTTCATCATAAAATTCCCAACATATACAAGGCTAGCAGAAATGAAAATGCTCCAAGTGCGATCCATATATACATTTCCCTATTATTGTTGAATTTATATGAATTTATTGCAAGAAAACAACAGAATATTGGAGCTATAACTAGAATTCCATAGCCAATCAAAATTGCCAATGGAATAAATGCTAAAAATAAAAAGACTTGTAAAATAAATTTGTTCATATTTTTACACTCAATAAATTACTCATTTTCAATCATATTATCATTTATTGAATTTTGAAGATTTGATATCTCAGTTTGAATTTCTAATATCGCTTGGTTTAGTTGATTTTTATAACTATTTAAAGCTTGTACAGAGTCGTCTAGTAACATTTGCTGAGTGTTGATATTGCTTAAGCTTAATTTAAGATCGCCTAGGTCCTTTGAAGATAAGCCTAATTCATCAATTTTAGATATATTTGATTTTATGTTGTTTTGCAACAGAATCAGCTTATCTTGATTTGAATTTATGTCACTTTCTATCACTGATAAAAGCCTTTCGATTTCGCCTGTTTGCTTTGAAAGTTTTTGAATATTTACTTTATTTCGTTTATTACTGAGGTCCCATAATTTTCTAATCTCCTTATCTAAAAATTGTATTGAAGATGAAATATCTGTCATGGAATCACTATTTATTTCGTCTGCAATATTTATTTGTTCTTCGATTAAAGTTAGTCTCTCGTCAATAGAATTCATAAAGGAATTGTTATTTTCAGATTCAAAAGTTTGCCATATTGCAAGAAATAGTATGCTCATAAATGCAATTACATAAATAAAACCAACAAAAAGCCCCCCTTTTGAAGTTCTATTCAAATAATTTGGTATCTTTTTTCCAACTTTCATCTTAGAGCTCATAGGTAATTAAAATTCATTAGTAATTAGCATATAATGGAAGTCTATTTTACCTTAACTAATACTTTTTTATGAATTTAGATTTTTCAGATGATCAAAAGTTTCTTCAAGAAGAGGCTAGAAAGTTTCTTGAAAAAGAAGGCGCATTGATAAGAAACAGAAATGTTTTGGAGAATGAATCATATATTGATACAGAATTATGGAAAAAAATTGTTGAACTTGGCTGGACTGGTATAAGAATCCCAGAAGAATATGACGGCCTGGGGTTGGGTCATCTTGAGTTATGTGTGATTGCTGAAGAGTTGGGAAGATTTTTAGCACCTGTGCCCTATTCATCTTCTGTCTATTTATTTACTGAATCAATAATAAATTATGGCAGTGAACAAATTAAAAAAGAATTTTTACCTAAACTAGTAAGTGGAGATATTGTAGGTACGCTTGCTGTCACAGAGGAATTGCACGCACCATCTGCGTCAAATATTCAAGTAACTTATGAAAGTGGAAAGTTAAATGGTAAAAAAATTGCAGTGCCAGATGCAAAAGTGACAACTCATGCTTTGGTGGTTGCAAAATCAACTAATGGTATTAGCCTTCAAATTGTTGACTTGTCCTCTGAGGGAGTTTTAATTGAACATCAAGAGACCATTGATGAAAGTAGAGGTCACTTTTCAATAACATTTAACAATGCAGAAGCTCAGCTAATTGGTGATGACGTATCTGGTTGGGAAATATATGAATCAATAATTAATCAAGCTGCAGTTCTTTTTAGCTATGAGCAAATAGGTGGCTCTCAAGCTTCACTTGATATGGCGGTAAATTATGCAAAAGAAAGATATGCATTTGGAAGACCCATAGGTTCTTATCAAGCAATAAAACATAAGTTAGCAGACATGTATATTGCTCTTACTTTGGCAAAATCCAATTGTTATTATGCAGCTTGGGCGTTGTCTACAGATTCATCAGATTTGCCTTCAGCCTCTGCAACTGCGAGAGTAAGCGCAACAAAGGCATATCAATTATGTTCCAAAGAAAATATACAAACACACGGTGGGAACGGTTTTACATGGGAGTATGATTGTCATATGTTTTATAGAAGATCTAAACTACTATCGTTAAATATAGGCTCACTTAATAATTGGAAAGAAAAGTTAGTTACAAGCTTAGAACAATCAAATATTAATTAGGATACATTATGGATTTTAAAGATACTAAAGAAGAAGCTAAATTTAGAAGTAAATGCAGGGAATGGCTTGAAAAAAATGCTTCATATAAGGATGAATCAACTCCTCAGAACGATGATTTTGCTAACAAAGACAAAATGGTAGCTGCAAAAGCATGGCAAAAAAAGAAATATGATGCAGGATGGGCAATGCTTCACTGGCCTGAAGAATATGGTGGAATTGGAGCCAGCTCAATGGAAAGAATAATTTGGGCAAATGAAGAGTCAAAATTTGATGTACCAAAAGGTATTTTTGAAATTGGCCTTGGTATGTGTGGTCCAGTAATGATGGAATATGCCACAGAGGAGCAGAAAGAAAGATATTTACCCCCAATGGCAGAGGGAAAAGAAATTTGGTGTCAACTTTTTTCCGAACCATCTGCAGGATCTGATGTTGCTGGCTTGAGAAGTAAAGCAGTTCGAGATGGTGATAATTGGATTATAAATGGCCAGAAAGTTTGGACATCTGGAGCTCACTTTTCTGACTTTGGAATACTTGTGGTAAGACATGATCCAAATGAAGCAAAACACAAGGGTATGACATTCTTTTTTGTCGATATGAAATCACCAGGTATTGAAGTTAAGCCAATTAAACAAATTACTGGAGGATCTAGTTTCAATGAAGTTTACTTTACAGATGTTGAAATTCCAGATTCACAACGTCTAGGAGAAATAGGTGATGGTTGGAAAGTTGCCATTACTACTTTAATGAATGAAAGATTAGCTGTTGGTGACGCAGATGGAGCTGATGTAGAAGATGCATTTAGATGGGCTAAAACTCAAGATAACCAAGGTGAACCACTTCTAAATAATGGAGCAGCTAGAGAATCAATAGCTGATTGGTACTGTCAAAAAAGTGGTTTGAAAAATACAAAATTAAGGACCATGTCTGCTCTTTCAAGAGGAGATACTCCTGGTCCAGAGGCTTCAATAACCAAAATTGTTAGTGCTGGAAAGCTTCAAGATATTGGTAACTTTGGAATTGATTCATTAGACATGGCTGGGATGTTAAGAACTGATAATCATGACATTAAAGGTTTCCAAAATGCATGGTTGGGTGCGCCAGGGTTAAGAATTGCAGGCGGTACTGATGAAATTCTTAGAAATATTATTGCTGAGAGAGTTTTAGGCCTCCCACAAGATCCAAGAGCAGATAAGGGCATAGCATTTAAAGATATACCAACAGGAAATTAGAGAACTTAGCCTATAAAAAGCTCACCATAATTTCGTCAACTAACATATTTGATGCGTCATCGTAAGATATGGATCTATTTGAACCTTGTCTCCAAACTGTCACGACAGTCCAAAGTGTCTTTTCTTGCTCAAGATTCTTAAGATTCACTCTAAGAATATTTTTAGTCACATTATAAACATTATCTCTAAAACGGTAGTAATCGTAATAATATCTTGAATAGTGATAATTGAGTCTATCTGATTCAACAGTTTCCTTGGTTGTAAAGTTTATATCAAAAATAATATTGGAATTCTTATTATATTTTAGGCCTCTATCCTCAATTGCAGATTTAAGGTTTTCTTTAAACTTCTCAAGAGCTATTGGATTTACCTCAGCACTCATATTTGTACTATTTATCTTTATATTAAATTCGTTATAATTACTCAAATTAAAAGTATCAATTGAATCAATTTTAAGATTTGATTGAGTAGTGGAACATCCAACTAAAATTACAAGGGTTAAAAGTGTTATTATTTTTTTCATATTTTATTTATTATTAGGTTATGTTTAGTTTAGAAGATCAAAAATACATTGAATTATTAGACCTTAATGCACAAATATATACCGAATCTAAATTCAATTGCAAGCATATTCATCTAGATTCTAAAAGTGATGAAAAAGTGTTTATGGTTGCCTTTAGAACTATACCTGAAGATTCGACTGGCGTAGCTCATATTCTTGAACATACTGCACTATGTGGCTCAAAAAAATATCCTGTTAGAGATCCTTTTTTTATGATGATCAGAAGATCTTTGAATACTTTCATGAATGCATTTACTTCAAGTGATTGGACGGCATACCCTTTTGCAACCCAAAATGATAAAGATTTTAAGAATTTATTAAGCGTATATTTGGACTCATCATTTTTCCCTAATTTAGATGAATTAGACTTTTTACAAGAAGGTCATAGATTAGAATTTGTTGAGAAAGATAACTCCAATAGTGATTTAGAAATTAAAGGTGTTGTTTTTAATGAAATGAAAGGCGCAATGAGTTCCATTACAAGTCAGTTGTGGCATGGTTTATCAAGACATCTTTATGATTCGTCAACATATAAGCATAACAGTGGAGGAAATCCAGAAGATATTTTAGATTTAACACATGACTATCTTGTAAATTTCCATAAAAAACATTACCACCCCTCAAATGCAACATTTTTTACATTTGGAAAATTAAATCCTGAAGATATTCAAAATTATATTCAAGAAAATGTATTGGTAAATTTTGAGCCCTCTAAAGAAAATATTAATGTAAAAAATGAAAATAGAATTTCACAGCCAAAAATAGTTACAGAATATTATAATCCAATGCCAAATGATGAAAATAATCATCATGTTGTCTTAAGCTGGCTTCTTGGAGAAAGTCATAATCCTGTTGAACTTCTAGAATCATATCTAATGTCTAATATACTTCTGGATAATTCAGCCTCGCCCCTAAGAAAAGCGTTAGAAAATACTAAATTGGGAAAATCATTATCTCCGTTGACTGGTTTAGAGGCTGATCATAAAGAACTTGTTTTTGCAGCAGGACTTGAAGGTGTTGATTCTGATAAACAACTAGAAGTTGAGCAATTAATATTGGATTGTTTAAAAGACGTTGTTTCAAGTGGGCTTTCAGAGGGACTTATTAATTCCTCCTTGCATCAGTTAGAAATCAAACAAAGGGAGATTTCTGGATCAGGACTTCCTTATGGATTGCAGATCATGCTCGGATGTCTTCCAGCTTGTTTACATAATGATGATCCTCTTAAAGTACTAGATTTAGATGCTTCTTTTAACGTAATTAAAAAAAATCTTAAAAAAGATAAATATATCGAGAATATCATTCAGAAAAAAATAATTGATAATCAACACAGAGTTAATTATTCATTAGCGCCAGATGTTAATTTTAATAAAATAAATGAAAATAAAATAAAAGATAAAATTGAGAAAAAATGAAAAGAATTATCTCAAGGAGAAAAAGATAGAATCCTAGAGCTGACAAAAAATTTAGAACAAAGACAGGAAAAAATTGACAATCCTGAGATATTACCGAAAGTTACTAAAGATGATATTCCCACAATAAGAAGTTATCCAAATTCAAAAACATATAAAAATGATAATAAAAATTATTTTTATAATGTTGGGACGAATGGAATTACATATCATTCGATACTTTTGCCATGTAAGAAACTGTCTATGGATGAATTTAAAGTTGCATCGTTATTTACAAATACATTAACTGACGTTGGAATTGGAAATAAAAGTTATGAAGAAATACAAAAAATTCAGTCGGCGTTCACAGGTGGTATTTCATCAAGTTTTACACTTATACCAAATAAAGACCTCTCTGCACATACTTTGGCACTCAAGATTACTTCAAAATCACTTGAGAAAAATGAAAAAAATATGCAAGAACTTATGGTAGAGACAGCCAAAGATGCAAACTTCTCTGATAAAAATAGAATTAAGGATATGCTTAATTTTATATCTTCAGATAATGATAAATCACTTATTCAAAATGGACATGTTCTGGCTATGAGTAATGCGGCGGCTCAAATTAATAACATATCCTCAACAAATGACTTTACATCTGGAGTTAATTACATTTCAAATACAGGGCAGCTTTCAAAAAGCATAAACAAAACATCAGTATTTGATAATTATGTTGAGTTATTAAATAGTATTAAAAATAAAATTAGTTCTAATCCTATGTATACTTTTACAGCTTCATCGTTAGACATAAAAAAATCAAATATTAATTTTGAATTTAATGAATCTAAAGAGGTTTTCGATACTCAAGATTATTTTGATATTCAACAGAAATCTATAGGGTGGATTACAGGTGCTCAAGTAAGTTATTGCGCAGAAGTTTTCCCAACAGTTGATTATTTACATGATGATGCTGCTGCATTAAGTGTTTTAGGAGCAGTATTAAGAAATGGATATCTTCATTCCGCAATTCGAGAAAAAGGTGGAGCATATGGTTCTGGTGCTATGCAAGATTCAAATAATAAAGTATTTAAATTTTTCTCTTATCGTGATCCAAGATGTTCAAATACTTTTGATGATTTTAAAAAATCTAGGGAGTGGTCTCTTAAAGATATTTCTCAAGATCAACTCGATGAAGGTGTTTTAGGCATAATTTCAAGTATTGATAAGCCATTATCACCTTTTGGTGAAGCAATGAGTGATTTCTCAAATAATCTTGATAAAAAAGATAAAGAAAAAAGGCTATATTTCAGATCTAAAGTTAAAGAATGCACTTTGGATAATTTAACTAACGTCTCAAGAAAATATTTGTTCAATGAGTCAAAAAAATCAGTCATTGCAGGCGAAAATTACATTGAAGAAATGGAAAGTTTAGGTTTAGAAATTAAAAATATTTAATCAAAAAAAGAAAAACTTTTTTCTTTTGAGTTCTTTTGCACAACCCCAGTATTGCTTTTGATATTTTGTAGATCTTCCTTGAACCCTATCAGCAACTTTTATTAACCACTGCTTCTTTCTATATGTCTTCTTTTTGAAGCCGGTGTAACCCTCGTGATAAGCAAGATACAGTGACCTTGCATCTGTTTTTTCAAATCCCTGATAATAACCTTTACTAGCATACCAACCAATAAAATCTGCAGAATCTTGAAAGTTTTTTCTACTGGCTCGAGTATTTCCAGTTTCATCCTTATAATCCTCCCAAGTTTTTGTAAGTGCTTGAGAGTATCCAACTGCTGATGATGGTCTAAACCAAGGAATAAAACCAAGAATTTTTTCTCTATCAGGCCTTGCATCTGCCTGAAAGCTCGATTCTTGGTAAACAAACGACATCAAAACATATGGAGGGATTTTCCATCTTTTTTCACTCCTAATTACTGCTTTGTACCAACTTTTTTTTTCTTTAAAAATTAAGCAAATATTATCCGGATTTTCGGGTGGTTTGGTTACACAGGAATTTAACACTGTTATCATTAACAAAAAAATAAGATGATTTAATCTAAATTTTTTCATCTTCATCAAAACCTCTAAAATTTTTAAATCTAGGGAACCTTAAGCTGTAATTCTCGCTTTCTATGCTTTGCGTAATTGCATCTGCTCTTATTTCAATCATTCTTCCAATTAATCTATCTTTGGCAGTCCAAAATTTTTCACGCTCACTATCGGTTAGGCCACTACCAACACTTAAAGAAAAAAACTTTCCATCGTCTTTACCCTCAACAAAAAAAGCACCTAGCTTGCCTTCATGTTTTCCAGAGCCCTCTTGTATATCAATAATCTTAAGTGTTACTTCAATGAATGGTTTTATTTTTAACCAAGCATGGCTTCTTTTGCATTCATAAAAGTTGTCATTAGGTTTTATCATTAAGCCTTCAAATCCTTTATCAAGAGCCTCTTTATTCATATCAGAAAACTTTTGTTGACCAATTTCTTGATCAAAATTAATGATTTCATAATCAACTAGCTTTATAGAAGAATCAAATGTTTTTGAAAGTTTATTTAGTTGCTCTTTTCTCTCAATAGTATTTAGTTTGCTTTTTCCTGTATTAAATTCCTTAAATGGTAAAATATCAAACAGCGCAAGATAAGCATCATCAGTTTTGGCTCCAGACTTTCTATACACCTGTTTCATCAATGCCTGAAAATCATCACTCATAATTTCACCATCAAAAACTAAACCATTGTATTCAGGCTTACTTAAAGCTTCTTCTATATGGGGAAAATTACTAAAAATTTTGCCGTTGCGACTGTATAAAATGGCCTGTCCATTTTTTACAATTCCTATTACTCTTACGCCGTCATACTTGTACTCAACTAAGCAATCACCTTTTATTTTTTTTGGATGTTTTGCGCCATCATGAGCTAGCATGCATGAAAAAATTGGTATCCTAAATTTTAAACTGTTCTTTTTTGCAACATTGTTTACAGTTTTCTCGCTGACTCCACATCTAAGGTCTTTGATCAATATTCTTCTGTACCAGTCATTCCATTGAATAATAGAAGAAGATTCAATTAATTTAATAATAAGATCTCTTGCTGCATGACCAGTTTTGTCTCTTTTAATTAATAAACTAGCAGCATTTTGAAATTCATCCCAATCAAGACCAGGACCGTCACTTTTACATTCAGGAACCTGTTTGACACCAAAGGTAACAAGAGGATCGAGACACATAGATAAACCTTCTTGAAAGATTTTATCCTCTAAGTGCATTTCAATAACGCTTTCTTTAAATAATCTACTGTTATTACTTTCAAGTTCTTGAATAATTTCCCAAGGTTTTATTGTCATAGGATTAAGCTCCTACAGTTTTATTTTTATTTAATTGTTTTAATCTTGCGATGTCTTGTGCTTTCGATTCAACGTGAGATATCATTTGTTTAGAAATTGGTGTTCGATCTTGATCACATAATGTTGCATCGAATTTATCCGAAAACGCTAAAGCAAATTCAATCATTTGTTTTACAGTATTATATGGATCTAAAGTAGAATATAGATCGGCAACAATTGTTACTGCAAATGTTTGAGTTATTTCCTCAAATGTTCCGGGCTTTAAAGCATTAATTACTCTAAATTTTTCGACTCCATCTTCATAAAATACATAATAGTTATTAGTGTTAACTGCGCCAAGATTTGAAAGAAAGCCAATTATTTGATTAATATCAAACATGGATCTATCCATAGATATTAAGTTTAAAATTACTAATTCTTGTTCTTTTGAAACCTCTTTGTAAAAGTTAAAAGATTCTTGTTTTTTTGGAATTTCTTGAGAAATATTCAAGGTATTTGTATCAGATACTTTTTCGATTTTAATCTTTAATTTTCCATCGTTAGATATCTTTCTAATATATAAAAAAACAATTATTAAAAATATTAATACTGCCAATCCAATTAAATATATTTGTGAGTTTATAGCCATCTATGATTCAGCTAATTCTAGAGCTTGATTTACATCGACTGATACCATTCTTGAAACACCAGCTTCTTGCATTGTAACTCCCATAAGATGATCGCTTCTTTCCATAGAAACTTTATTATGTGTGATAAAAATAAATTGTACATTCTTTGACATTTCTTCAACCATATCAATAAATCTTAATGTATTTAAATCATCTAATGGAGCGTCAACTTCATCAAGTAAACAAAAAGGTGCCGGATTTAATTCGAAAAATGCAAAAACTAAAGCTAATGCTGTAAGAGCCTTTTCACCTCCAGACAACTGAGATATTGAAGAATTTTTCTTTCCTGGGGGTCTCGCCATTAAAATTACGCCAGCATTAAGAGCATCATCATCAGTCAAGGTAAGTTCTGCCACACCACCACCAAATAATTTTGGAAACATTTCTTTCAGTTTTAAGTTTACTAAATCAAAACTTTCTTTAAAAATTGTCTTAGTCTCTTGATCAATTTTTCTTATTGCTGCACTTAATTTATCGAGAGCCTCAGTTAAATCATCATATTGTTTATCTAATTCTTCTTTTCTTTTGGTCTCTTCTTGAATCTCCTCTGGAGCAGCTAGATTTATCGCGCCTAATTTAATAATCTTGGTTTCAAGTTCAGCTAATTTGTTTTCAAGATCCTCAATATTTTTATTTTCATAATGTGAAAAGTCTATTGTTTCAATATCAATACCAGCTTGCTCAAGTTTTTTATTTGAATTGTCTAAATTAATTTCATATGTTTTTTGTTCTATTCTTATGTTGGTAATTTTTTCAGAGATCGATCTGGCATCTAAATCTGATATTGATTTTTTATTTTCAAATTCTCTAAGCTGTTCATTAAATTTGGATTGTTTTTGTCTTAAAGATATCAGGATGGATTCAGCATTCGAACTTTTTTCTGCTAAATCTTTCATCTCATTTTCAATTAATTTTTTTTGATTTTCATCGCTTAATATTTGCCTTTCAAGTTCACTTTGTCGCGAAAAATATTCTTCTGTTAATGTTTTTGATTGCTTGGTTGCAATATTTAATATGTCTATAAGCAAATTTTTTAGCTTTTTTGCTTTTTGGAGAATATCTTCATTATTTATTGCATATTTCTCAATTGTTCTAATAATGCCATCTAAGATATGCATTGCTTTCTCACTTGGACTTAACTCATCAAAATTCTTTTCAGTTTCCTTCGCTTTCTCATAACTTTGCTTTACTTTTTCAAGATCTGATTTTGTATCTTGTTCATTTTTATTGATATTGAGAAGATTTGCCTCTCTTTTTGCTATTTCAGCACCAATTGTGTAAAAATTCTTTTGAGCAATTTCATATTCATTTAAAGTGGATTCATTTTCTGTTCTAAATTTATCTATTTGAGATTGCGTTGTATCAGACTCTGCATTTTTAATTTTAAGATCTCTATTTAA
Organism: Gammaproteobacteria bacterium; assembly: GCA_002690725.1. GTDB lineage: Bacteria > Pseudomonadota > Gammaproteobacteria > Magnimaribacterales > D2472 > SAR86A. The sequence goes on from NZFS01000013.1 coordinate 46,305, forward strand.
CGAATCTAATTTTTTTTGAAGACTGTCTCTGCTTGTTTTGGCTTCTATTGAAAATAAAACCGCTTTATCAAGTTCTAACTCTGCTTTTTTTTCTTTAAGTGAATTATATTTTTCAGCAGCTTTTGCTTGATTTTCTAATCTTTTTATCATTCTACCAATTTCATCTTTAATATCTTTTACTCTTGATAAATTTTCTTTTGTTCTTTTAATTCTTGATTCTGTTTCTCTTCTTCTCTCTCTATATTTAGAAACACCAGCTGCTTCTTCAATATGAGTGCGGAGTTCATCTGGTTTTGCGCTTACAAGATTACTTACCATGCCCTGTTCAATAATTGCATAGGAACTTGGGCCAAGTCCTGTTCCAAGAAATATATCTTGAACATCTCTTCTTCGACACTTTATATTATTTATGAAGTAATTCGATTGAGCGTCTCTTGTCATTACTCTTTTGATTGAAACTTCATTAAATGAGATGTATTCACCACCAATCTTTCCAAGTGAATTATCAAATAAAAGTTCAATGCTACACTGACCTGATGCTTTTCTTTTTTCAGAACCATTAAAGATGACATCAACCATGGACTCACCTCTCAAATTCTTTGCAGACAGCTCTCCAAGGACCCATCTAACTGCATCAATTACATTAGATTTACCACATCCATTTGGGCCAACAACTCCTACCATATTTGTAGGAAAAGAGATCTTCGTTGGATCTACGAAGCTTTTAAAACCTGATAGTTTTATGTGTTTTAGCTGCATTTCAAGATTAAGTTAACCTAACCTATTATAACTCCTGAGACTTTTTTAACCATTCATTTGAATCAATTTTATAAGTGTTAAATATCCTATTTTTATCTAAGACAATTATGTTCTGGAGGTATAACTTTTCATTATTACTACCGCATATAACATCAATATTTAATTCTATAGATTCTTCATTTAAATATGCTGAAGCAAGATCAAATCCTGGAAGAACGCTGTCTAGATTAGTTAATTTTAAGTTTTGTATATTTATAAATTCTCTCTTTGCAATTGGTATCTTTGGGCCATTCATTATCGATAAATTTATTTCTCCAGATGATATCTCGCATGGCTTCGTTGCATTAAAGTCTATTATAAAACTGGCATTTTTATATACTGGAAATTTTTCATCTCTAAGCAAAGTATACAATTGATAAAATATAATTTTCTCATCACTTGAAATAAAAAATCTCTCAGAAAAAGCAATTAGACTCTCAGCTGAGTTAAGTTTTTTTAAATCAATTGACTTAGTTATTAATCCAACTAACCAATTCTTAATTTCAACTTCATTAAATGAATCTTCAATTTCTTTTAAAAACTGAGTTGATATTTTTGAATCAACATAAATTTGATCAAAAATTTTATTATTTAATATTTGTTTTTTAACTGAGCCAACAAGGGCAAATTTACTTACAAATATAGTCAGACAAAAGCTAAGAACTAAAACTGAAATCCCAAAAATAATACCTTTGTTAGAAGTTTTTTGAGCAAACAAATATGCAATTATTGGTAATGAGGCCAATATTGTTAATAGATAAAAAATTGTCATGCTTTTTTTCTAAAAAGAAAAAATATCAATGTTAAAAATAAAAAAATAAAGGGTGAAAACCAAAGAATATATGTTTTGTTGTTAAATTCTGGTTGGTATAACGAATCTGGTCCAAATCTTGATGAAACATACTTTTTTATCTCTTGATCTGTTTTATTCTCATAAATCATTTGCGCAATCTTTAACTTTAAATCTTCAGATACTGGAGCATTAGAGCTAGACAAAGAACCTGATGTACATTTCGGACATCTTATGTCCTTAATTAAATTATTGAATCTCGCTTCATCAATTTCACTATCAAAGGAATATAAATTATCTGTAAAAGCATTCATTGTCACTATGCATAAAATAAAGAGCCTCATGCTAAAACATTTTCCTTTCTTCAATTATAGGTAAAAAAACATCTTTCCATATTAAGTCATTAACCTCGCCCTGAAAGTGGGCAACAATTTGACCATTGCTAATTAAGAATGTTTCAGGCGCGCCAGTTACGCCAAGGTCTAGAGCAAGAGTCCCTTTAAAATCATGGATTATTGTTTTATATGGATTTCCATATTTATTCAACCAAATAACTGCATCCTCTCTCTCATCCTTATAATTAAGCCCAATAACTGGGATACCTTTTGAATTGAGTCTCATTAAATAAGGATGTTCAATAACACAAGTTATGCACCAACTTGCCCAAACATTTAAAACAAAATCACCACTAAAGAGATCAGTGTTTATAGTTTTAATGTTATCTAAATCTTTGAGTTCAAATTGTGGAATCTCATATATATCGTAATCTGCACCTGGATAAGAATCCTCATTTGTCAGTAAAATAAAAAAAAGAAATATAAAACTCATTGGGATTATAAAGACTGATATTTTTAGCAAAAATTTCATGCTCTTAGCTTCTTAGAAAAAATTAACATTATTCCTGCTAGTCCCATTAACAAGGCAGAAATCCATATCCATCTTATTAAGTAATTTATTTGAATATTTACAATCCAGCTTCCATCGTCAAGCTGATCTCCTATTGTCATATAAATATCTCTCAAAGGAGTTACATGAATTGCAGTTTCGGTAGTGATTTGTCCTCTTGTAAAATATTTTCTTTTTTCAGGATTCAAATTAAATTTATTTCCTTTTATATCCTCTACTAAGAATTTTGCTTTGATGGAATCATAATTAGATTTTTCTTCAACGCCAAGATCTTGAAATAAAATCTTTAAATCTTTGTACTCTTCATATTCATTTATATAAATATTTATAGCTCTTTCTGAACTTAAAAGACTGTTAAATGATATCGACACAATTAACAAGCCTAAGGACATGTGTGCAATAACGCTGAACGGATTAATAAATTTTTTATACAAAAAATAATTTATGATTTCATAAATATATCTATAAATAATTAGTAATCCTGCAAAAACTGATAGTAGTATAGGAATATTTTTAGTGCTAAAAAATATCATCACAAATAGAGTTGACGTTATAGATAGTATTAATGACAAAAATATCGGTTTCTTTAAAAAGCTAAAGCTTGAATTTCTAGACCATTTAGAATCAACTGAAAAGAATAAAAAAAATGATGCAAGAATAACTATTGGTATAAATATTGCGTTGTAAAAAGGTGCTCCAATACTAATTTTTTGATCAAACAAATATTCATATATTAATGGATATGTTACTCCTAACATTACTGAAAATATTAATGCACCGAAAATGATGTTATTTAAAGAGATAAATGATTGTTTTGAAAATTTTTTTATTGTTAACTTAGATTGAATGCTTGATATTCTCAACACAAATAAAGATATAGAAATAAAAATTATTATTCCAATAAATGCTAAAAGATAGAGTCCTCTCTCTGGATCATTTGCAAAGGAATGAACACTATCAATAATTCCAGATCTCACAATAAATGCACCAAATAAGCTTAAAGAAAAAACTAAAATCGATAACAAAATCGTCCAAACTCTCAATTGTGATGATTTTATGGATACGCTTAAAGAATGGACGAATGCAGTTGCTGCAAGCCAAGGCATCAAAGCAACATTTTCTACTGGATCCCAAAACCAATACCCGCCCCAACCTAATTCATAGTACGCCCACCAACTCCCAAGAGTGATTCCGACAGTAAGGAAAACCCATGCAGCTATAGACCACTTTCTTGCTAATACCTCCCATTTTATAGATGTTTTACCCTCCAAAAGAAATGAAATTGCACAGGCAAATGGAATTACAAAACCTACATAGCCTAAGTATAGTGTTGGTGGATGTATTGCTAGCGCAGGATCTTGAAGAACAGGATTAATATCGGCGCCATTCAGAGGAGCTATTGGAAGAATTGTTGCAAAAGGATTAGAAGTGGCAAGTAAAAATAGTAAAAAACCTACTATAACAAAAGAAATGATACCAATGCTTTTTGCTTTTAAGATTTCTTCATTTTTAACTGTTACATTAAAGATAAAGCCCCACAGTGATAAAAATACAATCCATAAGAACATAGAACCCTCGTGAGCACTCCAAATAGAAGAGATTTTGTAAAAAGTAGGTAAAGCTGTGTTTGAATGATTTGCAATATACTGAACGCTAAAATTATCTGTGATCGCCAACCAAACATAAATTATAAAAGAGCAAATTAAAAATAAGAAACCATGTGAATATGTTCTAGATATTAAATTTGATAAATATGCAGTATTTAAACTAGAAGTAAATAAAGCGAAATATCCGACTAAGAAAAACAAGCCGGCAGCTAAAACCGATAGAAAATGTGAAATTTCAATTATCATTTACTATTTTTAAACTTGGTGGCATATAATTTTCGTCATGTTTTGCTAGAACCTCTTCTGCAAATACCATCTGATTTTTCAAATAACCTAGAACAACGACTCCACTCTCCTCTTTAAATAAGTCGGGAACAATGCCTTCGTACTCAACATTTACAGAATTTTTATAATCAGTGATGGTAAAAGAAACTTTTGAAGAGATTCTTTCTACTGAACCTTTTAGAACCATACCGCCAACTTTAATTCTTTTATCAACTGAAATAGTTTTATTTTTTAATTCAGTTGGTGTGAAAAAATAATCGAGGTTTGAGTTCAATGAATACAGTATTAGTCCTGCTCCAGACATAGAAAATAAAATAACTATGCAAATATTAAAAAGTCTTCTTTTTCTAGTTGAGTTCATCTAATTTTTCTTTAATTTTTTTTATTTTGTACCGGTACACAGTAAAAAAAACAAGCAAACTAAAAAATACAATGAATAGTACGCTCCATACATAAATACCATGACCATTCATATATATGGCCTCATAGAAAGAATTAAATGCAAAATTAAACATAATCTTTTACCCAAGATTTATTTTTTTCTCTAATAAATATTTGATTTTTTGAAGACATTAAAATTAGGCAAACTATTAATCCAAAAAAACCAATAATAGCTCCTATAAGCGGATAAAGCATTACAGGGTCAATTGAAGGCTTTTCAGTTAATGTAATTGAGGCTGATTGATGAAGTGTGCTCCACCAGTCAACTGATTTTTTTATAATAGGTATATTTACCGCTCCAACAATAACTAACCAAGAAAGTAATTTGTCTGCTTTTTCATAGTTACTAAAAGAATTGTGAAGTGAAATTAATCCTAAATACATAATAAATAAGATCAAAGTTGACGTAATTCTTGCATCCCATTGCCACCAAGTACCCCATGTTGGGATTCCCCAAATTGATCCAGATATCAAGGCAATGAAAGTTGTCATTGCGCCAATTGGAGCAATTGCAATTACAAGATATGCTGCAAGTTTTACCCTCCAAATTAAGTAGGTAACACTTGAGACTGCCATTGCAATATATAAAGATTGAGATAAAAATGATGCAGGTACATGTAAATACATAATCCTATAAGAGTTTCCTTGAACAAAATCCTCAGGCGTGAATAACAATCCCCAAACAATTGAAAAGACATATATGCAAAGAGAAGTAAAAAAAATAAAACTATAAGATCTTTCTACTTGGAGCAGAAATGTTTTTGGAGATGCAAACTGATGTATAAATTTTTTTATCACTTTTAACTATGAACTGATTTGCCCTACTCTAAATGGGCTTTAATTATATAAGATACAACAATAGGTATTAAGACTATTATAATCGATAAGCTGCCTAATAATAACAAAATAAAACTTTCAAAATTAATATCAAACTGAAGTGCGGTCATGCCTTTTCCTAAAACTATTAATACTGGAAGCGCTATTGGCATAGTGACAAGTGCACCTAAAACAGATCCTTTATTTAAACTGAGTGAATTGCCTAATACAAATATATTTAAAAAAATATATGAGCTAATTAATGAAAGAGGAAAAATAGGCAAACTTAGTTCAAAATTTTGTGTTGTACCAAAAGAAAAAATAAAGCTTAACAGCGACACTGGTATGCCTATTAAAAACCAGTACACAAAAACTTTTAGGCCAATGCCGACTTGAAATGAAGATTCTTGTATTATTGTTTGCTCTAATGACCCATCATTATAGTCTTCAGTAAAAATATCTTCAGTAGCAAGCATCATAGAGATCAATATTGCTATCCAAAGGACAGAAAAAAAACCAATTTGTAACCTATCTTGAAGTAGCTCCACAGTTAAGGGATAGGCAATCATTATTAACCAGAAAACAAGAATTGGCCCTAACCAAATTCTCGTTTTTTTTCTCAGTTTTAAAAATTCTATTTTTAATATTTCCATATTTATCAATTATTTAATTCTAGTAAATCCGATTTTATCTGACATGGGATATGAGAAGTAAAAATTAACCCTTTTCCTTCAATTAATTCATTGCTAAGAAATTGGGTAAGTTGTTCGTGTGTATCATCATCCAATCCAACAAATGGCTCATCCAATATCAATAAGTTCGAACTATTTAAAAAAACTCTAAGCAGTGCAAGTTTCTTTTGTTGTCCAAAAGACAAGCTTGAAACTGTGACATCAAGATGTTTCTTTAAGCCAATTAAATCAAGATATTTATTTAATTTTATATGATTGTTTAATTGCAATAAATGGATATTGTCTCTCATTGTAAGATAATTTTTTAATGCATTTTTATGGCCTAAATAACAAATTTGTAAAGAAGCAGCTGAATTGATACTCCCTTTTGTTGGGTCAGTAATTCCAAGAATTATTCTCAATAAAGTAGATTTACCTGAACCATTTTTTCCTTTTATGTGAAGAGCTCTGCCTCCTTTAATATCAAAAGATAAATTATGAAAAAGTTTGTTTTCATTGATTTTATAGCTAATGTTGTTAGCAATAATTAAAGAGTTGTCAGTCATTAGAATATATTGAGATTTTTAGTTTTTATTATAAGTGCTGGTAAAGGATTTTGTGGATCAATTCGAGAATAAAATCTTTTAGATAGTTCATTAAATGGATTAGATTGGAATTTTCCAATGCCTCCAACAGAAAAATATAATCTTTTACTAAAAAAAATACCTTGCTCTAGTTGTGGGATATTTCTTAAAGAAGCTGATATTTTTTTTATATTTTTAATAATATCTTTATTGTCGTTAAATTTAAACCAACCCCAAGTTGATAAATCTATCATAGAGATTTTTTTTAAAGATTTTTTTGCTAAGGTGCTTGGAAAGGTAGATGGTGGTAAAAAAACTATCAATTTTCCATTTGATTTTGTGACTAAGTCGTCAATTTGCTTTTCTGATACCTTATTATTTGGAAAATTTGCAAATATAAACTCTTCAGTATTATTTGATTTAGGGCACTTGAGCTTCTTTAACCTTTCGGCAGAGCCAAGAACTATATAAGTTACTAATTCTCGACTCAAGATTTACTAAATCTTCGATAAAGCTTGCTCGAAATCAGCAATAATATCATCTGTATGTTCAAGACCAATAGATAATCTTACAAAACCAGGAGTGATACCAGCTGATAATAATTCTTCTTCTGAAAGCTGACTATGTGTAGTGCTTCCTGGGTGAATTGCTAAACTTCTTGAATCTCCAATATTTGCAACATGGTATACCATTTCAAGTGAATTAATGAACTTTTCTCCTGATTCCCTGCCGCCTTTTACTTCAAATCCCATTAAACCTCCATTACCTCGCGTAAGATATTTTTCAGCCCTCTCTTTTGCATAGCCATCCATGACTGAAGGATAGATCACTCTTTCAACAGAATCATGTTCGGACAAATATTTTGCAATTACTTCCGCGTTTGAAGAATGTTCTCTCATTCTAAGTGCTAATGTTTCGAGACCTTGAATAAACATAAAGGCATTAAAAGGACTCATTGCCGCACCCATATCTCTTAAAACTGTAGTTCTTGCCTTTAAAATATATGCAATTGGACCAAGTGGCTTAACTGCTTCTGTCCAAACTGCACCCCCATAAGAAGGATCAGGATTGTTAAGTGCTGGTTGTCTTTGAGGAAAAGCTTCCCAGTCAAAGTTTCCACTATCAACAATGATTCCGCCAATTGAAGTTCCATGTCCACCTATAAATTTTGTTGTTGAATGAATTAATACAGCAGCTCCATGCTCAAAAGGCTTACAAATAACTGGTGCAGCTGTATTGTCAACAATTAAAGGGATTCCTAAAGGTCGACCTATTTCAGCAACCTCACTTATTGGAAAAACTTCAAAGCTTGGATTTGGTAAGACTTCACCATAATAAGCTCTTGTATTTTCATCGGTTGCTTCGGCAAAATTATTTGGATCAGCTGGATCTACAAACCTTACTTCAATCCCCATATCAGACATTGGATTTTTAAACTGGTTATATGTACCTCCATATAAATGAGACGAAGCTACAATATTGTCGCCTTTTCTTGCAATATTCTGAATTGCATAAGCAGAAGCAGCTTGACCAGATGCCACGGCCAAAGCTCCAACACCTCCTTCAAGAGCGGCAATTCTATCTTCGAGAACTGCACACGTTGGATTCATTATTCTAGAGTAAATATTCCCTAATTCTGATAAAGCGAATAAATTAGCAGCATGATCACAATCATCAAATTGGAAACTAGATGTTTGATGAATTGGAACAGCTACGGAATTCGTTGAGTCATCTTTTCTCCAACCTGCATGGAGTCCGATTGTTTCTGGGTTTGTATATGTTTTACTCATTATTTTTATGCTCCTCTAATTAAAACTATTATATTAAGTATAGTAAATAATGTCTTAATGTTCTATATGAAAACCTGTGAGAAGACTAAATACTGGTATATTGGATACAAATAACTATAATTGTTGAAAGGATTTTTAGAATTATGGCAAAAAAATATACAAATTTTAGAATCGGGGGCTCGCCATCAAAAGTTACAGAAGACTACACTGTCTGGACAAATGATTTACTTCAACGGGTAATTGCTAGTAAAACAGTTATTCAGCCTGGTAAATCTACACTTGGACATAAGTTAATAGACTCAGATGTTGTTTACGTTATTACTAATGGAAGAGGGACTATGGAAGTTGTGGAATACATGAATTCTGATGAAGGACATGGTTCTAACCCATCCTACGGCATAGAGCACAAAGATTCATATGAATTATCTGCTGGTGATGTGATTCTCGTAGAATCAGGTGATTATTGTAAGGTAGTGAATGATTCTGAACATGACCAGCTAACATATTTAAGAATATTTGATAGAGGCGGTTGGAGGGTCTAATTTAAGCACAAATGAATAGCGACAAAATTGCAGTGGGAATATCTCTTGCTTGTGTAATTCATTGTTTCTTTGCTCCTTCTTTAATTATTTTATCTTATAGTTTTTTATCTCTTTCTGTTGATAGCGAGCTTATACATTATCTAATATTATTAATAGCTTTTCCTGTAAGTATGTTTGCTTTGATATCTGGTTACAAAAATCACAAAATTTACTCACATCTTTGTGTGGGTATTTTTGGTTTAGCTGTTCTGCTTTTAGCTGTACTGCTCTCAGATATCTTAATTGAAGAAATTGGAGAGCAAGTTCTTACACTAATAGGGTCTATGATTGTTGCATACGCTCACTACAAAAATTATTCAGCTTGTAAGCAATTACAATGTGATTGTCACGAAAGAAAATAACTTAATTATTTAGTTTAAATTTAGCGACCATAGGTAAATGATCTGACACACCGTTGCCTTTGCTGGGATTAAAATTTTTTGGTTTCCCATTATTGCTATAAGAATTACTATCTGTTCTTAGCACATTTATGCTTTCAGGAATAAAAGAAATGCCTCTACTTTTTGACAGAAAAATTGTGTCTAAAAAATCCCACGATTTTCCATAACTATAATAGTAAGATCCTTTACACTCATTGCAACCAACTAAATGAGCAACATCCCAATTGTTTTGAGATTGATAGATATTTAAGCGGTTATCTTCTTTTGAGTTGACATTAAAATCACCTAGAGCAATTGATGGATAATTATGAGTTTCAACCAGTCGACTTAAGGTATTCAATGAATCTATTCTCATTGAAACATCATGAAATCCTGAAGGAAAATGAAGATTATAAACCTTTAAAGTTTTTCCATTAATATCTAAAGTTGCCTCTAATATTGGCCTGGTATCCTTTCCCTCAAACTCACCAGTAAATTTAATGTAATGCAATCTAGAATTATTAATTTTAAACTTTGATATCAGGGCAGTATCAATACCCCTGTAGTCTTTTCCTTCAATTAGTATTGAATCTATATATCCATAGGGTTCTAATAATTCAAAGAGTTCTCCAAGAATAACTTCATTTTCAATTTCTTGAAGAGCAAGAATGTCTGGACCAGAATTATCATACGAAATAATTTCTGTAACTATATTTTTCAGTTTTTTGTTTTTAGTCTCTTCATCCCAATCTAAAAATAGACATTCATATTTCCATGATTGCACTGGTATTCTTTTACATGAATTTATGTGCGTTTCAGTCTGTTTTAATTCAATTGGTAGATATGCCTTATCGTCTTTATTTTTGTCATCATAAGTATCAAATAAATTATCAACATTTAATGTCATTGCGCTAAAATCTATGCCAAAAACAAGATTAGGAATAAGTAAAGTCATTAAAAATAAAGATTTAATTTTACTGTTCATTTACATCTTTAATATGAAGCTTTATTTCAAATGGGATTTCTATATTTTTTCTTTGATCAAGATAAGCTTTTTTAAGAAAAACAATTTTGTCCTCAGAAAAGTCTACCACTCTTCTCTCTTTTAAATTAATGTGTCCTAGCACTGTCTCAAAAATTGCGGCAAGCTCGTTATCACTATTTTGAAGAATTCCAACGAAGTGTAAAAGCTTTTTGTTTGATTTATATAGTAAAAATGATGGATATATGTCTTCATTTAATTTAAATTCTTTTAGATATCTGATGCTATCTTCAAGAGTAAAAGTTGAAAAACCACTCTCCAGATATGCTTTATCAAAACCAAGTTCATTTATATAAAACGATGTGTAGCTGCTATCAAATATTTTGTAGTAATAATTAACATTCATGTGTCCGTTAAGGTCACACATTTCTTCTGTTACCTTTATAACTTTATGTTGATATGGAAGTTTTTGCATATAAAAAAGCCCAGATAAATACTGGGCTTTTATTATAACGTAAGTATATTAAAATGAAGTACCAAACATAAGTCCAAATGTTCTTGGCTCAGTAATACTTCCGTAAACGTTACCACCTTGGAAGTTACTTCCAGCTCGTAAGTAAATTAAATCTCTTGAATCATTAATATTTTTAATGAATCCATTAATGTACCAATCACCATTATTTGGTTTAAAACTAACTAATAAATCTCCATTAGAAGATTCAGGTAAATCAGATCTTTCGTTGTTCCAAATATCCATAAACATTTGACCTCTGTATTTTCGTGAAAGCCTAATGTCAACGGCACCATTACCAGTTTCAAATGTTTTGGTTAAGGCAATGTTATAAGACTCATTTTGTTGACCAGGAATTCTATTTCCAGAAATGTCCTGTGCAATACCATCATTTGTACAAGGTATATTTTGAAGAGGTGCAGCTGGCGCTAAGCATATGAAACCTGCTGATTTAAATACTTGTACACCATTATCCATAATAGCAGTAGTTAGAAGGCCAGCATTACGAGTATTCGCATCGATAGCACCAATGTACTGAAGAACTCCATTTGCAGCAGCCGGATTTAAGGGATCGATGATGTTATCAGAACCACTAGCAACCTCAGAATCTGAAATTAACCAGTTGAAATCTAATCTAAGTGTTTCACTTAAAAACGCTACTAAGCTTCCTTCAAAACCTGAAATTTCCGCATCAATATTCCAGTTTATGGCTGAAGTATCTTTAATCGCACCAACTTGCATACCAGTTCTATTATCTATGTAATAGTTCATATTTAGTCTTACAGCGCCATTTGCTAGAGTAGATCTAAAACCAATGTCTACAGTCTCAGATTCCTCTTCATCAAATTGGAAAGGTACTGATGTGCTTGCAAGACCTGGGTTAAAACCACCAGGTTTTGTAGATGTAGCATAACTCACGTACATCATAATATCTTCCGATATATCACGCTGATATGCAGCTTTATAATTTAAAAATTCATCTTCTTGTACCCCATATCTAGCACCAACATTAGCAGGGTCGCCTCTATCATATATTCCTGTTGATGGACCTGTACCTGTAAGCCATGAAGTAGGAGGATTTCCAGAGTTTGCATCTGTTAAACTTGCAACAGCACTATTTGCTATAGATTGCTCATCATATCTAAAACCTAGTGTTAACTTAGACACATCATCGAGTTCAAAATAAAACTCACCAAATGCTGAGTAAGTTAATGTTCTAGTATTAGTATCTTGGAGAACACCAGTTATTTCAACCGGAGTATTATATGCAGGGAATCCAGGTCCACTTAAGCCAAAAAGTGCACAAACATCCACGATTGCACCACCTGCTGATGGAAGAGGTACACTCCATGAACCAAGAAGTGGACATACCGCACTTGGTGCGAAACCTACTAATGCTGTTCCCGCTAAAGCTATATTAAAGGGAAGACCGCCATAAGCAGATAAATCTGGCAGACCTGCTAATTGTTGAAAAAGAGCATTATAAGGATGATCACCAAAATTACCTAAAAATCCACCAGCAGAAGTATGAACAGTATAATTATTATCATTCCTAGCATCATAGGTGTAAAGACCAACAGTGTAATTAAATGAACCATCAAAATCTGAGATTATATTTATCTCAAACTGTTGGTCATTTGAAAGCACATCTGAAAAGTCATAGGCTCTTGCAGAGTCTACAAATTCTCTAAATTTTAAAAAACTTATTGTACCTTCAACATCTGGAACAGTTGGATCTAATAATTTTGCCAAACCTGGAAATCCTGCGGTCGCAACCGTTCCATCATTATCATTCATTTGATGAAATTCCCTTGTATCGTATGAATATTTTGCTATGAAAGTAAAATTTTCAAAATCTTTAACAAGTTCTAAAGTTGTAAAAGATGTATCTTGTTCATGTGAAGGACTTCTATTTAAATAAGTACTTCTAAAAGGATCGTCACTAACAAGCGCGCCTGCATATGAGTTCTGTATTACTCCAGGGTATAAATGTGCAAAGAAACCAATTGCCCCATCATAATGACCTCGTAAATCAGCTGCTGAGTTACCTGGCCCTCTCTCAAAAGGACTACAACCATAGAATTGGTCAGAAGTACAAAATGACAGATGTTCTTGTGGCCTAGAATCATCTGCAGAATTAAATTGTGAAGTAAATTTTACAGTTACAGTATCATTTAACAACCAATCAAGTGAGAGTCTTANCGANNCCTCTTNTCTNTCATCATANTCAGTNCCNGTATAAAGGTTATCCATNTAACCNCTTCTTTCATTNGNAACNACTGCTAANCTTGCNCTGACATCATCACCAAANGCNGTATTTAATACTATAGTAGTTCTTAATTGATCATAATTACCANCTACAACNTCTATTGAACCNNCNNTTTCACCNGTNGGTCTNGCAGTAATNAAATTAATNACACCNGTAGTAGCATTTCTTCCGTTNAGAGTNCCCTGNGGNCCTTTTANAACCTCAATTCGCTCAAGGTCATACATTCCTANNTCANNAAAAACACTATCGTTAACACTGTGTCCGTTCGATGCAGTTACTACAGATGATGTATTAGCTGCTCCAACTCCAAAAGAAGCTATGCCTCTGATTTGATAAGCAGAACCCGAGCCCACAGATTTAGCAACACCCATTCCAGGTACTGATTCAACAATGTCTGACAAGTCAAAGATCTGTTGAGTTACAATGTCTTCTGAAGTAAAAGCCTCAACTGCTATTGCAACATCTTGAAGTGACTCTTCTTTTTTCGTTGCTGTAACAACAACTTCTTCAATCTCTTGTGATAATAAAGATGTACTAAAAACAAAAATAAAAAGTGAACTAAATAAAAATTTACTATAATTAAAATTCATCATACATATACCCCCAAAACATAATGCNTGAATATATTTTATGCTTAAATGTTATAGAATAGAAAACTCTTATATTTTTTTTATATACATAATAAATATAACTACTTTTATAATATATAAAAAAGCCCAGATATAACTGGGCTATTTTAATTTAGAAATACTTAAAATGAAGTTCCAAATTGAAGACCCCATGATCTTGGATCTGTAAATGATGCATATAATTGTCCGCCCTGAATATTACTTCCTGATCTTATGGAATTCATTTGCTGATCATCTGCTAAATTTTTAGCGTATAGACCTAAATACCAATCTTCATCGCTTGGTGTATACCTCACAAGTAAATCCCAGGTTTTCTGTTCAGGAACATCAAACCTTGCGTAGTTAAATGGATCTCCGTTTGTTTCATCTCTGTACCTATAAGAAAGTCTAGCTGATGTTATACCGTTTGCAGTTGGGAATAGCTGAGTTAGGGATAAGCTATAGGATAAATCAGCCACTCCAGGTAAAGGATTTCCTGCAATACTTTCTACAATACCCACAGAGGCAGGACAAGGAACTTGTGCTGCTGGAGCAAATTGAGGAGCTGTACAGTTAAATCCTGCCGATTTAAATAAGGTTAATCCATTATCCATAACTGCACCCATTTGAACACCTATTCCAGCTAGATCTACAGCTCCAAGATATTGAAGAATACCGTTTGCACCAAGTGGATTTAAGTAATTGATTGTGTCTGGTGCACTTATAATCTCTGAATCAACTGCTAACCATGAAAAATCTATCTGAGTGTTTTCTGATAAGAACATTTTCATTTGGCCTTCAAACCCTGTTATCTCAGCATCAACATTATTGTTAAATGATTGTGTATCTCTAATAGTTGCAACCAACATTCCGTTATTGTCGTTTTTGAAAAGGTTCATATTTAAAAGCATTGCTCCATCAAGAAGCCTTGCTTTGAGACCAAAATCTAGAACTCCTGTTTCCTCTTTGTCATATGGAACAGGATTATTACCTGCATTAATTCCGCTACCTTTTGTTGCAGTTGTATAACTCGCATAAACCATAACATCATCTTTTAAGTACTTCTGAAGTGCTATTTTTCCATTTACAGTATCTTCTTCTTGAACTAAACGAGTCACTAAACCAGGGACATCCATACGGTTTTCATAATTATATCCACCTCTTGCAATCCAGCCACCAGATAAAAGACCGCCGTCATACGTTCCAGTGTCATTGCTTAACTTATCAAAACGTAATCCAACTGTTAATTTGGTTGTATCATTTAAATCAAAATACANTTCACCGTANAGTGCTTTTGACTGCGTTCTAACATGTTGATCACTTAAAGTACCTCTTAAATCAAATGGAACAGTTACATCTGGCATTGCTAAAATACCATTAAGTATTGTTCCAAACTGAGTAAGAGCACCAAGCTGAGCTGCAGATGGCATAATGCCGGCAGCTAGAAGAGCTTGAGCCGTTAATGCAGTTGGCGCTAAAGCAACTGCTCCTAAAAGACTTTGATAAAAAGTAACCCCGCCTTTTGCATTAAGATTCACTCCTAGTAAGCCATTTATTGTTGGCGCGTAAGGATGATCTGCAAAACTACCNAAGAGCTGAGTACCGGTAGTTTGAACTCTATATTCATTATCATTTCTTGAATCATATGTGTATAAGCCTGCTGTAAAATTAAATGGTCCATCATAATCAGAAATAATATTAATTTCTGCATTCTGAGCAAACCATTTTACATCAGAAAAATCATACGTTCTGTCAGAGGCAACATATTCACAAAAACCAAAATTTGGAGTACCAAAACACAGCTCACCAGCTACNGCTGGAAGCCCAAGTGATGCACCTGCACCAATAAGCGGATCAATAGATATAGATCCATCATTATCATTCATTTGTTGAAACAATCTTGTTTCATATGAATACTTTGCTCTCAAAGTTAGGCTATCTCCTAATTGTCTATTAAGCTCAATTGTTGAAAATTCATGCTCTTGAAGATGAGTAGGTTCTCTATCTAAATATTGTGAACCAAAATCTGTTGCTCTTGGAGAAGTTCCATATTGATTTAAAATTGTTGATGGATAAAGTGCTGAGAAAAAGTTAAATAATCCTGCACCAGTTCCTCTATTGTCAGCTGCAGCATTCATTGGCCCTCTTTCCCATGGCGAACATCCAAAGAACTGATCTGGCTGACAAAATGTTACTTCTTCTTGTGGTCTATTATCATCACTCTCTTGAGCAGAATAGGTAAATTTTAATTCTGTTATGTCATTAATATCCCAGTCTATAGATAACCTTATTGCAGAATCATTTCTGTCATCCATATCATTGCCAGTGGCTAAATTCTTTACGATGCCATCTCTCTGATTTGTCGCAAAAGCCAATCTTGCTCTTACATCATCAGACATTGGAATGTTTATAGCTCCTTTCATAAGTTGTCTATTAAAAGAACCAGTTTCATAGTCAACGTATCCTTCAAATTCATCTGTAGGTCTGGCTGTGACAAGATTAATAACACCTGCAACTGAATTTCTTCCAAAGAGAGTTCCTTGAGGACCATTCAATACCTCGATTCTCTCAAGATCAATAAAACCCATATCATTAATAACACTAACATTTGCACTGTGGCCGTTAATTGATGCCACAAATGAACTTACAACCGCAGCACCAACTCCATATGATCCGATTCCTCTCATAACAAATCCAGAACCAGATCCTATTCCTTTAGCAACCTCAAAACCTGGGACAACTTCTGCTAAATCACTAAGATCATATATTTGTTCTGCAGCTAAACTTTCAGAATTAAATGCTGAAACAGCTACTGCAATATCCTGAATTGATTCTTCTTTCTTAGTAGCTGTAACAATAACCTCTTCTATTTCTTGTGAAATTATATTTGGTGAAAAAGAAAGAATAAAAAAAGAAAAAACACAAAATGTTGTTTTAAATAGATTGTTCATAAATTCCCCCTATAGACTGTTTATAAACTATAAATTTAAGAAAACTATATCATTTATAGATATTATATACAAAAAAAATGTATTTATTTTATAATAAATTTATATAAGAAATTACGTTTCTTTATGCCAGGGATGACACTTGCTTATTCGAATAATTGCTAGGTAGGTGCCTTTAATAACACCATATTTTAAAATTACCTCAATAGCATATATTGAGCAAGTTGGATGAAATCTACATGTTGGAGGAAATAAAGGAGAAATAAAATACCTATAGAATCTAATTGGTAATATGAAAACTTTTGCGATCATAAATTAATTGAGATATTTTCTTTTTTTATTTGTTTGATAGCATCTTGTAAGTCAAGTATTTCTGTTTCAGCGCTACCAAGTCTTCTTATAGAAACTGTTTGTTCGCTTTTTTCATTGTTACCTATGGCTATTATGATAGGAACTTTTTTAGAACTGTGTTCTCTTATTTTATAGCTTATTTTTTCATTTCTCAGATCAACATCAGCTCGAATACCCTCTTTTTTTAACTGCTCCATTATTTCAGTAGAATAATCATTAACATCTGAAATGATTGAAGCAATCATCACTTGTTGTGGAGCTAGCCAAAAAGGCAATTTACCTGAATAGTTTTCAAGTAAAATACCTATGAATCTTTCAAAAGACCCAAGCACAGCTCTATGTATCATTACTGGATAATGTTTTTTACCATCTTCACCAACGTATTGAGCATTAAGCCTTTCTGCTAAATTGAAATCTAATTGGAAAGTACCACATTGCCATTCTCTTCCAATTGCATCAGTTAAAACAAAATCTAGCTTAGGTCCGTAGAATGCTCCATCTCCTTCATCAACTCTGTAAGGATAGCCTAGATTTTTTATTGCATCTTCTAAAGCTTTTTCTGATTTATCCCAAGTCTCATCGGATCCAACTCTCATCTCAGGTCTTGTTGAGAGTTTTATATCAAAATCTTTGAATCCTAAATCTGCATAAATGCTTGAGAGAAATTCAATAAACAATGCGGTTTCTGATTCTATTTGATCTTCTGTGCAAAATATATGTCCATCATCTTGAGTAAATGCTCTAACTCTCATAAGACCATGCATGGTACCTGATGGCTCATATCTATGACAAAGACCAAATTCTGCATATTTTAATGGCAAATCTTTGTAAGATTTTATTCCCTGATTGTAAATTTGAACATGGCCTGGACAATTCATCGGTTTAAGTGCATTAACTCTTTTTTCGTTAGCGTGCTCTTCATCAATTTCTGTTATAAACATATTTTCTCTATATTTATCCCAGTGTCCCGAGGCTTCCCATAGTTTTCTATCAATTACTTGAGGCGTATTCACTTCAATATAATTGTTATCTTGTAATCTTTTCCTTACAAAATTCCTAAGATTTCTATATATAGTCCAACCGTCAGGATGCCAAAATACCATCCCAGGTGCTTCATCTTGGAAATGAAATAAATTCATTTCTTTACCAAGCTTCCTATGATCTCTTTTCTGAGCTTCATCTAGAGTAGTTAAATATTTATTTAGTTCTTTTTCATTTTTCCATGCTGTTCCATAAATTCTTGTAAGCATTTTATTTTTTGAATCCCCTTTCCAATAGGCTCCTGAGACTTTTGTTAATTTAAATGCTCCAACAAAACTTAGATTTGGTAAATGAGGGCCTCTGCATAAGTCTACAAACTTTTCATCATCTTGATAGTAAAGTTGAAAATCATTTATTTGCTCTGATTCCTCAATAATACTTTCTTTATATGTCTCTTTCTGTGATTTGAATATTTTCAAAGCATCTTCTTTGCCAACCAATTTTTTTGTAATAGATGATTTGGTTTTAACAATTTTTATCATTTCATCTTCGATCTTTTCAAGATCATCGATAGATATAGCATCTTCGGTTTCAATATCATAATAAAAACCATCATCAATAGTAGGTCCTATAGCTAATTTTGAACTGGGGTAAATATTTTTTAATGCTCTAGCTAAGACTTGTGCAGTGAGAGTATGTCTCATAATCTCAATGCCTTCATCAGAGTCAATTGTAATTATCGAGGCAGATACATCACCTTCTATAACATCATGTAAATCTTTTTGGATACCGTTGATAGTGACAGCAACAGCTGACTTTGCAAGACCAGGACCAATATCTTTTGCAAGATCATAGCCTGAGGAACCCTCTGGTAATTCTCTTGAACTGTTGTCAGGCAAAGTTATTTTCATTTATATATTATAGATTGGATAAACAATTTTTTATATCGGCAGATAGATAACAGTATTTGTAGAGAGAATCATTATAAATATTAAGCATGTAATAATTGGGCCAAGATAAACTCTACCAGTCATTTGAAAAAATATTCTATTGAAATAAGGAAGGATAAACATCATTGGAACAATTCCAAATAACAGGTTAACACTTAGCCAATCCGTTGAATTAGAGCTCCAATATACTGCTCCAGTTGCAGCAAAAACAGAATATTGAATAATAATTATAAATATTAAGCCTAGAGAGTTAGCAAAACCTGCAATGAGACGTGATTTCCACTCAGCCTGATTCTTAAATCGCATTGATCCATTTACTCTTAAAGAGTTTGAAAAGAAAAAGATAAAAAATAATGGGAAATACATTAAAAGTATCAATATCATTTCAGGTTGAAAAACTCGAACACCCATAAACCAAAATCTATAATCAACATGGAAAAAGAAATAGACTATAAACAAGATTAAGTAATATGAAGCAAAGACAATAAGTCCTAGCAAAATTGTTTTAATTAGTTCATTAAATGAAATTTTTAATCCCCACGAATCTTGATTGGTTCCATGATGACGTCCAAAAAAATAATACGAAAGAAAAAATATTATCAACCCTAAGGTTCCATTTAATGCAGCCCAAAGCATAACCGAGTTATTCATTCTTTGTGGAAAAAACCATGTAAGCTCTCTATTAGCTGCTTCAACAAAAAAGATTTTTGAAAGTCCTACCATAGGAATAAATGTCACACATGCAATAGTGGCGCTTACAAAAAATACACTCCAGAATACAATTTTCCCATTTTTTGTCTGTGCTGGAAGTGGTTCTGGAACTGGTTGTATAAGTGTTGAAAAAATCTTTAGCCTTAGCAAAGTTCTTGTTAAAGGAACTATCATGATTAATGAAAGAATCATGTTTATAAGAGTTAGTAACTCTTTATATTGCCAAATTTGATTTGATGAATCGATTTTATTTGGAAAACCAAATACTGTTTCAAAATAGTCTATTTGATTTGCAGTAGCCTCTTTATTGTATGGTTGAAATGGATGTAACAATCTTTCATTAAATATAACCCTAAGAGTATTATTTTTTTTGTCGCCATAATAATTGCCAAGTTCAACTTTACTAATCTGATCTTTTCTTGGTAGAACATTATTTATTACTCTTAAAGATTCTGGAGCAATTTCCATATTGCCTGCATCCCATCCCTTTAGTTCATTTCTAAATGCTCCTTCATCATAATAAGCATAACTAACTCCCATATTTGATCTTGAATCTTTTAAAACCTCGTCTCTGAGTGTCAAAACGTAACCTGAGATATATACAGAATTTAATTTACTTTTTTTATTTTCTTTGATTGCTTCTTTTCCAAAGTAATCTGCTCCTCTGATAGCAGCATTGCCTCCCATAGAATGACCCGTTGAACCAATTTTTTTTGTATCTACAAAAGGAAAGTTTCCAGCATAGGCATAGTCTACAAGAGCAAACATTCCATAGCCTTGTGTTGTGGCGGCAATTCTACTAATTGAAGATGAAGACATTCCTTGTGCGTAAGGATCGATAAGAGCAATAGCAAGGCCTCTCCTTGATAATTCAATAGCTATATTTGATAAAGCTTCTTTAGATCTTTGAAAGCCAGGAACAACAATTACAAAAGGGACTTTATTTTCACTTGTGGCTAATTGTGGCTTNTATAGATCATATATTAATGTCTGACCATCATCTGTTTTGAGTTCTCTAAGTTCAATTTCAACTTTGTTAAAACTTGTTTGTANGAAAGAGGCAATTAGGCTTGATACAAAAATAATTGCTAAACAGTAAGAAAGTAATTTATTTTTTTGTAAGTGTTTTATCATTTAAATAAAATTAATTACGCAATTTTAATGCCTTCTTAGTTAAATGGATATAACAAATCCCTCCTAAGGATTAGTTGAAGGTTCGATTCCTTCAGAGGGCACCAAATCTATGGCACCAACCATTTTGAATCATATTCATCATTCCATTTATGAATTGCTCTTCTGTGTCCAGAACTTTTGAGATATAAAAATTCTAGTGAATTAAAATGAAATACTAATACTGCAAAATTTTTATAGCCTTCTTCTACTTTAAAATCCTTAATGTCATATTCTTCAGGATTGCTTATTTCTTTTGAAGATCCTCCTTTAACTGAATAACATTTTTTTGATCTTGATGTTGAATTGTCCCAAGCTAGCTTTGTAGTTTCATCATCATAATGAATAGACATATTCCCCTGAAGTTTGATTTGAATCTTTATCTCTGGGTCATATCCTATTACTGTTGCTGATGAGTCTTCTTCGTAATGATGTATTTTAGATGCACGAAAATCTGTATGAAATCTCATTTTTCGATCTTTTAAATCGAATTCTCTCAAGACCATAACCCTTGATGTGATTTGATTATTTTTTATAGATGAGACAATAGGAGTATGGAATAAAGATTTTGCATCATCTACTGCTCTTATTAAAATTTTTTCCGCACTTATGAGAGTATCTTCAATTTTTGAATACTCAATGGGTAAATCTAACCTTGATTCACTTTTCACGACTTAAGTGTCCATTTTGTTCCATCACTTGAATCTTTTATTTCAATACCTAACTCAAGTAATTCTTCTCTAATTGCATCTGCTAATTCGAAATTTTTATTTTTTTTAGCGTTAGATCTTTTTGCAACTAAATCATCAATTTTACTTTTAAATTCCTCAGAAATATTATTAAAAGTTTCATCCTGCAAAATACCCAAAACTTTGCTAATCAAACTGAGTCTTGTTTTGATATTTTCTCTATCCACTTCTAATAAATTATATTCTTTTACTATTTTATTTAATTCTGTAATTAATCCTGGAGTATTCAAATCATCCATAAGAATTGATATTGTATCTAGATTGTTTTTATTGTTTTTAGAGATTACTACCTCATCTAAATCATCTTTAATCTCATACAATTTATTGATTAATTTATTTGCTTGATGAATAACCTTTTCATTCCAATCTAAGCCCTGTCTGTAATGAGATGATAGTAAAGCAAGTCTAATAACTTCACCATGATAGTTTTCAGCTAGGTCCTTAACTAAAATAATATTTCCAAGAGATTTGGCCATTTTTTCACCATTTATTGTCACAAAGCCATTGTGCATCCAGTACTTAGCATATGAACTCGGCTCATCTATATTTGCTGTAGAGCAACAACTCTGTGCGATTTCATTTTCATGATGTGGAAAAATTAAGTCTCTTCCACCACCATGAATATCAAATGGAAGGCCTAGAGTTTTTTTTGACATTGCAGAACATTCTGTATGCCATCCAGGTCTTCCAATACCCCAGGGAGATTTCCAACCAGGTTGATCTTCAGTACTAGGTTTCCATAGAACAAAATCTGCTGGATCTTTTTTAAATGGTGCAATTTCAACTCGACTACCAGCAATTTGCTCCTCTTTATTTCTTTTTGAAAGTTTTCCATAGTTAGAGTAGGAAGGCACATGAAAAAGTACATGTCCTTCTTTTTCATAAGCAAAATCTTTCTCTATTAATTCGATAATAAGTTCTATCATTTCTGAAATATACTCAGTTGCTTTTGGTTGAATATCTGGAGCTAGAACGTTAAGTTTAGCCATATCATCATTATAAATTTGTGTGTATTTTTCAGTGATTGATGTTATTTCAACATTTTGTTCTTTTGCAGCATCAATAATTTTGTCATCGATATCTGTAATGTTAGATACATATGTAACTTTTGGATAAATTTCTCTTAAAGTTCTAACAAGAGTATCAAAAACAACTGCCATTCTTGCATTACCAATATGAGCATAGTTATATACTGTTGGACCACAAGCATAAATTTTTAAATGTTTTGGATCGATAGCCTCCAATTTTTCTTTATTACCACTTAAAGTATTAAACAAATGAAATGAATGATCGTTATTCATAGATTTATTCTAAATCAATAATATTTAATTCTCTCAATGCATTTAATAAAGGTAATAAAGGCATTCCTCTTACAGTATGTGATGAACCATTTACATANGAAAAAAGNTTACANCCNANTGANTCAAATTTNTATGNTCCTGCNGCATTAATNGGATTCTCAATATCAACATAATTAATNATTTCNTTTTCAGTTAAATNATGCATCTTTANTTCAACTGTTTCTGAATACTNCCATAANCANTCATTATNTTTANATATACANACTCCNCTNTGTTGAANATGNTTTTNATTNGNNAAANNTTTTAAACTTTCNATNGCTTTNNCNTTTGNNCCAGGTTTNTGAAGNAGNNTATNNTCNAGNGCNCACATTTGATCTCCNCCAATTACNNNANANTCNGGATTNTGNTTGCTNACNGGCTCNGCTTTTGCTTTNGCAAGATGAANNACNTGNTCNCNANATGGAAGNGANGANATTTTATTNTTAATCAAGATCTTCNTCNGTTGGTGANANTATGAACATCAAAANCAATNCCAGCTTCTTCAAGCATCNGCTTTCTACTNNCNGAACCAGANGCNAGNATAATNGNAACTTTTGGCTTGATACTGGAANNNTCCAGAGATCTNNTCATTTAGTACTTTTTAGGTGNNTGAATAAGNCTTATAAATTCTTCTCTNNCTTTNTTATCTGATCTAAAAGTACCTANCATCCTAGATGTTATTGTGCTTGATTCAGTCTTATGAACACCTCTAGTACTCATACACTGATGATTGGCATCAATTACAACTGCAACACCTTTTGGTTGAAGAACTTTTTCAATTGTATCTGCAATTTGAGCTGTCATTGTTTCTTGCGTTTGCAGTCTTTTGCCATATAAGTCCACTAATCTAGCTAATTTGCTAATACCTACAACTCTCTTTTTTGGAATATAACCAATATGGGCAACACCGACAATTGGAACCATATGATGTTCACAGTGAGATTCAACTCTTATATTTCTTACAATTACAGCATCGTCATAACCTTCAACTTCTTCAAACGTTCTGCTTAGAATTTGTTCTGGATCTTCTTCATATCCTGAGAAAAACTCTTTGTATGCCTTAACAACTCTTTTTGGAGTATCCAAAAGACCTTCTCTTTCAGGGTCATCACCGGCCCAGAGTATTAATGTTCGGACCGCTTCAAGCGCTTCCTTTTCAAGAGAACTCTCAGAAATCTCTTTGGTAATTGTCTTTACAGCTTTTAAAGCTTCTTCTTTTGATACTTTTTTACTCATTTTTTATTCCAATAATGTTAAAAACGCCTATTCTATAGTATTTTTTCAAAAATTAAACCAACCAGACGCATCATATTCTATTCCTGTAGAGACAAAACCTTGAACTGCAAAAAGACAACCTGTCAAAACAAGACCTAAAACAGAACCAATTACACCATTATTTGCTGCATATCCAAGAATAGTTGTTGGTTTATATATAAGCTCTTTATAGTTTATAGATTCATCAACTTGCTCCAAAAGTGCTTTTGCGCTTGTTAAATCATTAATCCTTTCCTCATTGCCCCCTTGGACCTTAAGTTCCCAAATTTCTTCTTCAATGATGAATATTTCATTTCTTATAAAATCTCTATGCTCAGCACTAAGCGACTGAAGTTTGATTGCTTTATATATTGCAAATAAGCTGATTGAAGAAACAAAAAAGATTACAACACAAATCAAATACATGGTTGATATATGATGTCTCAATTCAGTCCAGACAATTAAATTCAGTATTGCAACGCAAAAAAGTGAATAAAAAATTAGTATTGATGTATAGCTTTGTATTCGAAGATAAAAGGCCTCTCCAAATGAACGCAGAACTTTTCTCATATTCATCCAGCTAAATACGTTTAATCTTTTTTGTAAATCTATATAGACTTTATTTGTATCCTCAGATGAGCTAAACATTTCATTAAAACTTAAACCTGGAAAAGTGACCAAATCGCCCAATTTCTTAGAACATCTATATCGTCTCTCATAATCGACTGAGCATACCAAACCAAACATTATTAATTGAAAGCCATTAAGCAATCCGATTAAAGACGCAACAGATATTATTTTTTCATTAATAGTCATTCCAAAAAGAGGTACTCCATATAAAAATTTAACTAAAAATGGTGTAACTGATAAAGATAAAACAGTAATAACCAAGATAGTTCTAAAATTTTTCATTGTTGGGCTGCTATATACTGATTTGATAATATTAAAAAGAACGAAACCAGATGCAACTTCTTTTTCATTTGAAACACTAGTCTTTACAGGAAATAGGTCACTAGAATCTTCTTTCAAAAATTTTTTTTCATTTTCTTCATCAACCTCTGCAGGTATTCCTTGAAGACAAATATCATTTTCATCCATTGCAACAGTTAATTCATCTTCAATTAACCCAGGGAATAGCCAAGGCTGTAGCCATCCCTGACCAACCAGACGCCTGTTAGTTTTATTTCTGTCCCAATCAGGAGCTGGCAAGCAAAGTCTTTCATTGTCTTCTGGTCTGAAATAGCCATACTTAGTTGAAATAATTAGCCTGCGCATAAACAAAAGTAAATACGCAAGAATCATATGAAATGGATCAATATTAAGAATTAGTGAACTTTCACTAAACAATGCAAAATATAATCCAATATTCATTATCCAAGAACCAGGGTAGACAACTAACCACATTTGAATAATCTCTCCTAAAGTATGATGTTTAGTTGAAATAGCCAAAAGCATTCTATTTTGACTTACATGCCAAGCTCGACTCAGAGATTTTTCAAGAAATATAGTTGCTATTGGTGAAAATAATACTGGAGGAAGATTTTCATAAATCATTGTTTTCCAAAATTCTTTCCACGAGAATTTAACTGGTGAATGATATTGATTAGATTTTGCCTCTCTTGAAGCACTTCTTAATTTAGCTGCCTCATATGAAGCATTTATTCCAGATATAAATTTTTCATCATTCTCATTTGAAGGTATTCTCAGGCTCAAATAAGATTCATTGATTTCTTTAGCCATTATAAATATTTACAATTATTCTATTTGATATATTGTAAATCATTATGTTGAAAGCTTTAATTCAAACTGTCACTCTTTTTGAACAAAATGCATCAATCATTTTTTGTGATGAAACAAAAAAATGTGCAATTGTCGATCCTGGTGGTGATATAAATATTTTATTAAATGTTGCAAAGGATAATAAATTAATTCCAGAAACAATTTTGTTAACACATGGGCATATTGATCATGCTGGTGGTGCATCAGAGTTATCAGAAATTCTGAATATAGAAATTCATGGGCCGCATATTGATGATAAATTCCTGTTGGATGGTCTCAAAAAACAAGGTGAAATGTTTGGAATGCAAACAAGAAACTGCTCACCTGATAGATGGCTTGATGAGGGTGATAGTGTCAATATTGGAAATGAAATACTTGAGGTATTCTTTTGTCCTGGGCATACGCCAGGACACATAATCTTTTTCAATAAAAAAGCAAATCTTGCTCTAGTTGGAGATGTTTTATTCAGTGGTTCTATTGGCAGAACAGATTTACCAGGTGGAAATTTTGACCAACTCATAGATTCTGTAAAAAATAAATTATGGCCTCTTGGTGATGATATATATTTTATTCCAGGCCATGGTCCTGCATCGACATTCAAGGTTGAAAGAGAGACTAATCCTTTTGTCTCAGATTCAGCTTTGAGCTAGTTTATTATCAGTCATATCTTCCTGGAGCAAGAATTTTTCCAAGCAGGGTTAAAATAGACTGAGGTAAATTTCTTAACATAAAAACTAAAAATTTATATGTTTTCGTTGGTACACATAATCTTTTACCAGCTAATGTTGCTTTGATAGCTTCATCAGCTATTCGCTCAGCTGAAAAAACTAAAAATTTAGGGACTCTATCCATTTGTTCTTGAACACCACTTGCAGTGTGAAATCCTGTAACAGTGAACCCAGGACAGACTGCAGTTGATGTTACTCCTTTGCTTTTATAGTTAATATTTATGCTGTCACTAAATCTATTCATAAATGTTTTGATTGGTCCATATAGTGGCTGAATGACTGATGGCGCAGCAAAAGATGCGACTGAGGAAACTATCATAATTTTGCCTCCACCATTTGAAATCATTTTTGGGAGAAATAATTTTGTTAACATTATCACTGATGTTCCTAGAACTCTAATAAAATCTTCTTCATCTTCTAAACTAGTTTCATGAAATGAAGTTTTTATTCCGTATCCAGCATTATTAACCAATAAATCTACTCTATAGTTATTCTCCTCACAAAAATTAAGTATTTCTCTAGGTGTTTGGTATTTGCTTAAATCTTTAGCTATTACAGACACATGGATATTATGTTTTTTTGTAATTTCCTGAGCTATATCATCAAGAAGTTCTTTTCTTCTCGCAGTTAATATTAAGTTATATCCTTTATTTGCAAGATTTTTTGCAACCTCTTCGCCTATCCCTGATGATGCTCCAGTGATTAAAGCATAAGAATTTTCCATATTTATATACTACCAGTATGCGTTAGTTTGAGATAGAATTACATGCTATTTTCGTAAAATTAAACAATCTAATAGGTAATTAAATGCTTTTAAATAAATTTTTGAATGGTAATTGTGTTTTTGTATTTGGCGTCATATTGGCTTTAAGTGTAAGCAATGTAGATGCTTATCCTGATATGAAAGAAAAAGATACTCAAGATGTCTCACCCGAGCTAGACGAAAATTCTAAAGATGAAAAAACAGATCCTAAAAATCTCAAGGAGTGCAAGATGCAGGCTAAGAGTAAAAAGGATGCAAAAGATTGTGAAAAAAAATTCATGAAAACAATAGATGAATTCATTGAAGAGGAAGAACTTTCATCAATTGATGGATATATGAAAATATTTACAAATGAAGACAACTCAGAGTATTTCTTACGACTTGATGCTGAAGATTTAAATTCACAATTTTTATATTTCTCATATATCATGAATGCGCCTCAAGGAAGCCCATTAACTGGAGGCCTTCCCTCAGATGGTAGAGTTCTAGAATTTAGAAACTTTAAGAAAGACAGTATTGGTCTGTATCAAATAAATACTAATTATATTAATGGCGATGAAACAAATAACATTTC
The DNA here is from genome assembly GCA_002690725.1 of Gammaproteobacteria bacterium. Taxonomy (GTDB): domain Bacteria; phylum Pseudomonadota; class Gammaproteobacteria; order Magnimaribacterales; family D2472; genus SAR86A. Next base: position 74,622 of record NZFS01000013.1, read on the forward strand.
AAAATCAACGATTACAAATATAACTGAGGCATTTGTTGAAGTTTTCAAACCATCAGCCAAAACAGATGAATCTGTTTTAATTAATGTAAATGGTATTTTATTATCTGAAAAATTGGATTCTTTAAGCTATGTTCCTAATGAATATAGAGAAAGAATAGCAGTCAATTATGGCAGACCAAATGAATCTAAAACCTTTGTAAAAAATGTCTTTAATAACGACTCTAATACAGCTTTTGAAGTTACTTTTGCATATGAAAATCAGGCCCCAAATCCAAGAGCTTTTAGGGTATCAGCTGTAACTGATCCAAGATATTTGTCAGTAACAGCTAGACATATTTTTATTAAGATGCCAGATGATAGATTTGAACCAAGGGTAAATGATCATAGGATTGGATATTTTGTAAACAGATCTACAGATTTAACTTCATATGAGAATTTTGCAAATTTTGCTCTCATAAATAAGTGGAGGTTAATCAAAAAAAATCCTGATGCTGAAATGTCAGAGCCTGAAGAACCTATTGTATTTTGGGTTGAAAATTCTACTCCAAAGGAGATAGTTCCTGCAGTGGTTGCAGGAATTGAAAACTGGAATATTGCATTTGAAGAAGCCGGTTTTATTAATGCAGTTGTTGCAAAAATTCAACCTGAAGACGCAGATTGGGATGCAGCAGATTATGACTATAATGTTGTAAGATGGTCTTCTGAACCAGATGGCGGTTTGCTTGGGATTGGGCCTAGTGTTAGTAATCCATTAACTGGCGAAATAATTTCTGCTGATGTTGTTAACAAACTTCTTGCAGTTAAAATTGGTTACAACTACAGAAAACTATACGGCTTCACTGAGGATAATGATCCTTTGATGCAGTATATTACAAATCTTACTTTGCATGAGGTTGGTCATGTTTTGGGTTTGAGACATAATTTTAGAGGCAGTTATCTTTATAGCCCTGAAGAGATTCATAATAAAGAAATCACTGGAAATAGTCTTATGAACTCTGTCATGGATTACGATCCAATCAATGTTGCTCCTGAAGGAACGGAACAAGGTATTTTCTTTTCAACAGAACCAGGAATTTATGATAAATGGGCTATAAAATTTGGCTATACTCCAAATTTATCTGATGAAGATAGAGAGGAATTGCTCCGTGAATCCATTAAAAAAGAGCTTACCTTTGGAACAGATGACGAGGCTATGTCTTATCCTGGTAATAATATTGATCCAAGAACAAAAAGATATGACATGAGTAATGATCCTATTTCATACGCAGAGGATATAGTTAAGATTGTTGATCAAAAAATAAGTGAACTACCTGAAATTTTTGCAGATGAAGAGGGTTTTAATAACTACACAAATTCTTTTTATAGATTAATAAGAACTAAAGGAAGATTTCTAGAAACAGTTGCACAACAAATAGGCGGTGTTTACATTAACAAAATTGCATCTAGTCAAACAGATTTTGAATCCCTGGAGCCTGTGCCATACGAAAAACAAAAACAAGCCTTTGAGCTTCTAAAAAGAGAAGTATTCTCAAATGGAGCCATGGACTACGACCCAAAAATACTTGCTAATTTAATATATGAGCGAGATATTGATAGCTTCTATAGTACTTATGGAGATAATAATGATCCAGATTTTCATTCACTAGTTTTGGCGAGTCAAAGTAATATTTTAAGAAATATATTACATCCTGCCGTAATGAGAAGATTAGTTAATAGCTCTTTGTATGGAAATAGATATATGCCAGATGAAGTACTTTCTGATTTGAATGGAGCAATATTTGTAACTGGTGAAAATCCTGATACATTTAAAAAGAATTTACAGTCTACATATGTAAACCTACTCATAGGCGGGTTCAATGATGCTGAATATGACGAAATTTCAAAAGCAGCAGTCTATTCTGCTTTGAAAGGTATTCTTGATTTCAGTAAACAATATAGATTTAAATCAGGTCATTTTGATTTAATTTATTTCAACGTGAATAATTTTTTCGAAAATAAATGAGCTAATTTATATAGACTCTAACTTGAGTAATAATTTCTTTAATTTTATTCCGCCTGGCCCGCTGTAACCGCCTATTTTTCCATCTGAACATATCACTCTATGGCATGGTCTAATAATTGGTATCGGATTTTTGCCACAAACATTTGCAACAGCTCTGTATGCTTTTGGTTTTCCAATTTCATTGGCAATTTCTTTATATGTTTTTGTTTCTCCGTAAGGTATTTTTTCTATTTGTTCAAAAACTAAGTGCTTAAAATCTAACCCAAGTTTCATCTAAATAGTTCTAAGTACTTTAGTAATTTTATCAATAGCCCAGTCTAAGTCATCTTTTGATATCATCAAAGGTGGTGCAAATCTTATGACTGTTTTATGTGTCTCTTTGCACAAAAGGCCTTCATTAAGCAGCATTAAACATAAATCTTTTGCGTTAACATCTGATGTATTTAATTCCATCCCAATCCATAACCCTTTTCCTCGAACTTCTTTAATAGCTTTAGAATTTATTTGTCTAAGTTTAGATAAAAAATAATTGCCCATCTTCTCACTGTTTTCAATTAATTTTTCTTCAAATAATAAATCTATAGCCTTAGCAGCAACCTTTGAAGCCAATGGATTGCCTCCAAAAGTTGATCCATGTGACCCTGGTTTAAAATGTTGCATAACATCTTTTGAACTCAAAAATGCAGAAATTGGTAAAAGTGCTCCACCGAGGGCTTTGCCAAGAATTAGACCATCAGGAATTATGTCCTCGTGCTGATATGCAAACAATTTACCAGTTCTACCTAACCCAGATTGAATTTCATCCAATATCATAAGAATATTTTTGGCTGTACACAATTCTCTAAGCTCCTTAAGCCATCCTTCACTTGGAACCCTTATTCCAGCTTCTCCTTGAATTGGCTCAACTAAAATTGCACAAGTATTCTCATTAATTTTTTTTTTCAAAAGATTTAATTGATAGGCAATTATCAATAAGTCCACATTCACAAGATCCACAATAATCTGCAGTTTCAAATCCAGGTGTGAAAGGGCCAAAGCCATCTTTATATGACGAGTCAGAGGAGAAACTAACAATAGTTGTTGTCCTTCCATGAAAATTTCCATTAGCAACAATTATTTCCGCGTCATCTTCTGGGATACCTTTTGAAAAATAACCCCATCTTCTAGCAGCTTTGATTGCTGTCTCGACTGCTTCAGCTCCTGTATTCATTGTCAGCACAGACTCAAAGTCCGAAATATTTGATAATTTTTCTAAAAAGTTTGCAAAGGGTTCTGTATAAAAAGCTCTTGATGTAATTGCAAGTTTTGAAGATTGATCATGAAGAGTCTTAATTAATTCTGGATGAGAGTGTCCATGGCTGACTGCTGAGTAAGCTGAGACCATATCTAGATATTTATTACCATCAACATCCCAAAGATATGCACCCTCGCCCTTTTCTAGAACAACTGATAATGGAGAATAATTTTGAGCGCCATACAGTGATTCTTTTTTTATAAAATTGTCTTGTAAACTTGATGTCATGGGTGTATTTTACTCGCATAGTTTTTTTCTACAAGGAAGTAGATGCACCAACAATCAACGTCACATTTGTTCATGATAGAACCAGTAGAATTCTACTCTAATGAACAAACTGCATATACAAATCATTACCAGAAAACAGTCCTTGATGAAGCAGCTGATAAGATTTCAGAAAAAGCTTTAGCTGAATTTCACGGTCTTAAAAATGCAATTGAAAAAAGAGGTATTAGAGTAACCAGTTTGTTAGGCTCAAGTGATTGTCCAGATCATGTCTTTCCGAATTGGTTTATAACCTTCGATGATAAAACAATGCAAATATTCAGCATGATGGCACCAAATAGAAGAGAAGAAAAAAAATCACATATGATTCAATACCTTACAGAAACATATGAACTAACAGATGATATTTCTCATTTGGAAGAGAAAGAAATCTTCCTTGAATCAACAAGCAGCATGGTCTTTGATAGAGTAAATAGAATCGTTTATGGCGGAATATCGCCAAGAACAAATGCAGTTCAATTAATTATTTGGTGCAGAAATAATAATTATGATCTTGTTTTATTTGAGACTGAAAGCCACAAAGGTTCACCAATCTATCATACCGATGTTCTAATGTATGTTGGTACAGACATAATTGGTATTTGTTTAGATGTCATAAAACCAGAGCATAGAGAATTTGTGAGAGAAAAAGTTAATCAATATCATGATGTACTGGAACTTTCTGCTGAACAGATTCAGGATTTTTGTGGAAATGCTATTGAGGCAAAAAATGACAAAAATGAATTGTTTTTAATAATATCAACACGAGCCTATGAAGCACTTAATCAAAATCAGATAAAAAAATTATTAGAGAGTTATAAGGAAATTATTCATTCAGATATTCCAACCATTGAGAAATATGGTGGTGGCTCTGCAAGATGTATGTTGACTGAATTATTCTAGTGTGAGGTTTTTATATCCACACTAGAATAATATTTTTTTACTACTCTGGTTTTTTTACCCAGATTTGAGTCAGCTGCATAACAACAACTGAACCTAAAAATATCCATTGAACTGGACCTAATTTACCGTCTGCCATTGATATAAAGTTTTCTGCATTAGATGAAATATCTTGAACTTCAGATAGTGCACTAAATGCATTTGAATATCCAAGGGCTATATTTTGGCCTTGAACCATTGTTCCTAATGTAAATAAAGCAATTGATAAGCAAAACAAAGTTGTAAAAATTTTTCCTAATAGATTTACATCACCATCAAAGTAAATTCTGCTGGTAAACCTAAAGCCAACCCAAATTAAAAATGCACAGGCTGCAAAAAATATAGCATTGCTGATAAAAGCTGAGCTCATACCATTCCAAATTGCCATTTCATTCATAAATCCTTCCATAAATTACTCCCATATTATTTATTAGATTTTTTATATTACTAAATAAGAGTAAATAGTGATTGGTAATTATGTAAATTTTTTATATATTTCTATGCTTCTTTAACAAAGTTAGAAACTTGTTTAATTCCACCGAGTGGATAAAAATGAACTTTTTCAATATTAAAATCTGGATTATTAACCTTATATTCTGCTAATTCTGAAATTATTGCTGTTGGTTTATAAGGTAATAAAAGTTTGGTTAAATCTTTAGCACGTTTCTGAATGATTTTTACAGAAGCACCAACTCCACATTCTATTGAATACCTTAATAAGGTTTGAAGCTTAGCTGGTCCAGCTACTCCAATATGAATTGGAATATCTATACCGGATTTTTTAATGCTGTTCGCCCAATCTATTACAGTTTTTGAATCAAAGCTGAATTGAGTCGTAATTGCCATTGCTGCGTCAGTTCTTTTACTAAATTCATATTTCCAAGATAAAGCCTCATCAACATTTTTTGTTGATCCATCTGGATCTATATCCTTACTTCCTTCAGGATGTCCAGCAATATGAAGACTTTTAAAATTAGCTTTATCAAAAAGTTCTGATTCAATTAATTGAATAGAAGAATCATAGTCTCCATATGGTTTATTTGCTCCGCCTGCTATTAAAAGAGCATTTGTTACATTTGCTTCATTTTGATATCTAGATATCCATTCTTGAAGAGTATTTTTATCTTTTATAATTCTTGCTGGAAAATGTGGCATCGGAGAAAAGCCCTGATCAGATATTTTTTTTGCAGTGTTAACCATTTCATCTATCGGTGTTCCTTCAATATGTGCGATATAAATTAATGTATTTTTAGGAACAAGATTCTCAAAATTATCAATTTTAGCAGCAGCTCTGGGTGTAACTTCTACTGAAAATCCATCTAAAAAATTTTTTACAGCTTTATTTTGCATAATATATTAAAACATAAAATTGGCGGAGAGTGAGGGATTCGAACCCTCGAACCAGTTGCCCAGTTACCTCCTTAGCAGGGAGGCGCTTTCGACCACTCAGCCAACTCTCCTATTTGTTTAAGATGTTGGATTATAACTCTTTGAAAATATAAAGATAACCAATTTATCTATCGAATTCTATTTGCATACCAAAGGGCAAATTGTCTGAAATTTGGCCATTTTTAAAAACAATATTCCCATTCACTATTGTCATAAAAATTGATGACTGAAATGTGTATCCATTAAAGGGTGACCATCCACATTTGTATAGAATGTTTTCATTAGAAACGGTATATGGCTTATCAATATCTAAAACTGCTAAATCGGCATAATAACCCTCTCTAATATAGCCTCTATATTTAACTTGAAATCTATTAGCAACGTTATGGCTTGTTTTTTGAACAATCTTTTCTAGTGAGAGAATATCTTGATGATAGAAATCCATTAATATTTGCATTCCATGCTGTACGAGTGGAAGTCCTGCTGGAGCTTTTGTGTAACTTTGGTTTTTCTCTTCCCATGTATGAGGAGCATGATCTGTAGCAATAATATCTATTTTGTCTTCAAGAAGGGCATCAATAAGAGCCAATCTGTCCGACTCATATTTTATAGATGGATTACATTTAATTTGATTCCCAAGATCAGCGTACCTAGATTCATTAAAATACATATGGTGAACGCAAACCTCTGCAGTAATTTTTTTGCCATCGATTTTTCCAGCTGTAAAAAGTTCCATCTCTTTCTCAGTTGTCAAATGAAAAACATGAAGATCTGAGTTATATTTTTTTGCTAGATCAACTGCAAGCGAGCTAGATAAATAACAACTATCCACATCCCTTATAAGATGATGTTGTTCAGCACACAAACTATCCCCAAATTTTTTTGAGTATATCTCCTCATTTTTTTTAACTGTTTTTTGATCTTCACAATGTGTAACAACAATTAAAGGAGAATAATTAAAAATATCATCAAGTGCATCTATATCATCAACTAACATTTCACCAAAAGAAGCACCCATAAACACCTTAAGTGCGGCAGCTTGATTTATATCAACTTTTTTAATTTCTTCTATGTTGGAATTACTTGCTCCTAGATGAAATGAATAATTTGATAAAGATCTGGTAGAAGCTAGTTCAAATTTTTTTGTTAAGTTTTCATTTGTTGTAGTGGTTGGATTTACGTTTGGCATTTCAAAAAAACTTGTAACACCGCCTGCGAGACCCGCTTTTGATTCAGTTGCAATATCGCCTTTATGGGTGAGTCCTGGTTCTCTAAAATGTACTTGATCATCAATTAAACCTGGAATAACAAATTTTCCATCTAAATCAATTATCTCTTTTGATTCAACATCAATTGAGGTTGCAACCTGTTCAATTCGATCATTTTTGATAGCAATATCAGATTCGATGATTCTATTTTCATTAACAACTTTGCAATTTTTTAGAATTAAGTCTTGCATTTATTTATCTAATTCAAATTCCTCATGAAGAACATTTATAGCTTTTTCTACCTCTTCTTCTTTGATCACCATTGTTATCTTGATTTCAGAAGTACATATTATTTGAATATTAACATCGTTTTCAGATAGAGCTTTAAATGCCTTGCTAGCAACTCCAGACTGTGATCGCATTCCTGCTCCAACCAGTGAAACCTTAGCAATATCTGGGTTTATAATGAGCTCTTTATAATTTATTTCGTCTTTTATATTGGAAAGAATCTTTTTAACTATTTCTTGATCTTCATTTGAAACTGTAAAAGTGAAGTCGGTTTTACCGTCAATACTAACGTTTTGCACAATAACATCAACCTCAACTTCAGCCTCACTAATAGGACCTAAGATTTTAAAAGCTGTTCCTGGAATATCACCAACGCTATGCAAAGTGAACTTTACTTGATCTTTCTGAGAGGCGATTCCAGAAACAAGTGCATTTTCCATACTTTCATCCTTTAATGATATAAGTGTCCCACTTCCATCGTTAAAACTTGATAAAACTCTAACTGGAACATGATATTTATTTGCAAATTCTACAGCTCTTGTTTGCACAACTTTTGCACCTTGTCCTGCAAGCTCAAGCATTTCTTCCATTGTAATTGAATCTAATTTTTTTGCATTACTTACAATATCTGGATCTGTTGTAAAAATCCCATCGACATCAGTATAAATATCACATCGATTGGCGTTTATCTGCGCAGCAATTGCAACCGCAGTTGTATCCGAACCACCTCTTCCAAGTGTTGTAATATCACCACCCTCAGTTATACCTTGAAAACCAGTAATAATAGGAATTGTGTCATTTTCAAGAACATCTAATATTTTTTTTGCATCAACATCCAATATTTTTGCTTTTGAATATGAACTCGTTGTTCTGATTGCTATTTGCGATGCTGAAAACGATCTTGCCTTGATACCTTTTGAATGAAGCGCCATTGATAATAATGCTGAACTTATTGTTTCACCGGTTGATACTAGAGCATCAAACTCTCTTTTGTCAGGGTTATTTCCAAATGAATTTGCTAAATCTATCAATCTATTTGTTTCGCCACTCATTGCAGATACAACAACAGCAATTTTATTTTTTTTTGATGCTTTCTTGATGATTTCAGCAACAGCATCAATTCTCTCAACAGAGCCAAGAGAAGTTCCTCCAAATTTCTGAACTATAGTTTCTGACATAGTATTTTCTATTTTGCGAGGGATTTTACTGAATTTGGAATAGAAGTCACGAAATCTTTCAAATTATCTGTTTCACCAGCACCTTGTGCGAAATCCACTCTTCCGCCACCTGTTCCGTTAATTTGTTCGGATAACAATACTATTACTTCTTTTGCTGATAAGGTTTCTACTAAGTTTTTTGTTACTCCACATACCATTGCCACTTTGTTTGATGACTCTGTCAAGATGACAACACATAGTTTTTCATTTGTATTTTTTTTGACATCGACTAAAGATCTTAGATCTTTTGTATTATCAATATTTACCTGCTCAACTATAAGCTTCCAATCCTCAACTTTGAAAGTTTCTGTAGAAATAACAGATGCATCTGATGCGCTCTTAGTTGAATTTTTCTTAAGTTTTTTATTTTCCTCCATTAAAGATTTTATCTTTTCTTGCATTTCTTCAATCGGAACATTTAAGGTGGTTTGTAAAGATGCATTAATCTCTCTTATTTTATTTATATGTCCAAGAGATTTTCTTCCTGCTATTGCTTCAATTCTTCTAATTCCTGAGGCAACACTTGATTGATTAGTGATTACAAATAATCCAATATCACCAGTTCTATTGACATGTGTGCCTCCACATAATTCAATAGAATACGAATTTTCGCCCATAGTAAGTACTCTGACATCGTCATCATACTTCTCACCAAATAAGGCCATAGCTCCAGATTTAAGTGCATCATCAAGTTTCATCAACTCTGTTTTCACCTCAAGATTTTTAAGCGCTTCCTTATTTACAATTTCTTCGATCTTGTTAATTTCTTTTTGAGTTAAGGGCTTTGAATGAGAAAAATCAAACCTAAGTTTATTTTCGTCAACTAATGATCCTTTTTGTTGAACGTGGTCTCCTAAAACTTCTCTAAGCGCCGCATGAACTAGATGAGTTGAAGAGTGATGTATAGTAATTGCAGACCTTTTTTCTTTTTCAACACTCATCTTGATAACATCGCCTGTATTAATTTTTCCTTTCTCAATTATTGCCCTATGTAAATATACCTTTCCTTGTTTCTTACAATCTAAAATACTACCAGCACACAAATTAGATGCAAATTTTCCCTTATCACCTATTTGCCCTCCAGCTTCTGCATAAAAAGGAGTTTGATTACATGCAAAGAAAATTTCATCATTGTTTTTTGCTATATCTATTCTATTTTGATCTTTCCAAATTACTAAAATTTCTGAATCCGATTCAAGTTCTTCATATCCTAAGAAATTTGTTTCCATGACTCCGGCTGCTGCTGGAAGTGATGAAACAAAACTACTTGATGCTTTTGAACTTTGTTTTTGTTGATCCATACATTCATTAAATCTTTTCTCATCTATTTCTAAATTTTTTTCTCTCGCAATATCTGCTGTTAAATCAAATGGGAATCCATAGGTATCATGAAGTTTAAAAACAAGATCACCAGATAAGACTTTATTGTTCATCTCTAAAATGGCTTCATCAAGAATAGCTATGCCGGTTTCAAGGGTTTCAAAGAATTTAATTTCTTCATTTTTTATCAATTCAATAATTTCTTTTTGTTTTTTATTTAGTTCGGGATACGCAGAATCCATTAAATTGACTAAATCCTTTACAAGCAAATGCATAAATGGCTTTCTTGCTCCTATCTTATACCCATGTCTGATGCCCCTTCTCATGATTCTTCTTAAAACATAACCTCTTCCCTCTTTTTCAGGAATAATTCCATCGCTAATTAAAAAAACACTTGATCGAATATGATCAGCTATTACTTTATGAGACGTACTTTCATGGCTTCCTAGTAATTTTTCAGATGAAGAAATTAAATCTTTAAAAACATCTATTTCATAATTTGAATTTACTCCTTGAAGAACTGCAGCAATTCTTTCTAATCCCATTCCAGTATCAACTGATGGCTTTGGAAGTTCCTCCATTTTTCCATTTTCATCTCTGTTAAATTGCATGAAAACAAGATTCCATATCTCAATAAATCTGTCTCCTTCGTCACCATCTGTCCCAGGAGGCGTTCCCTCAATATGATCACCATGATCATAAAAAATTTCTGAGCATGGTCCACATGGTCCTGTATCTCCCATAGACCAAAAGTTTTCTTCATCACCAAGTCTTGCAATTCTGCTTGACTCAATTCCAATAACATTTTTCCAAATTTCTTCAGCTTCATCATCATCCTTATATACAGTTATCCAGAGCTTATCTTTATCTAATTTAAGAATATCGGTTAAAAATTCCCAAGCAAATTTAATAGCATCTTCTTTAAAATAATCACCAAAACTAAAATTACCAAGCATTTCAAAGAATGTATGGTGTCTAAGCGTATAACCTACATTTTCTAAATCGTTATGCTTTCCTCCTGCTCTAATACAACGCTGAGAAGTAGTTGCTCGTTTATAACTCTTAGTTTCAGTCCCCAAGAAAATATCTTTGAATTGGACCATACCAGCATTTGTGAAAAGTAATGTTTCATCATTACTTGGAATGAGTGAGCTCGATGGAACAACTTGATGATTTTTTTTATTAAAAAACTCTAAAAAAGCTTTTCTAATTTCACTTGTTTTCATTGAAACTCATTAATTTTTTGTATCTTTTATAGTTTTCTATGTAATAAGATGCTCCTATAGATACAGCACTTTGCTCTTCATTACTAAGGACTTTCTTCACCTTACCTGGTATTCCTAAAACCAAAGAGCCATCTGGCACCTCCATTCCTTCTGTAATAAGTGCTTTAGATCCAATGATGCAATTCTTTCCTATTTTTGCACCATTCAAAACCACTGAGCCTATACCAATTAAACTTCCATCTCCAACAGAACATCCATGTAACATTGCCATGTGACCAACTGTAACCAACTTTCCTATTGTGCATTTAAATCCAGGATCGGTATGAAGAATTGCTCCGTCTTGGACGTTTGAACCTTCGCCAATTTCAATAGGTTCATTGTCTCCTCTTAAGACAGCATTAAACCAAATACTTGCATCTTTTTTGAGAATAACATCGCCAATAACTGTTGCATTTGGAGCAATCCAAAAATCATCTCCATCAGTTTTCATTTTTTTATCACCTAATTTAATATTCATCATATTTTCTAATTGAATCAAAATCAGTTTTTATTGAGGCATCAAAACAAATATTTAAAAAATCTGCTGCTATCATAGCTGTTAGACCCCAAATTTTATTTCCATTATAGACCCAACTTGGAATATATAGTTTTAATTCATTCTTTTTGAACTCTTTATAAGTTATATTTTTTGGATGCATTAAAAAACTTAGTGGTACAGTAAATATTTCATCAATCTCATAATTACCAGAAAAGTTTTGATATTTGTTCAGATACCCGATATATGGATGGACTTCAATCTTATGTCTAGATAAAAGGTAGTTTAGAGCGCCTAGTCTCTGAATATTATTGGTATCAAGGTCTATCTCCTCATTAGATTCTCTTAATGCTGTCTGATACAAATCGGTATCACCTTTTTCCCATTTACCTCCAGGAAAACTGACCTCTCCAGAATGTGTTGAAAGATTTGAGGATCTTTTGGTGAACAAAATTTGTAAATCATCAAGACCCTCCTCTCTCATTAAAATTATTAACACTCCAGCTTTTTTGAACTCAGTAGAATCTATTAGATTTATTTGTTCAAGTTTTTGCTTTATGCTGTCTAACATATAGATAAGTTTAACTTCTAAAGTATCTATATTCTTAAATTAAGGAAGGAAATTGAAATATTGCTCTAATTGCGGAAGCTCAAATTTAAAATTTATTGTCCCAGAACATGACAGTATTAAAAGATACTGCTGTCAGGACTGTGGCACAATTTTTTATACAAATCCCAATAACGTTGTTGGAGCACTATGTATACGAGACAATAAAATTTTAATGGCTAAACGCGACATTAATCCTCGCAAGGGTTTGTGGACACTTCCAGCAGGCTTTATGGAAAATGCTGAAACATTACAAGAAGGTGCTATCAGAGAAACATTTGAAGAGACTGGTTCAAAAGCTAAAATTAAAATGGCTTATACAATGTTTAGTCTTCCACATATCAACCAAGTTCATATGTTTTTTTTAGCAGATCTTTTAGACGACAACTTTGGGCCAACTTTCGAGAGCTCAGATGTTCAACTTTTTGATACTAAAGAAATCTTATGGGATGAAATAGCTTTCCCAACCGTTAAGAAAACTCTTGAGTACTACATCGAAGATTTAAAAAAGAATGAGTTTATTTTTAGAGAAGAAGATATCAAACTTTGGTAATTAGTTTGTATCACAAAATTTCTTTGCATTAACAAAAATTTGCATCCAAGGAGAAAATTCTTCCCAGTCTTTGCTATACCAACTCATTTGAACTTTTCTAAATACTCTTTCCGGATGCGGCATCATAATAGTAATCCTTCCATTTGCAGCTGTTATCCCAGTAATCCCGTTTGGGGAACCATTTGGATTAATCGGATACTTTTCAGTTTGATTTTCTTGTAAATCAATAAAACGCATAGCAATTTGATTAGATTTTTCTAACTTTTCAAGGTTATTATCACTAAAATGCGCTCTTCCTTCTCCATGTGCTGATGCTACTGGGATAATCCAATTGTCCATATCATTTAAAAGAACAGATTCTGTTTCTGAAATTTTTACTTGAACTAAGCGCGCTTCAAATTGGTCAGATAAATTTCTCTCGAAACTTGGCCATGAATCTGCTCCAGGGATTATATCTTTCAAATTTGATAACATCTGGCATCCGTTGCAGACACCAAGTGTGAATACTCTTTTATTATTAAAGAATTCTTGAAACTGATCTTTAACAAAATTATTATACAAAATAGTTTTAGACCAGCCACCCCCAGCTCCAAGCACATCTCCATATGAAAAACCACCACATACCGCCATCCCTTGGAAATCTTTTAAATTAGTATTTCCATCTAGGAGATCTTGCATATGAACATCGTAGGCATCAAAACCAGCCAAAGAGAAAGCTGCAGCCATTTCATTTTGACCGTTAACACCTTGCTCTCTGAGAACTGCTACCTTAGGTAAACTATTTTTAGTATTAAAAGTTTTTATTTGTGACTCATCAAAAGAAATGTTTGTTTTTAGTCCTGCATATTTTTTATCTTCAAGTAAACTCAATTCAGAATCAGCTATTACTTTGTTGTCTCTAACAGATTGAATCGCATACGATGTTTCTCTCCAAACTTTTTCAAGTTCAATGATTGATTTATCAAATATTTTTAAATTGTTGTGTACTATTGAAAAAGTTTTATCATCTAGCTNTGCAATTTNTTTTATAAAAATATTATCTTTTAAAAATACTTTTGAAATCTCTTCAATATTATTTTTTTCAACTTGAATTACAAAACCAATTTCTTCAGAGAAAAGTGCTGCATTTAAAAGAGTAGTTTCACCCATGTTTACTCTCATCCCGATTTTTTTAGTAAAGCACATTTCTAGTAATGTTGTAATTAAGCCGCCATCAGAAATATCATGCATTGCCAAAATTTTTTTATTTTTTANTAAATTTTGAATTGTGTTAAACAAATTTTTGAATTTATCGATATTTTCTATGTCAGGGGTTTGTTTATATGTCGATTGAGTAACCTCAGAAAAAATAGATCCAGCTAATCTATTTTCATCCTCTAGCTTTACCAATAGAAGGCATGTATTTTCATTAAGATTCAATTCAGGTGTAACTGAGTCTGTAACATCTTCAACCGGTGCCATTGCAGTTACAATTCCTGAAAGAGGACTTGACACTTCAAAATCTCTGCTTTTTTCAGACCATTTTGTTCTCATTGATAAAGAATCCTTTCCTACAGGAATAGAAACTTTCAAATCAATCGCTATTTTTGATAAAGCCTCGACGCCAGATCTAAGTGCTAAATCNTCCGAATTTTCTCCAGATGCTGCCATCCAATTTGCAGATACTTGAACGTTATTTAATCCCGTTATAACCACACCAGACATATTTGTGAGAGCTTCTCCCAAAGCCATTCTCATAGATGCTTCTGGATTAANTAGGGCTATAGTAGGTTTTTCACCAATAGTAACCGCCTCACCTTTATTTGATGTAAAAGATCTTAGACTAAGAGAATAATCAGAAACAGGAACTTGAAAAGGTCCAACAAATTGATCTCTCGCAACCATGCCACCAACTGATCTGTCACCGATTGTTATTAAAAAGGATTTTGAAGCTACAGTCGGATGCTGAAGAATCTTTGTGATCGAGCTATCAAGACCAAATTCTTCTGAATTATCTTCATGTATTTCTGCAGCAACTTCTTCAAAAACCTCCATCTCTGTAATTGGAAGATCTCCAAAAAGCATTGATAGAGGTACATCAACAGGATAATTTTCATTTTCGGCATCATATAATTTTACAGACATTTCTTTTGTTGTATGTCCGACTATGGCGTATTCACATCTTTCTCTTTTACAAATTTTTTCAAATGACTCTTTATTATTTTTANGGATTGCCAAGACGTATCTCTCTTGAGATTCGTTGGACCATATTTCCATGGGTGACATCGATTTGTCAGAATTTGGTATTTTGGATAACTCAATAAATACTCCTAAATTAGAATCTTTAGCTAATTCAGGTATTGCATTAGATAAGCCTCCAGCACCGACATCATGAATAAATTCAATTAAACTATTATCTTGTGATGAGCACCTATTAATAACTTCTTGGCATCTTCTTTCCATTTCTGCGTTATCTCTTTGAACTGATGCAAAATCTAAATCTTCGTCACTGTCTCCTGATGAAACTGAGGAAGCAGCACCACCACCGAGACCAATTAACATCGCAGGTCCTCCAAGTACAACAACTAAATAATCTTCCTCAATTTGTAATTTAAAATTATTAGCATCGCGAACTTCGCCTATTCCACCTGCCAACATAATTGGTTTGTGATAACCAAAAGCTTTGTTATTTTTAAAATCAGTTTCAAAGCATCTGAAATAACCNAGGGTTGCAGGTCTTCCAAACTCATTATTAAAAGCAGCTGCACCAATAGGAGCTTCAATCATAATATCAAGCGGTGATGCAATTCTAGAGGGCTTATGTTCTGCTTTTTCCCAACTTCTTAGAAAATTTGGAATTCTTAAATTCGAAACATTATAGCCAACTAATCCAATTTTTGGTTTTGCTCCTNTTCCAGTTGCTCCTTCGTCTCTAATTTCCCCNCCAGAGCCTGTTGANGCACCAGGGTACGGAGAAATAGCAGTTGGATGATTATGGGTTTCAACTTTTATAGTTGAATTTAAATTATCNTCAATNAGCTCATATTGATTTGATTCGTTTAAATGTAATCTTTNAGCCTTTGTTCCTTTGATGATTGCTGCATTATCTTTATATGCTGAAATAATTCCGTCTGGCGATGACTTGCTAGTTTCTTTAATCAGATCAAACAGTGTATTGTTTTTTTGCGTGCCATCAATTTTCCACTTTGCATTAAAAATCTTATGTCTACAATGCTCAGAATTTGCTTGAGCGAACATCATCAATTCTGCATCTGTAGGATTTCTTTTTTCNNTTGAATAAAAATCATATANATAATCAATTTCTTGATTNCTCATAGCGAATCCATACAACTTATTGGCTTGTTCTAATTCTGATTTACCCTTATCAAGTATATTAATTTTNTTANGAGATTTNGCTTTTTCTGTCTTAAATANATNTGCAAANTCNTCATAATTAAAATAAATTGATTGNGTCATTCGGTCATANAACATAGATAAATCTNATTTATCTATTTCAAAATCAGATTCGATTTTGAAACCATNAAGTCTTTCTANTCTGAGAATATTTTTAAAACCTACGTTTCGAATAATATCTTCTGTTTTTGAAGACCAAGGTGATATTGTTCCTANTCTAGGACCTACATAGAAAGAAAAGTCTGTATCATTTTCTTTTGCAGAAAGAATATCCTTTAATNCATNTNGATTTNTTTNTTCNGATTCAGNTAAAACTAAATATATTTCATGTGANGAAATTTTAGTATCTANTTCATTTGATTNACAAAATTGGACCTTNATTTGATCAAGTTTTGANCTTGAAAAACTTTGCTTACCCTTAAATATAAAGTTTTTAGTCTTTGACACTTCTTTAAGTCTGAAATATTGTATGTAACATAAATATTATAAAGTCTTTATATATNNAATAATTAAAAATGGGGAATATCTTTAGATTTTTTTTATTATCAATCACAGCATTGATTATGATTGGCTGTTCATTCGTTAACAAAGATATGTCTTGTGAGGAAATATTAGCCTTCTCATATGAAAATTCGTCCCTAAACAATTTTGAAAAAAATAAATTTAGAGATTTACTTTCAAATCGTTATCCTAAATATGATGCAATGTTTCAAAGTGCTTCAGACAAAACTAAGATTGAAAAAAACCTTTTAGCTGCAATTTCATTTCAAGAATCTCAATGGGATCCAAAAGCTAAATCAAATATGGGTGTTAGAGGTATGATGATGGTTACCCTAGAGACTGCTGCTTTAGTTGGNGTTGAAAAAAGATTAAACCCTGAACAAAATATTAAAGGTGGTGCTAAGTATTTTTTAATGCTTCNGGAAAAAAATAAGATTGGTCTCAGTGATGCAGATAAATTATCTATAGTTCTTGCAAGTTATAATTTGGGTCCAACAAATATTCTNAATTTGGCTAAACAAATTAACACAGAAGTAGAAAATGTTACGTGGCAGGAAATTAAAGATAAACTCAAAGTCACAAAAGGTGAAGAACTAAATATGAGAGATTCAGATAACTACTCAAGAGCACAGCAAGCAATCGATTATGTTGATAGAGTTAAAAGTTATTATCAATTAATGAGTGCGCATTCCTGTGTTCAGCCTAAAGATCAATTAGCTTTCTTTTAAGAGAATTAATCTTATCTCGACAAACAGCAGCTTTTTCAAATTCCATTTTTTTAGCGAGTGCAAACATTTCATCTTCTATTTTTTGTAGGGTATCCGTNATGTTTTCAACGGTATCATCCTTAATCTTAAACGTCACAATTTTTTCTATATCTTCTTTTTTCTTTTTGGTATTTCCTTTAATTATTCNNGCGCCTTCCATAATATCTTTTACTTTTGTAGAAATAGATTTTGGTGTGATGTTATTTTTATTATTAAATTTTTCTTGAATAGCCCTTCTTCTATCGGTCTCATCCATAGCTCTTTGCATTGAACCTGTAACTTTATCTGCATATAAGATAGCCTTGCCCCTTAAATTTCGAGCTGCCCTTCCAATTGTTTGAATCAAGGTNGTATCAGATCTTAAAAAACCTTCTTTGTCTGCATCTAAAATAGCAACTAAACTTACCTCAGGAATATCAAGTCCCTCTCTCAATAAATTAATACCCACTAATACATCGAACTTGCCTAGTCTTAAATCTCTTATAATTTCAACCCGTTCAACAGTATCAATATCTGAATGCATATATCTTGCAGAAATATTATTTTCATTGAGATAGTCTGTAAGATCTTCAGCCATTCTTTTGGTGAGAGTGGTAACCAAAACTCTTTCTTTCATAGCCACTCTTTCATTGCACTCGCCTATTACATCATCTATTTGTGTTGAAGCTGGTCTTATTTCTANATCTGGGTCTGTCAGCCCAGTGGGTCTTACTAATAACTCAACTAAATTATCTTGTTTTTCATTTTCGTATTTACTGGGAGTTGCNGAAACATAAATTCNTTGAGGTGCTAACATTTCCCATTCTTCAAACTTTAACGGTCTATTGTCCAGTGCNGAGGGAAGCCTAAATCCGTACTCAACTAAAGTTTCTTTTCTTGATCTATCACCCTTATACATGGCTCCAATTTGTGGAACCGAAACATGGGACTCATCAATAAAAACAATTGCATCTTTTGGAATATAGTCAAACAAACAAGGTGGAGATTGTCCTGCTTTTCTTCCGCTTAAATACCTTGAGTAATTTTCTATGCCTTGACAATATCCAAGCTCGCGCATCATTTCAATGTCATAATTTGTTCTTTCCTCCAAACGTTGTGCTTCAACAAGCTTATTACTATCTTTCAAAAAATTTAAACGTACTTTTAGCTCCTCTTTTATCTCAGGAATACAATTTGTAACGGTTTCCTTTGGAGTAACATAATGNGTTTTGGGAAAGATAGTTACTCTAGGTACTTCGCTAAGCACCTCTCCAGTAAGTGGATCAATCCATGATAATTTTTCAATCTCATCTCCAAAAAATTCAATTCTCAGTGCCTCTTTATCAGAGTCCGCAGGATATACATCTACAGTATCTCCACGCACTCGAAAAGTCGCTCGTCTAAAATCTAAGTCATTTCTAGTGTATTGAAGAGCAGACAATCTTAGAACCAAATCACGTTGAGATATCATGTCACCTCGGTCAAGATGAACAACCATCTTTAAATATGATTCTGGTGCTCCTAAACCATATATAGATGAAACTGTTGCAACAACTATTGTATCTTTTCTCTCGATGAGTGCCTTGGTGGCAGANAATCTCATCTGTTCAATGTGTTCATTAATAGATGCATCTTTTGCAATATAAGTATCTGAAGTTGGAACATATGCTTCAGGCTGATAATANTCGTAATAAGATACAAAATACTCTACTGCATTATCTGGAAAGAAATCTCTAAATTCACCGTATAACTGAGCAGCGAGTGTTTTATTGTGTGCCATTACAATTGCCGGTCTTTGNGTTTCCTCTATTACTTTTGCCATGGTNTAGGTTTTTCCAGAACCAGTAACACCTAAAAGGGTCTGATGAAGTAATCCATCTTCNAATCCAGANACTAAATTTTTAATGGCATCTGGTTGAGATCCAGCTGGTTCAAAATCAGATACTACCTTTAATGTTTTTGTCATTTACTTATATATAAAAAATTACTTATAATGCTCNGCTANTAGCGTTCCTCAGTAGCTCAGCGGTAGAGCAGTTGACTGTTAATCAATTGGTCGTTGGTTCGATCCCAACCTGAGGAGCCATTTAATTTCATAAATTATTATCAATCATAAATTTTTTCAACAAATTATAAATATTTTCTCTTGTTTTTTTAAAGGCCGCATTCAATTGAACGTCGTTAAAATTATTATTTGCAGGATCCTCATTAATCCAATGTAATGATGTTGCTTTTGTGGGCAAGACTGGGCAAATCTCTTCTGCACAGAGGGTAATTACATAATCAAGTTTGTCTAAAAAAATTTTATCGAGATCATTAATTGATTTAGATTTATTATTACTTATGTCTATTCCAATGTCATTTAAGCATTTAATAGCACATGGATGAACTTCTCCAGTCGGATCAGACCCAGCACTTAGGATATTATGTTTAGTGCCAAACATATCTTTTGCAAGACCTTCAGCTATCTGACTTCTTGCGGAGTTGCCAACACATAAAAAAAGAATATTCATATATCAAAATTGTAGATTCTTAAATATAAGGTTATCTTATATCCATTATGATAGATTTTAGCAGTGATCAATAGTTTAAACATTAATAACATGTTAAAAGGCCTCGAAGGTAAACTCGGGGAAGATGATTACTCTGAGCCGCTTGAAATTCTAATAAATTCAGCAAATAAAAATAATAAATTTAATCTATTTGGTTCGATTGCTTTTAAAAATCAGCTTAAAGACCGTTTAAAAATGAGAAGCAAATTATATGCTTTTGTTGAAGATAAGAATTTGCCCTCTCCAGCCAATCCAATATTTGTAACAGGACTTCCAAGGTCAGGTACTACTTTTCTTTTTAATTTATTAGCACTTGATAGTAATCACAGGTCACCGAAGTATTGGGAAATAATGTCTTTGATGCCACTTGTTAAAAATGATTTTGATATTAAAAAACGAGAGTGGAAAATTAATGCCGAATTAAAATTTGCAAGAACAATTATTCCAAAATTACGGAATATGCATCACATAAGAGCTAATAGTCCTGAAGAGTGTGAACTCTTAGCAACAATTAACGTTCGAAGCTTTGTTTATATGTGTATGGCAAATGTTCCTGAGTATGTAGAGTATTTAAAAGACTGTAGCTTCGAGTCTGTTTTTAAATGGCACAAAAGATTTTTTCAAGTTCTAGAGATTCAAGAGAGACCAATCAGATGGTTACTTAAGGATCCAAGTCATATTGGTCACATTCCTGAAATTTTATCTACATATCCAAATGCAAAATTTATTAATATTCATAGAGATCCCACTGAATCGGTTGCCTCTTTTTGTAGCCTTGCAAGAAATATAAGATCTGCATTTTCAAAAAATGTTAATTCTATGGAAATTGGAGAAGTCATCTTGGACTTTTGGCAACATAATCTTCAAAAGGGCATTCAAGCTAAAGAAAATCTGTCTTCTGATCAGATTATAGATATTAGTTATAGTAAATTTATCAATGATCCGCTAAATATTTTAAAAGATGTATATAGAAACTTTGAATTTGATATGGATATTGCTACTGAAAATAAAATTAAAAGCTATCTTATGAATCAGAATAAATTTAATAGAGAAAAGCATACATACTCAATAGAAGAATTTGGATTAAGCAAAGACAAAGTTGAACATCATTTTAAAAACTACATCATGAATTATGAGTTTTGATGATAAAATCTTGAGTATATCTGAGGCAAACCATTGAAAATTATAAACTATACAATCTACATATCTCTTTTAGTTACATTGAGCGCATGTGTAGATATTAATAAAAATGATGAAGCCAATAATTTTATGGAGAAAAAAATGACAGAAGTAACTATTAAAACATCTGTTGGAGAAATTCAACTTGAACTTAATAACGAAAAAGCCCCAATAACAGTTGAAAATTTCAAAACAATTGCTGCAAGTGGCTATTATGAAGGAACAATATTTCATAGAGTTATAAATGGCTTTATGATTCAAGGAGGAGGCTTAACTGCAGACATGAGTAATAAGTCAAGTGGAACAAGTCCCATTCAAAATGAAGCAAATAATGGATTGCCAAATGATCGAGGCACTGTTGCAATGGCTAGAACGATGGATCCTCACTCAGCTACAAGTCAGTTCTTTATTAATCATAAGGATAATGCATTTCTAAATCATACTGGGGAAACATCTCAAGGATGGGGATATGCTGTATTTGGTTTGGTTACTGAAGGTATGGATGTTGTTGATCAAATAGCAGAAGTTGCAACTGGATCTTCCGGAGCCTATCAAGATGTTCCTGAAGACGTTATCACAATTGAGTCAGTAACTATTAGTGAATGAAGCCACGATTTATATCAGATATACATTTAAGTGAAAATAGTCCTCATATAACTAATGCATTCAAAGCATTCTTAAATGAGTCTAAAGAAGCTTGTTCTCATCTATTTATATTAGGTGACTTATTCGAGATATGGATTGGAGATGATGAGGATAATCCCTTTATTCAAGAGACAAAGAAAATTCTTATAGACTTTACTTCTGATGGTCCTGAAACTTTTTTCATGCATGGCAACCGAGATTTCTTGGTTGGTGAAGCCTTTGCAAAAGAAACTGGTATTACTATATTGCCAGATCCATACACTCTTGAAATCAATAACCAAAAAGTCATTCTTAGTCATGGCGACATCTTATGTACAGACGATAAAGACTATATTGATTTTAGAAATCAGGTAAGAAATCAAGAATGGCAGAATCATTTTTTACAAAAAAGTTTGAATGATAGAAAAGAGATTGCTTTTAACTTAAGGGCAGACAGTAAAGATGCGATCTCAAAAAAGTCAGATTCTATAACTGATGTGAATAATCTCTCAGTTAAAAATTTTATTACAAAACATAAGCCACATCTTTTCATTCATGGTCACACGCATAGACCAAATGTTCATGATCATGGATTTTCTAAAAGAATTGTACTAGGAGACTGGGGAGATTATGGATGGTTTATCACTATCAATGAGCAAGAATTTAATTTAGAAAAGTTTTCTATTTCGAGATAAATTCTTTTTTGAAAACTAGCTAGTTATCTTCAATATTTTTTAAAACTTGTTCTGATTTATCCTTATCTAAAATTAACTTCTTATCAGTTAGTATAACTTTTGTACTATTAACTCTAGATATTCTTTCTTTAGAAATATCAAAGTATTCTCTATCTAACTCGATGCCAATAAATTTTCTTGAAAGCCTTTTCGCAACAACACCGGTAGTACCACTACCCATAAAAGGATCTAAAATGACCTGATCTTTTTTACTTCCAAGTAATATTATTCTTTCAATTAAATTTTCTGGTTTCTCAGTAGGATGTTTTGTTAAATGTCTTTGTGCATTTATTTCCCATAAATTTCGCATCTGCTTGCCATCATTTAAAATTTTTCCAAGCTCATAATTAAAAAAATATTTTTTTGACTTGCTTGCTATCCAAATCAATTCGACAGATGGAGCCAGCCTATTTCCTGAGAGTAATGGTGGTGCATTTCTTTTATACCAAACAACATCATTAATGATCCATAATCCGAGTTTTTTAAGGATCGTTCCTATTGATGGATGGTTGTGAAGAGTTCCAGATATCCAAATAGTGCCATTGTCTGAGAGCACTCGAATACATTCACTGACCCAATTAAAATTAAACTCATCAATATCATCAATTACATCCCAATCTCCTTTATTTAGGGTAACTGGTTTGCCGCTTTGAACTGTCTGATGTGTTTTGCCTGAAAGATTATATGGAGGATCTGCATAAATTTGATCGACACTACCGTCTTTAATTTTTTTAAGCTCTTTTAAGCAGTCCCCATTTTTAAGAGTTATTTTTCTTTTAAAAGACATTCTTTAGTCTCTCTTTAGCAGCTTTAATATACTTTTTATCTGTTTCAATACCTATCCACTTTCTGTTAAAACGTTGAGCGACGTATCCAGTAGTACCCGATCCAAAAAAAGGATCTAAGACTATATCTCCTTCATTTGAGGAAGCCAATACTATAAGTTCAAGAAGTTTTACAGGTTTTTGCGTTGGATGAAGTGCTCTACCATCATTACCTCTTAGCCTTTCTTTCCCCTGAACGATGGGCAGCTCAATAAAATCTAGAAAATCACGCATCTGTTTATCTTCTCCTTTTAAGGTCTTATTAGGATTAAATTTTTTGACGTCGTCATAATTAAATATCCAGTTCTTTCCTTTCACAAACCACAAAACAAACTCGGTAGAGTGAGTAAAAGTTCTTTTAGTGATATTTGGCATTGCATTTACTTTGTACCAAGTAAGAATATTTTTTAACTCGAATCCGAGCTCCTTTGCTGCAATAGTTAGTTCCCCAATATTATGTTGCGTGCATGATATATAAAGAGACCCATTTGATTTAAGCACTGACTTGCATGCATCAATCCAAGCGAAAGTAAATTTTGCATAATCACTTTTGGTGAAAGTATCCCATTCTTCATCAACCTTATAATAAGCTCCCCCAGTCGTATTATTTTTTAAATTTAATTTAGAGCCAGAAAGATTATAAGGAGGATCAGAAAAAATTAGGTCTATTGATTCTTTATCAATTTTCTCGTTAAGAACCTTGATACAGTCACCTTGGATTATATTATTTAATTTCATTATCTGAATTTCTTAGAAACCTCTTCCTCGTACCAAACTTTACCGTCTTTCTGACCTGAAGAAATTAACTCATCAATTGTAGCTTCTAAATCTTCAAGAGTAATTCCCATCTCAAGAATATAAATAATATCTTTAATTGTTAGTGGCAATATATCCATAGACTGCGTAACAGTTTGCCCATCTGAATCGTACCAGCGTGAAAATTTATAGTTCCTAAGGACAACCAAGTTATTAGGATCAAGCTTTCGAGCAGCAAATATGGCTATTGTTTTTTGATGATCATTATTTTGAATGTATCTTGCAACATGTCTTGGTACCGGCTCCGCTTCCATTTGTCTTTGGGCATCAGAATCAGATAAAGTTGCCTCTATAATGAAATGCGACGTATTAGTTTTTATGCCATTGATATCCTCTCTTCCACCCTTCATATGAGATCTTGGCAACAGGTTATTATCTAATCCCATTGCCAAGACATCTTCAAGTTTTACCTTCTTATCTGAAATCCAATAGAAAGCAATTCCTAATAGATATTCAAATAAAGCGGGAATTGATCCAGTATATTCATCATTAAAATCTTCTTTCAAAATAGCTTTGATCTTATCTGTGTCATCATTATCAATAAGTTTCAATAATGAAATTACTTTATTGAGATTGAATTTACTATTAACAAGCTTTTCAAACCTATTAAGTTTTTCTTTTTCTTCATAATGTATTAATCCCATATCCCCAACCTCTGGTATATCTCGTTTTATATCCATAAATACATCTTTATATTTTATATCTAAAAAATCATAAATTTTGGAAAGATCTTCATGATGTGTTTCCAGAAATTTTCTATACTCAGATTTATTTTTTGGCAAATTATGATCTATTAATAATTTATCTTTTACTCTCTCAAATAAATATTTAAACTGCAATTTCAATCTTACAGAATCATAATCAATATAAAAAATCTCTGCTAACTTAAGGTGTCTAAAATTCATATCTTCATACTCATTAATATTAACTATATCTGTGAGCACGGAGTAAAAAGTATGGAAGTTTAAAAGCAAGTCTTGCTTATTATCTGAATTAATAATATCTGTATTTTCAAATGCTTGTATATATTTATTCCAATCTCTTGAATTTTTTAATAATTTAGGACTTTTAAATAAAAACTCATTATATGTCTGAGGAATTAACTTAGTTGACTTAATAGCCTTGTGTTTATTGATGATTTTGTTATAAATAAAATCTTTTTTTACATAGTTATTCCAAATATTTTTTTTATCCCAATATTCCAAAAAATCTAATAATAAGGCATAGGTTCCATTTTGGATAAGATAACTGCCGCCGTTACCATGTCCCACGAGGTGACGACCTTTAATAAAATTCTTGAAACTAGGATTTTCAGAAATTTTATTATTGGCGCTATATTTTTTTATATTTTTTTTTGCAATAGCTAATTGAGGTAAACCTTTCCTTCTTAAGATTAAAGAATTAAAAATATCTGATTTTGAATCCTTGTTAGTGTTATTTTTATAATTTTTGATATGTCTTTCAAGCTCTTCTTTGGTTTGAGTAGTTGACCAAAAAACTTTTAAAAATTCATAAGGCAGATCATTATTAAATTCTAGGCAGCAATAAATCAAAGACCTTATTGGGCAAATTTTGAAAGTTTTATATCTGCTGTTAAATCTGAGATCATACTTAAACATCTGCTTAAACCATTCATAATTACCATCATCTATTTGCCATTGATTAGTATTTTGCGACGAGTTCATTAATTCTCTTAACTTTATTCCACTATCTGTAGGGAATCTTTCCTCAGTTACTAATCCAACATCACTTAAAAATGCTGTTTTTAATCTTATATCCTTAATAGGTTCAATCTTGTTATCAAGCTTAATTTGATTTTTCCATATATTATTTTCTTGTATATATCTTAAAAACCTTTCCTGACCTCCTCCTGGCGATCTGTCCCATTTTGTTGTGTCTTGTTCTCTCCATTCAATTATTGCATTTAAAAAATTAAACTGAATCTCAAAAGGATTTCCTGATCTAAGACCAGTATTTCCTAGAGAAATCATATTTGTGTTAGATGATATTATTTCCATTTTTATTTAATCTAATGCCTTTATTCTACATAAATCATAGACACTAGGTGTAGACAATTTTGTACATAAATTGACGGAGAAAAATATTGTTCTCGTTCTAATTATACTGTATATTTATACAGTACTTAAAAATTCTTATGAAAGTTAACTACATCGGAAAAATTTCTGAAGAAAATCTGCCGGCAATATTTGTGCCCTATTTTCTCGAATCAGTCCATGCCGGATTCCCCAGTCCGGCAAGCGACTATATTGAAAGTCCTATAGATCTAAATAAGCACCTAATAAAAAATGGTGCTGCAACTTTTCTGGTTAGAGCGCAGGGACAATCCATGGTTGGTTCTGGCATTACCGATCAAGCAGTCTTGATTGTCGATAGAAGTATAAAGCCTTCTCACAACAGTATTGTAGTAGCGACAATAGATGGCGAATTTGTGTGTAAAAGATTAAAGCTCAGACCAAGAATGTGTTTAATGCCTGAGAATCCTGAGTACTCTCCTATCTTCATTAATAGCGGACAAGAATTAGAAATAGTAGGAACTGTAACCGCAGCAATTAATAAATTCTAATGGCTTTTGCTCTTGTC
>NZFS01000014.1 GCA_002690725.1 Gammaproteobacteria bacterium
CCACATACTAATTAATGCTGCTACCAGCATAAAGCCTCCAACAAGCTTTCTTCCACTTGAGCCAACTGAAATAATCATTTTAAGAGCAATTCTTTTATGAAGTCCTGAACTTTCAATTCCAAGAGCTAGCATAAATCCTCCTAAAAATAGGTATATATTTTTATTTGAATAAGGAATTGCTGCATTATCAAATGATGTGACTCCTAGCAGAGGAAATAGAGCAAGTGGTAAAAGTGCCGTAATTGCAACAGGCACAGTTTCAGTTGCCCACCAGATTGCCATTAAAACAGCGACAGCTGCAACATCCCAACCAACATCATTCAATCCAGATGGAGCTGGCGAAAATTGCATAAAAAGGAATACGAGTATTCCAATTGAGAATCCTTTCTTTTTATATGCAGCCATATCTAAATTATAGAGTAAAAAAAAGGGAGTTATAAAACTCCCTTTAAAATTTTACTGGAATTAAAAGTCCATTTTTAAATCTACGTAGTAATGTCTTCCCTCATCTCTGTGAATGTCAGAGTAGAAACCAAACCAACCATCAGCAAGTGGAGCTCTTTCATCAGCAATATTTCTGATCATAAATCTTAATCTTGCGTCATTCCCATTTAGAGTAAGATTTTTATAAACACTTAGATTGGCTGTGGTCATTGAAGGTATTACATAAACTTGACCATCATCACTTCTTACACCGTTGTCAAAAAGTTCACCTAATTTAAGAACTGATAAAGTTGCACCATAGTCACCATTTCTGTAGTTAACTTTTAGGGTAGTTTTTTCATCAGTTCCAATGTTCTCATTTTTAATTAAATCACCATAACCTTCAATTACTGTATAAGGTGGCAATGTACCATCAGCAACAGCTGCACTGATTACACCATAAGTTGCACTTGGTGTTTGTTCAAACTTATCAGTAACTGAGTTTTGCAGTGTGAATTTAAAGTCTCCAAAAGAAGTTTCAAGGTCATAATATACTGCGATATCAGTACCCTCAACTGTTCTTAAAGCTAAGTTTTGATATGGCTCATAAATGGTATCTTGTTGTCCTGCAGGACATATTCCAGCGTTAAAAAACTCTTCGTTAAAAGAGCTTGAAGGATCAGCATCTCTAAGAACATATGACCCATCAAGAGCATATTTACCAAATTGATCATTTAAAATATTTTTACCTTCACAAAAGGCTAACATTTCTGAAACAGTGGTTGCGCCTCCAATACCTTGATTGATTCTTAAAAGAAGATCATAGACGCTAGAATTAGCTCTTCCGAAAAGGCCAATAGTATTATCTTTTTCAATGCTCCAAGTATCTATAGTTAGTGTAAGAGCATCAGTAGGAGTAATAACAACTCCAAATGTAGCATTATCAGATTCCTCTGGTTTCAGATCAGGATTACCTAATCTATAGTGCAATGTAAATATTGTGTAATCTGAACTAAACCCAGATCCAGAAGATGGTCTTTGATCATTATTATTTTTATACATTCTGTATTCTTGTACAGCATCAACTCTTGTACCAGACCTAGTAACATAGGGTTGATTTAATTGTAAAATGTTAGGAGATCTATATGAAGTAGATACAGAACCTCTCAACTTAATCATGTCATTTACTGTATAACCTAAAGCAATTCTTCCAACTGTTGTTGACTCTGTATCAGAAAAATCTTCGTTTCGAATAGCAACCTGTGCATCAAATTTTTCAGTTATAGGAATCAGCATCTCTATAAATGAAGAGGTTACTCTTTTAACACCAGTCACATCAATTGTTGGACTTGATCCTAAAACACCTGAGGTGAATGGATGAGACCTTGTTGCACTGGTTACACCACAACAATCTTGGTTTGTAATAGTCCCATCTAAATATGGATCTCTATCATCAGTATATGATTCTTTTCTTCTTTCATAACCGATCAACATACCAACAGGACCAGCTGGTAGTTCAAATACCTCATCGTTACTAATTTTGAAATCAAACATATCTAAACTTGATTTATCTCTTCTATAAATAGTAGTTAAAATATTATCACCATTGTTAGTTTCCCAGTTTGTATCAAAAATATTGAAAGCGTCAGCAGTTGTTGATACGTCACCATAAAATTGCTCATATAGTGCTTCATAGGTAATTCTGTTTGCAGCAGCATCAACACTCTTTGCATCTGCATTAACAATGGCTGTTTCCCAGTCCCAACCATTTTTAGTGGTTCCTCTTAAACCAAGCACAAATCTAGTACTATGCTTGTCAACACTGATTTCTCTGTTTAAGTTAAATGGTCTCCAACCGTCAATGCCTACAGAACTACTTGTTGGAAATCCTATTGATTCAGGTAATTGTGAGAACCAATAATAATCACCAGGTATTGAATACATTGATGATCTGAAGCTACCAGCTGAAATTCTTCTGAATGTCTCTGATTGGTAGTAACCTACTTCATTGAATAATTCAATTCCGTTATCAAATTCATGATTTGTGAAAAGGAATATCTGTGATCTTGACATATCACCACGATAATCTCCCATACCTCTTTGATTGGATCTATTGTCTCCAAGATTTGTATCAAACATACATGTTCCAAAACCTGTAAGTACGGCACCGGGTAAAGCACAAAGTGCAGCACCGCCTCTAGGATCAGTAGCGTCTGCTAATTCGGTTTCACCATCATTGGAAGCATGCCATGCCTCGCCTACACCTCTACTTCTTAAATCAAGTTGAAACCAGCCGAATGTGCTTGTATTACGCATCGCACTTACATTGAAAGGAGAGTCATCTGCAAGGTATCTTCTATAATCTTGGCTATACCATCTTTCATCTTCACTAGCTGATATATTTCCCCGATCTCTATATCGTGCAAAAAGTGAAATATTTGTTGCACCATCATTGAAATCTGTACCAAACTTATAACTGATATCGTAATTTTGAGCATCAAAGTGCTCATATCCAGTTACTCTAATTGCAAGACTTGAGCCATCGTAATCGGTTTGTAAAACATTGTTCACAACACCCGCAACAGCGTCGGCTCCATATATAGCTGAAGCGCCATCTCTTAAAATTTCTAATCTATCAAGACCATTTGTTGGAATTAAATTAGTATTTACTGTTACTGTAGGTACAAAGTCACCACCGATGAACTCAGTCTGGTAACCAGCATTGTTAACCATTCTCCTTCCGTTTAATAAAGTAAGTGTATTACCAACACCCATATTTCTTAAGTTATAAGCTCCAGTATCACCCCTACCAGCATTAACTCCACCTGAAGCTCTTTCTTGTTCGTTAAAGAAATTCATACCTTGTTCTACTAAGCCTTCTACAAGTTCTTCGCCATCACTAACACCTAGAGCTTCAATATCTTCAGCAGATAATACAGTTACTGGCAAAGCAGCTGTGATTGAAGCGCCTTTTATCTGTGAGCCAACAACCACGACCTCTTCAACATCTGAATCAGTGCTTTCTTCTTGAGCTAGCAATGCGATAGGCATTAACAATATTAATGAATATAAAAATTTAACGTTTTTCATAGTGTCCCCTTAAAAAAACATGTTTTAGTTAGAACATTATAGGCATTTGAGTGTTTATCTGTCTACTTTTGTTAATATTTTTTAGATATTAAATTTTGATGTTTACATCAGCCTATATGGCTAATTAAGTTATCTATTCTTTCTAATGCTTGATTTTTATCAAAAATAGACAAAGTAAGTCCTAGACCGGGAGACTTTGTTGAGCCTACCAAAGATATTCTAATTGGTTGATTAACTGCAGGCACTGAAAGCTCATTTTTGACTTGAAAGTCTTTTAAAACATTTTCAATTGTTTCTTGATCCCAATTATCGATTTCATTTAATAAAGTTCTTAATTCAACTAGCCTTGACTTATCTTTAATAAACTTTTCAATAGCTTTTTCATCATATTTTTTTATGTCTTTGTAATATGGCTCTAAAGCAGCACTGATACCTGAAAGTGTGTTTTCACTTGTTCTCATTGATTCAATAAGTTTGTCTGCATTCAAATGATCTTCTAATTCAATATTCAGATTTTTTAAAAAAGGCTTAAGCTTCTGTTTGAACTCTTTAAGAGATAGATTTGATAAATGTTGCGAATTTAGCCAATCAAGTTTTGATATATCAAAGATAGCACCAGCTTTTTGAACATCTTTCAGATTAAATTCTTTTATTAAATCATCAAGATAGAAAACTTCTTTATCTCCTTGAGACCAGCCTAATCTTGCTAAGGTATTTAAAATAGCAGTATCTAGATATCCTTTTTCTTTATATTCTTCGAGACTAGTAGCAGCATTTCTTTTTGACAGTCTTTTTTTGTCAGTTCCTAAAACTAATGGTAAGTGAGCATACTCAAGAGAGGGATAACCAAGAGATTTCTGAATATGTATTTGTCTTGGAGTATTACTAATATGATCTTCGCCTCTAATTACTGTTGTGACGCCCTGCTCATAATCATCAACAACATTACACAAATGATATGTAGGAGAGCCATCACTTCTCAAAAGTATCAGGTCATCTAATTCATTATTATTAAATCGTATTTTTCCTCTAATAAGATCATTTACAATTACTTCCCCTTTTTCAGGTGTCGCAAGTCTTAGCACTGTTTTATCTGATCGACTTAATCCAAGATCTCTACTTCTGCCGTCATACATTGGTTTTTTTCCAGACGCACTTTGTTCTTTTCTCATTATTTCTAATTCATCGGCTGAACAATCACACCAATATGCATGTCCTGACTCCAAAATTTTTTCAGCAGCATTAATATATATTTCATTTCTTTCAGATTGATTTATTGGCTTTTCATCTGGGTCCAAGCCAATTGATGATAAATTCTCTAATATATTATTCTCGAATTCTTTTGTTGAACGTTCTCTGTCAGTATCTTCAATCCTAACTAAAAATTTACCATTATTTTGTCTGGCATATACAAAATTAAAGAGAGCTGTCCTAACGCCACCGATATGGAGTGTGCCAGTTGGACTTGGTGCAAATCTGGTGACAACTTTTTTCATTGAAACTTTCTCCACAAAGCTTCTAAAGAATATTTTTTTTCTATTTCGCCAATTCTTTTTTCATGTTTTACAATTTCAGATTTTGATAAAGTTATTTTAGGAAGGTTATCTATTTGATCAATATGATTGAAGTTTTCTGAATTTTTATTCTTTTCCTGAACAGATTCTCCATTAGATATGAATTCAAACTTACTTTGTCCACCCGTAAGCTGCATAAATACATCTGCTAAAATATTTGCGTCTAGTAAAGCCCCATGAAAGGTTCTGTCATATCCAGAAACATTAAATCTATTTGCGAGTGCATCAAGAGAATTTCTTTGTCCTGGAAATTTATTACGAGCAATAATAAGTGAATCTTCTATTTCGCATATTTCTTTAAGGTCAGGATAACTGGTTGAGGCTATTTTTAATTCATTATTCAAAAAACCTATATCAAATGGTGCATTATGAATAACTAAAGTTGACCCCTCTATAAAATTAATAAATTCCTCTGCAATTTCATCAAAGAAAGGTTTATCTTCCAAATCAGCATTTGTGATTCCGTGAACCTTTGAAGCCTCTTCGTCAATTAATCTAGCAGGATTGAGATAAGAATGAAAATGCTCTTCAGACTTTTTTCGATCATTTAAAAGAACTGCTCCTATCTCAATAACTCTGTGACCTTGATTAACCTCTAATCCAGTAGTCTCTGTATCCAAAACAATATATTTCTTAGCCATGATTAAATATTATCTATTCCTTTATTTGCAAGAGAGTCAGCTATCTCATTTTTTTTGTGACCTGAATGGCCTTTGACCCAATTCCATTTTATATTATGCCTTGATGTTAATTCATCAAGTTCAATCCATAAATCTTTATTTTTAACTTCTTTTTTTGATGAGTTCATCCAATTATTTTTTTTCCAATTCTGAATCCATGACGTAATCCCATCCATCACATATTTTGAATCAGTAGTTATATGAACCTCACATGTTTCTTTTAATACTTTTAATCCTTCAATTGCTGCCTTGAGCTCCATCTTATTGTTCGTTGTATTTTTTTCACCACCAAAATATTCTTTTGAAAAATTTTCGTATTCAATTAACACTCCCCATCCACCATCACCGGGATTGCCTCTGCATGCTCCATCTGTATAAATATTTACTGTTTTCATAAATTTAAATTAGAATTTGCATATGTTAAGTATTGAACCAATAAAAGCTTATCAAGACAATTATATTTGGTTAGTGTCAACTAATGAAGGGTCAATAGTTATTGATCCTGGTGAATCAACTGAAATCTTAAAATTAATTAATAAAAATCAAATCGATTTAAAGGGTGTTCTTATTACGCATCATCATTTTGATCATACAAATGGATTGAAAGATTTAGTTAAAAAGAAAAAGCTAGAAGTATTTGGACCAAATAGCAATATTGATGGAGTTAATAATGTAGTCAGAGAAAATAATAAATTTTCAGTAATTGGAATGGACTTTGAAGTAACTGAAGTCCCTGGCCATACTTTAGATCATATAGCTTTTTATTCATTATTTGAAAATGAATCAATATTATTTTGTGGTGACACTTTATTCTCTGGAGGATGTGGGCGAGTTTTTGAGGGTACGTATGAACAAATGTTTAATGCTTTGAAAAAGTTATCAGAATATCCAAAAAATACAAAGATTTTTTGTGGTCATGAATATACATTATCTAATTTAGAATTTGCAAAGCAAGTAGATCCAAAAAATGAGGAACTAAAAAGTGAATATATTAAAGCACAAAATTTAGGCTTGTCTGATATGCCTACACTACCTTCCAATTTAAAAAAAGAATTAAAAATAAATCCTTTTTTGAGATGTGGCCATGCTGATATCAAAGAAAGAATTATTAAAAAATTTGACGCAAAGAATAATGATTTAGAAATATTTACAGCATTAAGAAAATGGAAAGACAACTTCTAACAATATTTTTTATATTATTTTTCTTTATTGGTTGTCAGCAACTAGAAATCAAAGAACCTAAGTCTATTGAATTAGATTTTCAGGAGGACCCTGAGCAGCAGGTTGTAAAAGACGTTACTTATTCTGATATTTGGGAATATATCGTACAAAATAATGTAAAAAATGAAGTAGTTCTGACTGAACAGATCTTATCGTATATGAATGTCCATCTAAAAGATTTAGATAAGTTTGAGGAATATTTAAACGATTCATATTACTTTATGTATTTTGTAATAAATGAATTAGAAAAAAATAATCTTCCAATTGAATTATCAATTCTTCCTTACATAGAAAGTAATTATGATCCTTTTTCAATTTCATCTTCTGGTGCAGTTGGAATGTGGCAGTTTATGCCAAGAACTGGAAGACTCTATAATCTTAATAAATCATGGTGGAATGAAGATAGGCATGATCCTTATAAGTCAACCGAAGCGGCCGTAAGCTATTTAAAATATTTATACCAAAGGTTTGATAAAGATATTTACCTGACATTAGCTGCATATAATGCTGGGCCCTCTCTCGTTGATAGAAGAATTAGTCAAAATAAAAGAAAAGAAGATGATTCAGATTTTTGGTCATTAAATTTACCATCACAAACAAAAAATTATGTTCCTAAATATCTTGCACTAAGAGAATTAATTTTTAATTCTGAGGAATATGGTCTTAAGATGCCAAAAATACCTTATGATTCTGTTGTTGAGAAAATTGTAATAGATGGTCAAGTAGAAATATTAGCCTTAAGTGAATTTTTAGAAATTAAGCCTGAACTTTTGTACAAATTAAATGCTGGTTATACAAAATGGGCATCAGCCCCAGAAGATAAGAGCATATTTTTCATACCAAAAGAGAAATATGCACAATTTGTTAGTCAAGAAAATCCATTCAATAGCATCAATAATATTAATTGGATAACACATACAGTTAAGAGAGGAGATAATCTATGGGATCTTTCAATAAAATTTGATACAGAAGTTAATATCATAAAAGAAGTTAACTATTTAAATAATGATATTTTATCAATAAACGATACACTTCTGATTCCTCTTAGTAAAACTAAATCAAATGATTTCATTCCATATCAAATGTATATCGTCTCAGAAGGCGACACATTATGGGGAATAGCAGAAAAATATAACCTAGATGTTGAAGATTTAGCCAAAATGAATTCTCTGAATAAAAACGAGTATTTGCAACTTGGTCAACAATTATCTATAGGAAATAAAAATATTTATAGAAATATAGAATCAAGAAAAAGAACTATATTGTACTCTGTCAAACAAGGAGATAATCTTTTTAAAATATCTGAACTATTTGATGTAACAATTAAAAGCATTGAGGAAATAAATAATTTTAATCAGGCGACTCTTATGCCAGGACAAATAATAA
Source organism: Gammaproteobacteria bacterium (assembly GCA_002690725.1). Classification (GTDB taxonomy): domain Bacteria; phylum Pseudomonadota; class Gammaproteobacteria; order Magnimaribacterales; family D2472; genus SAR86A. The sequence continues at coordinate 8,375 of NZFS01000014.1, forward strand.
AAATTGCTATACGAGCTTTTTAATTGTCAGACGTCTTTGGATCAAGAGCATCTCTTAAACCGTCACCAAAAAAATTTAACGCAAATAATGTTATTGTAAAAGTAACTCCTGGATAGATAAGAAGCCAACCATATTCTTCCATGGATTCTACTCCATCCTTAATTAAAGTTCCCCAACTGCTCATTGGGGGTTGGATACCTAATCCAAGAAAACTTAAAAAACCTTCTAACAACATTACCTGTGGAATTGTTAATGTCGCATATACAGCTATTGGCCCAAGTATATTTGGTAATAAGTGTCTTCTGAACATAGAAATATTTGAAACTCCCATTGCCTTTGCTGCCATAACAAATTCTTGATTCTTTAGACCAATAACTTGCGCACGAACTATTCTCGCCATTGTTAACCACTCTACTGCACCTATTGCTCCAAATAAAAGCCATAAATTTCTTCCGAAAATTACCATTAAAAGAATTATGAAAATAATAAATGGAAGTCCATAAAGAACATCAACTATCCTCATCATTATTGAATCAACCTTTCCACCAATATAACCAGCAATAATTCCCCAAGATACTCCAATTACTAAAGCTACTCCTGTTGCAACGAATCCAACTAATAAAGATATTCTGGCGCCATAAAGTATTCTACTTAATAGATCTCTTCCAAGAATATCTGTTCCAAGAAGATGTTCTGAAGATGGAGGACTTGCTCCTAAGTTAAGATCTTGATAAGAATATGAGTAAGGCGCAATCCATGGAGCGAGAACTGCAGAAATAATTAATAAAATAAGGATTACTCCACCAAACATTGCTGCCTTATTTCTAGAAAGCCTATAAATTGCATCAGACCAAAGAGAGTTATTATTCACTATAAATCCCTTGATCTTGGATTTAACCATAGAGCTGCTAAATCTGACATTAAATTAAAAAATACAATCATTGCAGAGAAAAAAATTGTAGTCCCAAGTATCATTGTGTAGTCTCTATTAAAAGCAGCTTCTACATAAAATCTTCCCAATCCTGGTATTTGAAAAATAGTCTCTACTACAAATGATCCAGCTAAAAGCCCAGCAATAGCTGGACCTAAAAAGGATACAACGGGTATAAGGCCACCTTGCATTGCATGTTTTATGACAATCATTCTTTCAGTCAAACCCTTTGCCCTTGCTGTTCTGATAAAGTCTTGATTTAAGACTTCTAACATTCCACCTCTACTTAATCTTGCAATATATGCGGCGTATGCAAAACCTAAAGTAAGTGATGGTAAGATCTTGTCACCAGGTAATTGTCCCCAACCTGATACAGGAAGAATTTCAAGATTAATTCCAAATATTAAGACTAAGAGTGGGCCCATAAGAAAAGTTGGAACACAAATCCCTATCATTGCAATTGCCATTGGAATGAAATCAAGAAAAGTATTTCTTTTCAAAGCAGCTAAAACTCCTGAAAATATCCCCATGACTAAAGCAATGAGAATTGCATAAAATGCAAGTTCAAATGTAACTGGCAAACCTGTTGCAATCATCTCAGTAACTGATCTGCCAGGAAATCTAAACGAGGGGCCCATGTCTCCTTGCATGAGTGCTGACATATAGTCAAGATATTGTTCCCAATTTGAAGCATCCAGATTATATGCTTCGTTTAAATTCTTTAAGACTTGAGGAGAGACAGCTCGATCTGCATCAAAAGGGCCACCTGGTGCAATCTTAATAAGAAAAAAAGTAATACTTGCAACCGCAAATAATACTGGTATTGCGATCAAAATTCTTCGTACAAATATTGCTAGCATTAGAAACTAGTCTCTTTCTAAATAAATAAATTTAGGATGATGATGATCTAGTATATGTGGATTAAATCCTTTTACATCTGGTGACAATTGATATGACCTTACATAAGTGTATAAAGGTATTATTGGCAATTCTTCTATCAATATTTCTTCGGCCTCATACAATAATTTATATCTTTCTGATTGGTCATTAATTGTATTAGCTTTTTCAACTAGTGAATCATATTCCATATTCTCCCAGCCTGTTTTATTGTTACCTCTATTGGGCCTCATTAAATCAAGAAATGTATTGGGATCTTCATAATCACCTATCCATCCTGCTCTTGAGATTTGAAAATCTCCTATCATTTCCCTATTTAGGTATACTTTCCAGTCCTGATTAACTAATTCAATTTCAACTCCAAGATTTACCTGCCACATTTGTTGAATTGCTAATGCTATTTTTCGATGATCTTCATTTGTATTGAATAAAATTTCTAACTTTGGGAAGGGATTTTCTTCAGAATAACCAGCATCTTTAAGTAAAGACTTTGCTAATTCAGGATCAAAAGGAATTTCTGTCTTTGGTTGATATCCATTTGATCCAGGAGGAGTAAAAGAATACGCAGGTATTTGACCACATTTGGTTACTTTATCAACTAAAAGCTGTCGATCAATTGAATAAGCAAGTGCTTTTCTTACTCGCACATCCTTTAGAGCTGGATTTTTAGTATTTATCCTATAAAAATAAGTTCCCATATAAGGATCAATTCTTAAGTTTGGGTTTTCTTCAATATAAATTGGGCATTTTTGAGATGGTAAAGTGCTTGTTAAATGAAGTTGGCCAGCTCTAAACATCCTATCTTCTGTCATTACATTCGATACTGGGTAATAGTGTATTTCATTAAGTTTGACGATTGATGAGTCATAATAATTAGGATTTTTTTCGACAATAATTTTATTATTTAATTCCCAAGATTTTAGCTGGAAAGGGCCATTGCATACAAAATTTCCTGGCCTAGTCCACTCTCCATTTCTGTCATCTATATCTCCGAATTTAAGCACTGTATTTTTATGAACCGGCCATGTGCTGTAATGACTCAATAATCCTAAAAAAAATGGAGTTGGGTTTTTGAGATTTACTTTAAGTGTTTTCTGATCAATAGCTTTAACTCCAACTTTATCAAAATCATCAGTTAAGCCATTATGATACTCATATGCCCCCTCAAGATAATAAAGCATATCAGGATATTGAGAACCAAGACTGGCAGTTAATATTCTCTTCCATGACCAAACAAAATCATCTGCTGTCACAGGATCCCCGTTTGACCATTTTGCATTTTTGTTTATATTAAAAATATATTCTTTACCATCATCACTAATAGTCCAAGATTCAGCAGTTCCAGCCATATAACCATTTATATCATTTGGGTTAGGATTAGGTATAGTTAGTCCTTCACACAAGCTAATTAAAATGTGATGTTCAGGCACACCTGTTACTATGTGAGGATCAATACCTTGAGGCTCAGAACCATTTCCATGATGATATATTTGTTTTTCCAGACCAGAATCAACTGGAGTTATGTTTTCTGAGCATCCATAGAAAAGGAATATAACTAAAAAAAATGATACTGATTGAAAATTCATATTTATTGCCCTTAAAATATTAAGTTATTTAAATTTACCCTTGCTGATTCAAAGATATCTTTGTTGATGATTTGATTCATTTTTGTGTCCAAAATCTGTTTGCTAAAATTACCATATTCTTCAAGGATGTTATTAATATCGGTTTCTGTTGGTTCATTAAAACCTGAAATATTAACAATATATTTATCTCCATTAAAAGAATCTTTTGTAATAGTTTTTCCTGGAGATGAATTAAAAATTTCATTGAGAACCTCTCTTGGTAGCAAAGATGAATATCTATTAACATCAACATAACTCTCATATTCAACATAATCGTATGCTTTTATAAATTCCATTCTTTCTTTTTCATTAAGAATTGATTTTATTTCCTCTGACATCAATAAGATTTTGTCAATTGCTTTTGACTCAGAAAGTACACTTGAAATTGATTCTTTTATTGAATCAAAGTCTTGTAAAAAAGGTTCAATAACTCTATCAATCTCAAGGATAATAATATTATCTTTAAGTTCGATCAAATAAGGTTGGTTGATTTTAGAGTCTGGAGAGAATATATAATTGCTAACTTCAGTACTTGCGATATCAAAATCAAAATTTGACTGAGAATATAACTCAGAATTTTTGATAGCTTTTGAAAGCACATCTGAAATTTCATTGATAGTATTATTCTCCATTATCATATTCTCAATTTCATTTAGATCATCTTGCATCAAAGCAAAGGACTCTGTTTCTTTTAATTCAGTCAACAGCTCTCTCTTTACTTGGTCTTCTGAAAGAGGTTGTAAGATATTTTTTTCAGTAACTTTTAAAATATGGAATGTTTCTTCTAGTTCAATAATCTCACTAGTTTGATTTAAATCCAATTTTTGAATTGCTTCATTAAATTCAATTGGAAAGATGTCCTTATCAAAATACTCTAGATCACCTCCAATATCACTTGTCACAACATCCTCACTATATGTACTAGCAAGCTCTATAAAATTTTCACCATTTCCTAATAAATTTTGAACTTTATTCATTTCATCAAGAGCAAACTCTCTTGATTCATAGTTGCTTTTGTCAATCATTATATGAGATATTCTTATCTCATCAGTGCTTTTGAATCCTTCTAAGTAATTTTGATACCCATTTTCAAGATATGAATCAGGGATCTGAATAACTTCTGCATAATCTGATTGATTTAGAAGTATATACTTAAAACTTTTGAGCTCATCACTAAAAAATAATATTTCATTTTCTTTGTAATAATTTAGTAGCTCCTCATTTGAATTATTTATTTGAGATTTTAAATCATTAAAATTAATCTTTATAAAGTTAATGTCAGAAGTCATTTCTAATAAGGAAGCGATCTCAATCAACTCATTTTTGGTTATAAAGTTAACCATACTTAATGATGCCAAATAAAGATCAGATGCGGCAAGATTTGTCATGACATCTATATAATTATCTTTTGTAAAACCCCTTGAATTTACCTGAGCTTCAAATATGTCTTCGCTGAACTCACCTTCAAATTGAAAGTTTGGACTTTTAATTATGTTTTTTTTTGTTTCACGCTCAGATGACTTATTTACAAAGCCGAGTGATTTTGCACCTGATAGTAATGATTTTTGAAATATGAGTTCTTGTTTTATAGCATCAGATTTAATTTGATCATCAAGCATGTCAAAATCAAAATCCTCACCGTATATAGTTTTAAATTTTTGAACCGTTATATCAGAAGCTATTTGAAGATCTATATCATTTACTTCTTCACCGTTTATTGTTCCAAAAGACGTATTAAAGACTGTCCCTAGAGAAGAAGTTCCTAAAAAAACAAAAGGTAGCGCACAAAACAAAACTACTATTAATAATCTTGGGCCAGTTAAAAAATTTCTAAGAGAATCCATCATGATGGCGATATTATAGAATAAAAAAAGGGTGCATAAGCACCCTTTTTAAAAGAAAAAAAATTATGCAGGATTACCAGCTTTCACTGCATCTTTTAATGCCTTACCAGCTTTAAAACCTGGTACATTAGAAGCTGATATGTGCATAGAAGCGCCTGTTTGAGGATTTCTGCCCTCTCTAGCAGCTCTATGTCTCACTGAAAATGTTCCAAAACCAACTAAAGCAACTGAATCGCCGCTGCTTAAAGCCCCCGAAATGCCATCTAAAACTGCGTCTACTGCATTGCCTGCTTGAGCTTTAGACATATCTGCACTACTTGCAACCGCATCAACTAAATCTGATTTATTCATATTTAAATACTCCTCTGTGATAAATAAATTATTTAATACTTCTCTATGAAAAGCTTTTTAAGGCTAAAAGTCAAGCAAATAGAGGGTATTAGTGAGGTGCTTTATTTTGAGATTTTCTAGATGTTCTAGATTTTTGCTGCTTAATATTTTTTGAAAGTGGTGTTGGTTCTTCAACAAGAGCTGAAGATATGACCTCATCAATCCATTCGACTGGAATTATATTGAGTGAGCTAGTTATTTGTTTTGGTATTTCCTGAAGATCGGGTTCATTTTCTTTTGGAATAATTACATTCTTTATACCACCTCTTTTTGCAGCTAAAAGTTTTTCTTTCAAGCCACCAATTTTTAAAATTTGTCCTCTCAAAGTTATTTCACCAGTCATCGCAGTATCTGCTCTTACAGGTATTCCTGTAAATATTGAAATTAGAGATATTGCCATTGCGCCACCTGCGCTTGGTCCATCTTTTGGAGTAGCTCCTTCAGGGACATGAATATGAACATCATTTTTTTCATAAAAATTTGGTTTTATTCCTAGTGATTCTGCCCTTGATCTTACAACCGTAAAGGCTGCTTGAATTGATTCTTGCATAACATCGCCTAGAGATCCTGTCTTAATAATTCTTCCTTTACCATCAATATTTGAAGCTTCGATGGTTAACAATTCACCGCCAACTTCTGTCCAAGCAAGACCAGTTACCTGACCAATTGCGTTATCTTTTTCAGCAATGCCATATTTGAATTTTTTTACACCAGAGTATTTTTCAAGATTTTTTGGCGATATAGATGTTGATTTATTATCGTCGAAATTATTCACAAGTCTTTCTTTGACAACTTTCCGTAAAATCTTTGCAATTTGCCTTTCCAACCCTCTAACGCCAGCCTCTCTTGTGTAATATCTAATCAAGGATAATAATACATTTTTGTTTAATTTTAATTCAGTCTCTTTAAGACCATTTCTTTTCATTTGTTTGGGTAATAAATACTTTTCTGCAATATTTATTTTTTCATCTTCGATATACCCAGGAATTCTAATGATCTCCATTCTATCAAGAAGCGGTGTTGGAATATTTAAGCTATTTGCAGTGCAAACAAACATCACTTCTGATAAATCATAATCAACTTCTAAATAGTGATCGCTGAAAGTATTATTTTGCTCAGGATCAAGAACTTCTAAAAGAGCTGAAGCTGGATCTCCTCTATGATCCATTCCAATCTTATCAATTTCATCTAAAAGAAAAAGAGGATTTTTTACAACAACTTTTGATAATTTTTGGATTATTTTTCCAGGCATTGAACCAATGTATGTTCTTCTATGGCCTCTAATCTCCGATTCGTCTCTAACGCCACCAAGTGACATTCTTACAAACTTTCTATTTGTTGCTCGTGCAATTGATTCACCGAGTGAAGTTTTACCAACTCCAGGAGGACCAACGAGACATAAAACTGGAGCTTTCATTGACTTTACTCTTTTTTGAACAGCAAGGTACTCGACAATTCTCTCTTTTACTTCCTCAAGTCCATAGTGATCTTCCTCAAGGATACTCATAGAAGCTTTAATGTCTGACTTTACCTTAGACTTCTTTTTCCATGGTACATCTACCAAACAATCTAAGTAAGTTCTAACAACAGACGCCTCAGCAGAAGATGGAGCCATGTGTTTAAATTTTGCAAATTCACTTTTTGCCTTCTTTAATGCTTCTTTAGTCATTCCAACTTCATTGATTTTCTTCTCAAGGTTTTCTAGTTCATCCCCTTCCTCACCTATTTCTCCAAGTTCTTTTTGAGCTGCTTTTATTTGTTCATTTAAATAATATTCCCTCTGTGACTTTTCCATTTGTTTTTTAACTCTGTCCCTAACTTTTTTCTCAACGTCAACAACATCTAATTGAGATTCTATAAATGTAAGAACTTTTTCTGCTCTTAACTTTAAATCTGACGATTCCAAGATCTCTTGTTTCTTTGATGTTTCAATTGGCAAATGTCCTGTTATGGTATCCATTAGTCTCGAAAGGTCGTCTAATGAGTCAACAGTTGAGACTATCTCAGGTGGTATTCTTTTAGTAACGCTAATATAGTCTTCAAATTTAGCTTTTATTAATCTTACTAAGTTTATAGATTCACTTTCTTTTAGTTTTAAATCTACTACTTCTGAAACCCTTGCTGTTAAATATGAATCTTTTTCAATAATCTTATTTATAAGACATCTTTTATGGCCTTCGACTAGAACTTTCATGGTTCCATCTGGGAGTTTTATTAACTGTAACAAGTTACTTATTGTTGCATATTGATATATTTGATTGTCTTTAGGATCTTCTTCAGAAGCATCTTTTTGACTAACAAGAACAAGCTTCTTGTTGGAAGTCATTGCAATATTAAGAGCCTCTACAGATTTTTTTCTACCAACAAATAAAGTTGTAACAATACCCGGGAAGACAACAACGTCTCTCAAAGGTATTAAGGGTAAATCAGATTTAATTTCGGTCATAACTAAAATATAAGGATAATTGATTAAATATCAATTACCAGATGACGTTTTTTTTGATTTTGTCTTTAACAGCTTGATCGGTTCTGATTTATTAATAACAGACTTTTCGTCAATTACAACTTTTTCTAGATTTTCATTAGGCAAATTAAACATAGTATCCATTAATATTTCTTCCAATATAGATCTAAGGCCTCTTGCACCAGTTTTTCTTTTTATAGCTTGTTTAGCTATTTCTAATAGGGCCTCATCTCGAAAAATTAACTCTACATTATCAATTTCAAATAAATGACTATATTGATTTACAAGAGCATTCTTTGGTTCTTTTAAAATTCGAACAAGTGCTGACTCGTCAAGTTCATGAAGGTTTGATATAACTGGGAGTCTACCAACAAATTCTGGGATTAAGCCATATCTTACTAAATCTTCCGGTTGAAGCTCATCAACGTTTTTAGAAATCTTGCTGACATTTGATTTTGAATCGACTTCAGCACTAAAACCAATGCCAGTTTTGTTTGTTCTATGTTCGATGACTTTATCAAGACCAGAAAAAGCACCTCCACAAATAAATAGAATGTTGGATGTATCTATTTGAATAAACTCCTGTTGTGGATGCTTCCTTCCACCTTGAGGCGGTATCGAAGCAATGGTCCCTTCAATTAACTTTAACAGAGCTTGTTGAACACCTTCACCTGAGACATCTCTTGTTATTGAAGGATTATCTGATTTTCTTGCAATCTTATCAATTTCGTCAATGTAGACAATGCCTAATTCAGCTTTTTCAGGATCATAGTCTGCCTTTTGAAGAAGTTTTTGAATAATGTTTTCAACATCCTCTCCAACATATCCAGCTTCAGTTAGTGTTGTTGCATCAGCAATAGTAAATGGAACATTTAAAATTTTAGCAAGAGTTTGTGCTAGTAAAGTTTTTCCACTACCAGTCGGGCCCAAAAGAAGAACGTTACTTTTTTGAAGTTCAACACTATCTTTTACTTTGCCTTTCTTCAAACGTTTATAGTGATTGTAAACTGCTACAGATAAGACTTTTTTTGCTGTTTCTTGACCGATAACATACTCGTCGAGCTTTTTGTAAATTTCTTGAGGAGAAAGTGATATATCTTGAGCAATGTCATCATCATTTTTAATCTCTTCTTCGATAATATCATTACATAAGTCTACACACTCATTACAAATATAGACGCTCGGTCCTGCAATTAATTTCTTAACTTCATCTTGAGACTTCCCACAAAATGAGCAATGTAACTTATCCGATTCAGCCTCTACCTTCATGTTAGTTCCTTTCTTCTAATATTTTATCAACAATACCATAAGCTTTTGCAGCATCTGCATCTAAAAAATTGTCTCTATCAGTGTCTTTTTCAATCTTCTTGATTGTTTGCCCGGTATGTTTTGCAAGAATCTCGTTAACAATTTTTTTCATATGCAATATTTCCTTTGCATGAATTTCAAAATCTGAAGCCTGACCTTGAAAACCACCTAGAGGTTGGTGAATCATAATTCTTGAATTAGACAAGGCAAACCTTTTCTTTTTATCTCCACCAGCCAAAAGCAACGCACCCATACTTGCGGCTTGTCCTATGCACATTGTTGATATTGATGGAGTGATGAATTGCATCGTATCATATATTGCCAAACCTGCTGAGATACTTCCACCAGGTGAATTAATATATATAGATATATCTTTCTCAGGATTTTCAGACTCTAAAAACAATAGTTGAGCAACAACAAGATTAGATATGTAATCATCAATTGGGCCAGAAAGAAAGATTACCCTCTCTTTTAAAAGTCGTGAGTAAATATCAAAAGATCTCTCACCTCTCGGAGTTTGTTCTACAACCATTGGGATTAGTGCTGATTGGAAATCTTTCATATTTAAAACCTATCTATTTGCGAGTTCTGAAAATTTTATCACCTTATTGCTAGATTTAAGTACATTTTCTAAATTTTCAACCAATTGTCTTTCTAAAACTATCATTCTAAATTGTTCCAGCTGTTGAGGTTGACCAGCTATCCATTTTTTGTATTGCTCCTGATCTTTATATCTCTTTGATTCTTCTTCGATAAAATCATCAACTTGTTGCTTTTCAACTTTTATCTCAAAATGATTAATTAATTCAGCAAATAATAAATCAAGTTTAACTCTTTTTTCAGCCTTTTCGAGAAAACTATCAATTGGAAAGAGATCATCTCCTGCATTCTCCTCACTATGGCCAATTCTCATTAAGGCATCTTTTCTCATTAAGTCAGCCTGTTCATTAATCGTAGCTTTTGGTGATTGAAAACTATTTGTTTTTAAAAGAGTTTCATACATTGATTCTTTTGTCAGTTCTTTTTCTTGAGCTGCTACCTCATTATTCATTCTTGAAATTATCTCACCTCTGAATTCTGACTCTTCTTTAATATCCATTTGAAGCTTTGTAAATAAATCTTTATCAATATTTGCTTCTTTAATTTCTTGAATGTGTTTGAGATCTATTTCGAATTCTGCATTTACTCCAGCAAGGTCTTTTTTAAAGTAATCTTCTGGAAATGAACATTCAATAGTAAATTTGGATNGTTTTTTTCCTACAATACTAGTTTCAAATCCTGGAATCATAGAATTGCTTCCTAAAATTAATTTAAAATCTTTCGCTGAATTTCCTTCAAACTCCTCACCATTGATTTTTCCAAAAAAATCAATAATTACTTGGTCATCTAATTTTGCCTCTCTTTTAACATCATTCCACTCTCCATATCTTTTCTTGATATCATCTATTGCAGAATCAATATCTGTATCTTCGATTTCAATTTGATACTTATCATAATTGGTCCATCTTGAGAATTTTGGTTTAATCTCTGGAAAAATCTCAATAATTGCTGAATAAACAATGGGTTTTTTAGGATCCTCTGAATCAATAGAAACTTGTGGAGCACAGGCAGCTCTTATTTTGTTCTCAGATATGACTTTTGGATATGACTCTTGTATCAATTCGTTCAAAACTTCATTATGAATTGATGACCCATATCTTTGCTCTAAAACTTCATTTGGGACATTTCCTTTTCTAAAACCATCAACCTTTGCTTTTGACTTGATATTTTTTAGTTTTGAATTAAATTTTGATTCGTAGTCCTTAACTGGAATAGTCACAATGATTTTTCTTTCTAAATCTTTTAATTTTTTAATAGCAACTTTCATTTTAATTATCCTTTGTAAATGGGGCGAGCGATGGGGTTCGAACCCACGGCCTCCGGAGCCACAATCCAGCGCTCTAACCAACTGAGCTACGCCCGCCACAAGATTCGGTATTATAGTTTAAATAAAATTATTATCTATTTTTTGATTTCTTTTAAGGAAAAAATTGTGGTTCAGCATTTTCTTCCCATACATCATATTTGTACATTACTTCTTTGAATAGGTTTGAATCAAGGAAATTAAATAAAATTTTTTGGATTCCTTTAATTTTATTTTGCTTATCAAACCATTCAATGTCTGCAATTCTAAACTGTCGAATAAAAGGCAGGATTGATATGTCTAATTTATTAATTTTGCTCCCAAGAATCCATCCGTCGTTTGAGATTACATTTTCTAAATTAATTAAAATATCTAAACACTCTATCTTGTGTTTGTCTTTATCAATATTTTTATATCTAGTCGCGTACTTATATCTGTCAAGATTATATTTAAATTTAGAATCAAAAAGTTCAATTAAATTGTTTGTTAAATCTATTTGATCATGATCTATATTTCCATCAAATATATTGTTTGAGCTGAGAGCCCATTCAATTATGTCATTACTCTCATCAATTACTTCTTTCTGAAGGACTAACACTGGGACGGTTCCTTTGGGAGATTTGTCTATCATTTGCTT
>NZFS01000001.1 GCA_002690725.1 Gammaproteobacteria bacterium
TTGCAACTGATATAAATAAAGATGGTTTATTAATTGGTCCAAATTTAAAAATATATAAAAAAATTAAAGAATTAAATCCTGATAAAAATCTTATAGGATCAGGTGGAATATCAAAAATTAGTGACTTAAATGACTTAGCAGAAATTAATATTAATGAATGTATTGTTGGTAAGGCTATTTATGAAAATAAAATATCAATGAAGGAGTTAGCAAATGTTAACTAAAAGAATAATCCCCTGCCTGGATGTTAAAAATGGAAAGGTTGTCAAAGGAGTTCAATTTAAAAATCACAGAATAATCGGAGATCCTATTAAGTTAGCTGCAAAATACTCAGAAGAAAATGCTGATGAACTGGTTTTTTATGATATCTATTCAAGTGTAGAGTCTAAATCAGTTTCTCTTAGTTGGATCAATGAAATTGCTCAGAATATTAATATACCCTTTTGTGTTGCTGGTGGTATTAAGAACATTAAAAAAGCAAAAGAAGTGTTATACATGGGTGCCGATAAAGTTTCAATCAACACACCCGCAGTTGAGAACCCAAAATTAATTAGTGAATTGGCAAAAACTTTTGGTTCTCAATGCGTTGTAATAGGTATCGATAGTTATTTTGATCAAACAAATTATATAGTACATGCAAAAACTGGATCAACTAAATCAAGATATGAAATTGGTAAAAATACATTAGATTGGGTTAGAGAAGTTCAGGATAGAGGAGCTGGAGAGATAGTATTAAATTGCATGAATAGAGATGGCATCAAAGAAGGTTATGATATCGATCAACTTGCTATGATAAGAGAAGTTTGCAAGGTCCCCTTAATAGCATCTGGTGGTGCTGGTAAGAAAGAGCACTTTAAAAAAGTTTTTGAAAATTCTAATGTGGATGGGGCTCTTGCGGCTTCAGTTTTTCATGATAATAAGATATCAATTTCAGAGCTTAAAAGTTATCTAATAGATCAAAAAATTGAGGTGAGGAAATGAATACTGACGATGTATGGAAGGATGATCAAGTGTTGATACCAGCAATTATTCAAGATTCTAATACTAAATCAGTATTGATGCTTGGTTATATGAACAAGGAGTCATATCAAAAAACAATTGATATAAAGAAAGTTACATTCTATAGCAGGTCAAGGAGGTGCTTATGGACCAAAGGTGAAACATCAGGAAATTTTTTAAATTATATTTCCTGCGAGATAGATTGTGACAAAGATACATTATTGGTTCAGGCTACAAATGACGGTCCGACCTGTCATTTAGAAAAATACTCCTGTTTTGGAGATGAGGAATTTAGTTTACAAAAACTTGAATCAATAATTAAGGATAGGAAGAAAAATCATAAAAGTGGTTCATACACAAATATCCTTTTCGATAAAGGTAATAAAGAGATTGTAAAAAAAATTGCAGAGGAAGCAAATGAATTAGCTATATCTACAATTTCTAACGACGGAAGAATATTAGAGGAAGCAGCAGATCTCATATATCATTTACAAGTTTTGTTGATAGAAAACAATCTTTCACTAAAAGAGCTAGAAAATATATTAAAAATGCGAAATAAATAAAATGGAATTCTTGAAATATATCAATCCTGGAATTGATTCAATTAAACCCTATGAGCCTGGAAAGTCTACTGATGATGTAATGGAAAAATATAATCTTAACAAGATTGTAAAACTTGCAAGTAATGAAAATAGTCTTGGTCCTTCCCCCAAAGTTAAAAGTGCGATAAATGAATTCAAAGATGTTCATTTATACCCAGACGGTGACGGAAAGCAATTGAAATCAAAAATTTCTGAAGTTGAACTGTTATCAGATAAAAATATTATCCTAGGAAATGGTTCAAATGAAATTTTAGAGATAGTTTCGCAAACTTTCTTATCTGAAAGATCTGAATGCATCTTTTCAAAACATGCTTTTGTTGTATATAAACTTGCTGCTAAAGTTCGCGGATGTAATTTTCATGAAGTAGAAGCAAAATCATGGGGACATGATTTAAATAAATTCATAGAGCATATAAATGAAAAAACAAGAATAATCTTTATTGCAAATCCAAATAATCCTACAGGCACATATCTAACTCATTATGAAATAGATAAATTTTTGCAGAAAGTTTCAAGTGACATCATTGTTGTTATTGATCTAGCTTATTATGAATATGTAACAGCAGATGATTATATTAATGCACTTGAAATTCTTAATAACTATAAAAATGTATTAATTACAAAATCATTTTCTAAAATACATGGTCTTTCTGCTCTGCGAGTTGGATACGGAATGGGTAATAAAAAACTCATAGAAATAATGAATCGTGTAAGGCAACCTTTTAATGTGAACTCCATTGCCCAAAAAGCTGCCATTGCTTCACTTGATGATACTAATTATTTACAAAAAAGTATCAAACATAATACAAATGAAAGAGAGTTCTTATATAAGTGCTTAAAAGAAATGTCTATAAATTTTATTCCATCTCAAGGAAACTTTATTTGTATTGATGTAAACCAAAGTGGCAGAAAAGTATTTGAATTATTACTAAAAAAAGGTGTTATTGTAAGACCAATTGAATTATATGAAATGCCAAATTTTATAAGGGTTACCATTGGGCAAAGATTAGAAAATGAATTCTTTATTCAAAAACTAAAAGAATGTCTATAATACATTTATATAAAAATTAACGTATTCCAAAAAGATTGGTGGAGCTACGCGGGATCGAACCGCGGACCTCTTGAATGCCATTCAAGCGCTCTCCCAGCTGAGCTATAGCCCCTTCAGAAACGACATTGTACATTATGAATTCAGAAGATACAGTGGGCAGTAATCTATAATATTTTGCTTTTTTAGTTGTAGGTTATTAATTAGATTTTTTAAATAGATAGTGTCCAACAAAATATTCTTTACCATTATTTAATGCAAAAAAAGCCTCACACGATAAAAAAAAGATTCTCCATCTATTAAACCAAATTTTAGGTTCATCATAGTGTTTCTCAAATATGTCTAATATTTTTTTCTTATTTTTATAATGATTGTTTAACCAAGCTTTACAAGTTTTTGAATAATGATTTCCATTTATATCCCATTGATTGATTATTTCTAACTCACCCTCAAAGTACTGAAAGATATCTTTACTAGGCATAATTCCGCCTTGAAAAAAATATTTTGTCATCCAGTCAAGATTATTTTTCATTTCATAAAGATATGTTAGTTTTTTATGACAAAAAATATGAATGAATAATTTTCCATCAGGTTTAAGTGCATGATTAAGAGAATTTAAAATTAACTTATAGTTTCTTAGATGTTCAAACATTTCAATTGAAACAATGCGATCAAATTGTTTATTTAATTCAAGATTATTAACATCCATTCTAAAGACCTTGATATTTAACAGATCTTTTTTATGTGCTTCATTTTTAATGTAAGCAATTTGATCGCTCGAATTACTTACTGACGTAATATTTATATTTGGGTATCTTTCAGCTACATATAAAGAAAAACTACCCCATCCACAACCTAGGTCAAGAACTTCATGACCGTCCTTAATATCAGCTCTATCCATATAAAGCTTGAGCATTGATTCCTCTGCATCATCGAGAGAATCTACATCATTAAATAGTGAACAAGAATATTTAAGGTTTGTTCCTAAAACATACTTAAAAAATTCAGGTGGGACTTCGTAGTGTTGTTCATTAGCATCATATGTTTTTTCAGCAACAGCACCTCTTGAAAGAACAGTGATAATTTTATCCTTATTATCATCAACGCTCTGCTCATTCAGGCGCTTATTAGAGATATACCTTGCAGCAATTTTTATTAAGACATCAGGAATAAATCCTGATTCAGCTAGTGATAAAAGAAATCTTGTCATATATTATTAAGCTAACATAGATAAACAAGTATGAAAATAAAATTTATAGTTGAATGCCAATCAAGTACTCTCCTGGCTAAGTAATAGCCTCATTTAGTCAAAAAAGTCCTTAGTAAAGCTGTATTTTATATTTCTGTATTATCCTTATATTTACGTAAAATTTCGAGTGCTACTAATTAGTTTACTTTTTATAAATTAGTTTCAATTAATATATTCGGCTTACCTTTGCGTTTTTGAAGAATAAATTCATCATATAAGACACCAGTTGCTGTAAAAGCTCGGAACTTAAGAATATCGTTATTAACATCTATAATTTGATAGAGCTGAGTATTCTCACCTAGTTTTTTTGCATATGGGCCTTTAGTAATCTCATACATTTTTGGTCCACTGACTGAGACAACATACACTGTTCCAATTTTTGGATCATAAGCTTGCTGATAGCCTGTTGGAATATTTTTAATATTTTCAGTATCTATTAATCCAGTTCGGGAATAACTATGATCATGTCCACTTAAAACCAAATCAACTTTAAATTCATCGAGTATAGGTTTCCACAATTGACGCATTTCAAAGTTATCACGATCTGACGCAGGTGAATAAAGGGGATGATGAAAGGTGACAATCGTCCAACGATTTTCATTTTCCTCCAGAACTTTTCTGAGCCAATCTACTTGAATTTCCATTTCAATATTTGAATCAAGTGAAATAAATCTTACACCTTGATAATCTAAATAATAAAGTGTTTCCTTAAGCCTTTCGTCTGGAACTGCTTGAACAGGAAATGAGAATTGTGGCCGCCAGTGATTGCTAACCTTTTGGATACTACTAGGATTTTGTAGCCGATCATATAATGGTGCTTTGCCACCTAAAATAAAATTATTTACTAATTCTTCTTCTTTATATCCAGTAATTAACTCAATTCCTTTATCGGTACTAATAATTTCTCCAGAATCTTTTGTCTGTATTGTTCCTGTTATTCCATTGGAATCTTTAATATCAATAATAAAAATCTCGGGATTATCATCATTAAAAGATTCGATTTCAATATTTACACTTATACCTTCTTTGTTTGTCCATATTCTTTTAGTCTCAGAGTCTTTTTGGTACTCATGATTTCCTGGGGTAGCAATCACCGGGATTGTTCCGTTTACCCAGTCAGGTCCTTGATGCCATTCTCCCCATTGTGAGTCTTTATTATGTACATCAATTAAATCACCAGCATGAAGTGTAAATGCTGCTCTGGGAGCATCACGAAATGCCTCCCTAAAAACTCTTGACCAATGAGTTCTAACTTCATTTTGAGCATCACCAAAGTATATAAAGCTAAAAGGTTCTTCTTTGTCGCTTGCTGTTTTAAAGTGGTAATATTCTGTCCAGTTTACTCCATCACCAACTCGATATGCATATAAGGTACTAGGTTGAAGATTTTTAAATGTAACACTATGGTAATGAGCCTCATTAATGTCACTTTTGAAATAAGTTGTCTCTGCTTTGAATTCCTCAGACATAAGTGCTCTTCCATTTGCATTCGCTATTGCTATTTGTGCAAGCCCAGATCTCACAGAAATATCTGTTCTCCAATTAACAGCTTGAGTAGTTGAAGGGTCATCATTCCAAGTTAATATCACTCTATCAGGTAAAGGTGATGGAAGATGTGCATTTTCATCAGAGAATTTCTTAATAGATGAAACAGGATGAACTAGTACGTCAAATGAGAAAGAGAGTAATAATAAATAAAGAAATCGATACATAAATTTCTTGGCTAATTTGGGGTTATTTTACCTGTGATTTTACATATAAATTCATAAAAAAAATAAATAGTTTTGTAAAATTCGCAAATAGAACATGCAAAGCTTTAATCTTAATTTTTTTTAAGAAATTCATATGTATTATTGTATCAAAGTTTATTTTATATAAAAAAAGAGGGCCAAAAGCCCTCTTTTTAATTTACAAATAGTTATTAAAACTGATAAGTAAGATTAGTAAATATATATCTACCAAATGCATCATATATTGATGGGAATGTATTACCATTTGGTGCTAAATCATCCAATACAGGAGCTTCAGCATCAAAAACGTTATTCACACCAACATAAACAGTAACATCACCAAATGATGTGCTGAAAGCAGCATCAAAATAGTTTTGTGCATCAATAGGTGAATCAAACGGACCTAAGTCAGTGATTTCATCTAGATATCTGTGTGTTACCACTAAGTCACCTTGATCTAAAGATAATGTAGCAGATGTTACAGTTTGAAGTTCAAATGTTGGACCACCACAGGTTCCACCACCATCCCAATAACCGGCACATTCTGCAGTTCCAAAACCTACAACTTCAGTAATATCGAATGTATCTGTAATAGCAATATTAGATTTAATGCTTAATGGACCCATCGCTGTATCCATTGAGTAGTCAGCAACAATATCGTAACCACTTGTAGATAGTTCACCAAGGTTCAATGTTGTAGAAACTACGTTTGGAGCATCTGCACCAGAACCAATCCATATGTTTCCGTTAACAGAATTTCTGTTTATATTTGCACAAAGTAATGGTGATCCTGTTGCAATACAGTTGTCCATGCTAAATGCAGGTGACACACTTCCAATAGCGCCTTCAATAGAGATATCTGAATAATCTACTGAAACAGTAAGATTGTCTGTTAACACGATAACAACACCAAATGAGAGAGTATCAGCCTCTTCTGGATTAACATTAGGGTTACCACCATAGATAGCATTATATTGTCCTGCTGGTGAATCAGGAACTGATCCATATTGAGCAGAAGTTACTCCTGTAAGAGCACACTCAGCAGCCGAAGCTGAAGGTGAAGATCCTGCACAAGGATCGCTACCTGACCATAAACCTAAGAACTGGTCACCGTATAACTCAAACACGTTTCCGTGTCTTACAGCATACTGTGTTGTTCCTCTAACAGTAATTTTATCGTTGACAACATATTTTGCACCAACTTTCCAAGTATCAGTATCTTGTCCTGTTGAGTAGTCTGAAATTCTAGCTCCTAAATCAACTGAAAGCTGATCACTTACTGGAATACCCATTTCAAAAAATACTTCATCAACGGAATACTCACCACCAAGTGCTTTTGTTGGTCCACCTTGACCAGCACCATCGCCTGTTAAGAAGCCGTTATCAGGTCTGTTATCCATTCCTGTTGTTCTTTTTTCAACACCAACTACAACGTTAGCACCGTTTAAAGCATCGATCTCACCAGATAAAACAGCTTGCCAAATTTCTTCGTAAACTTCTCCTCTTGCGTATAGATCAACAATTAGATAATCAAGAACACCTTGTGTCACACCGTCAGCCTCGTTATCAACAATTTGGTTACCGTTGTTAACAAAAACGTTCCATGGAAGACAAAGTGGATCTGAACCATCTACCACTGACTGACAAACTGGGTTTCCGTCTGCATCAGCAACAACATCAAGAGCTCTCTTGATTCTAGTAATAGATAGATCGTTCATGTATGTACTTGCAACAGCTGTTTCAGAGTTAGAATAACTAACATCGTATGTCCAACCACTTGATAGCTCACCTTCAACACCCATTACATATCTATAAGAGTTATGTCTGATGTCTTGTTGTCTACCCCCACCTTCAAGGTTTCTTCTACCTATGTAAGATGGTGTTGAATCAGCAGCTGTAAGACCTTGGTCTGTACAAATTAACTTAAACTGTTGAGCTGACATTAAAGGGTTAGCACAAGGAATAGAGCTTGTTACAAAGAAAGCACCAGAAGGAGCAATCTGTGAAACAGTTCTATCATCCATAAATTGAGCACTTGCATAAAAGCTCATATTGTCAGCAATTTCGTAATCAGCAAAGAAACCACCAGAAAGTGTTTCTGTTGGTCTTTGGAAATAATTAAATGGTCCATAGTTAAATGGTCCTGGATAATCTTCGAACTCATTAGTACCTGGAGCTACAGAGTAGTTCCAATCAGTGATTGGTCCACCACCAAAGCTAGCAAATCTACCCCATGGAACAGTACCTGAACCACCACAACCATAAGGATTTGCAGCTTGAGGCCCACCATCCCAAAGAGCACAAGCAGATACGTCATACTTACTTTGAAGAATTGCATCTCTTTCTCTTTTTTGAAGATATGCTGTAACGTTACCGCTATCACCAAGAGTTGCACCAAACATAACAGCCCAAACTTTGTTGTCTCCAACATTGACAGTATCAGGTGCTTGAGGATATCCAGCAGCTTCGACAAGAGCTCTCATATCAGAGTCCTCATTTTTATGGTTATAGTAACTATGTGTGTAACTAGCTTTAAAACCTTGGAATCCGTCATCAAGGATAAAGTTAACAACACCACCAATAGCATCAGAACCATATACTGATGATGCTCCACCAGTAACTATTTGAACTTCACTCACTAAGGCAACAGGAATATTATTAATATTAGCCGCAGAACCACCATTGATAGTACCTGGAGCCATTCTTTTTCCGTTTATAAGCGTTAAAGTTCTGTCTGAACCAATTCCTCTTAAACTAATAGTTGAAGAACCATTAGCACCATTTGAGTCTGTAATATTTTGTCCAAGCGAAATCTGTGGTAAATCAGCAAGTAACTCCTCAACTGCAACCACACCTCTTTCAGCAATATCACCTGCATCAACAGCTACAACACCACTGACACTAGATAAATTGGGATCTGAAAGTCTTGTACCGGTTATTACAACCTCTTCGACATCTTCATCTGCAGATGAATCTTGAGCAACAACATTGATATTAAAAATACCAAAAGTGAGCACAAGTACTGCAAACAAATAATTTTTAAAATTAAACATACATTTCCCCTGTAAGTTATATAAATTTTTGCGCATAGCACCCAGCTATAACACGTGTTAACAGTATTGTTTCAGTTTTTTTACATTATTGCTACAATTTTTTACATTATTTTATAATTAATCATAAGCTTTTAATATATTAGATAAATTTTCATTTCTTAAGTAATAAGCTCAAATATAAGCCTTTGTGTCTTTTTTCTTTTACAATAACATTATAGGAACTATAAACATTACTAAATGCTTCTAGAAAATAAGAAATTTTTAATTGCTGGAATTGCCAATAAATATTCTATAGCAGCTGGAATAGCGTATGCCATGCATAAAGAAGGAGCTGAATTAGCTTTTTCTTATCAAAATGAGAGATTATTAAAAAATATTAAGCCAATTGCAGAGGCATGTAGTTCAAAAATATTAATTGAATGCGATGTAAGCGATGATGACTCAATAAAATCATCTTTTAAAGAACTTAAGCAATGTTGGAGTACATTTGATGGTTTTGTTCATTCAATAGGTTATGCCCCCTCTGATCAACTCGAGGGTGATTTTGTTGATGTTACTACTAGAGAAGGTTTTAAAGTAGCGCATGACATAAGCTCGTATAGCTTCACTGCTATGGCAAAAGAATCAAAATCAATGCTTAATGAAAACTCTGCACTGCTAACCCTTTCATATCTTGGATCTATTCAAACAATGCCTAATTATAATGTTATGGGACTTGCAAAAGCTTCTCTTGAGGCAAATACAAGATTTCTAGCTGCGTCCTTGGGAAGAAATAATATAAGAGTCAATGCTATCTCAGCTGGTCCAATAAAAACACTTGCAGCCTCAGGTGTTAAAAATTTTAGAAAAATGCTGAGTCAACATTCAAAAAGAGCTCCTTTAGGTAGAACAGTAACTGCTGAAGAAGTTGGGAACGCTGCTGCGTTTTTATGCTCTGATTATGCGAGTGGAATAACAGGCGAAATTACCTATGTTGACGCTGGTTTCAATATTGCTGCAATGCCTCTAAATGAAATTGAGAATGATTAAAGAAGCTTATGAGAAATATATACTCCCAAAGCTTTTAGATAAATGTTGTTCAACAAAACCTGTCAATTATCAAAGAAAAAAAATCGTTCCACATGCAAAAGGAACTATTCTGGAGATAGGAATTGGTTCTGGACTAAATATCCCCTTTTACAAAAAGTCTAAAGTAGAAAAAATATATGGCTTAGATCCCTCTCCAGAACTTTGTGAGATGGCAAAACAAGCTGCTATCAAAAATGAGATAGATATCAATTTTTTATTGAATGGTGCTGAAGAGATTAAGCTCGCATCTAATTCCATTGATACTGTTCTATTAACATATACTCTTTGCACAATACCAAATCCTTTTGATGCTCTTAGGGAGATTAAAAGAGTAATGAAATCAGATGGTAAGATTCTTTTTTGTGAACATGGAGTTGCTCCAGACGACAAAGTTATTGAGTGGCAAAATAGAATAAATCCACTTTGGGGAAAATTATTTGGTGGATGCAACATAAATAGAAATATTCCAAATATTTTGTTAGAAAGTGGTTTTAAAATAAATGATCTTGAACAAATGTATCTGCCAAGCACTCCAAAGATTGTAGGTTATAATTATTGGGGCAATGCAGAAATCTAAAACATATAAGTTAAACCATTGTGTGGGTTTTATTCTCTCCATATTCATAAGTGATTTTCTTGAAAGTGATTCAGTCATAAAAAGTATTAATTATCATAAAAATAAATTTGAAAATATTGCCATTGATATATGGAATTATGCTGAACTTGGATACTTAGAGCTCAAAAGTTCAGATGCACTTGCTAAATCCTTACGAAATCAAGGTTTTCAAATTAAAAAAGGTGTTGCAGGTATTCCAACTGCATTTGTTGCTGAATTTAATAACGGAGGGCCGGTCATTGGCATTTTGGGAGAATTTGATGCCCTTCCTGGATTAGCACAAACTAATTCTCCATTTAAAGAAGTTACTGATAATGCTACTGGTGCTGGTCATGCCTGTGGACATCATCTATTTGGAGCTGCGTCTGCATGGGCGGCAGTAGCAATAAAAGAATGGTTGATCAAAAATAATTTTAAAGGAACTATAAGGTTTTACGGAACACCTGCTGAGGAAGGAGGTTCTGGAAAAGTATATATGGTCAGAGAAGGTTTATTTGATGACGTTGATATTGTTCTTCACTGGCATCCTGATGATGTAAATAGTGCAAATTCAAGAACATCAAATGCAAACAAATCAGCCAAATTTACTTTTAAAGGAATTGCTTCACATGCTGCTGGATCTCCAGAGCAAGGAAGATCAGCATTAGACGGTGTTGAGGCAATGAATCATATGGTTAATTTAATGCGAGAACACATTCCTCAAGAATCAAGAATACATTACGTTATAACAAAAGGTGGTTTAGCACCAAATGTTGTTCCAGATATTGCTGAAGTTTACTATTATGTTAGACATCCAAAAATGTCAGTAGTTGAAGAATTATTTTCAAGAGTGACTAATACTGCTGAAGGTGCTGCTATAGGAACAGATACAAAGATGTCCTATGAAGTTATGCACGGTAATTTCTCATTATTACAAAATGATGCTATTCAAAAAGTTGTTCACAAAAATTTAAGCATGGCTGGAGGAATAAAATATAATCAAAAAGAAAATGATTATGCAAAAACAATTTATGAAACATTTTTTCAACCTGATAATAAGCTAGGTACACAAGAAAACATTAGACCTTTCAAAACATCACACAGTTATGGATCAACTGATGTAGGTGACGTAAGTTGGAATGTCCCAACAGCAGGATTGAGAACAGCTACATGGGTTCCAGGTACGTCAGCACACTCTTGGCAAGCAGTTGCATCTGGAGGAACTTCAATTGGTTTAAAGGGAGCTGAACTTGCTGCAATAGTTTTAGCAAAAAGCGCAATTGAAATTATCTCGAATCCATCAATAATTGAAGAAGCGAAGACTGAGCATGTAGAGAGAATTGGTAAAGATTTTATATATAAACCTTTGCTTGGTGATAGAAAGCCGCCATTGAATTACAGGAAAATTAATTAGTTTGAACAGCTACACCAGCATTAGGTCTTCTTAAATCTGCAAAGCCATTATTTATTCCTTCAACAACGTGAATGCTTTGTGTACTTCCAATGGTTGTTTCATATTCTGTCTTATGACCCATGCTTTTTAATCTTCTAATTGTATCTATACTTAAAGCTCTTTCATGTTCAAGACCTGTATATGGCCAATCCTTATGAATTCTTGGCAACATTGTCGCTTCCCCAATATCTAACTCAAAATCAATAACGCCAGTAATAACTCTTAAAATTGCAGCTGGTATGTCTGATCCTCCTGGTGAGCCTGTAATCAAAAAAAGATCATCATCTTTATCAAAAATAATAGTTGGAGACATTGTACTCATTGGCTTTTTTCCTGGTTCAAATCTATTTCCAGGACTTGCTACTCTTCCTATAACATTTTTATCACCATATCTGTATGCAAAATTATTCATCTGGCTATTCATTAAAATACCTGTATCTGGAATGGTAACCCCAGAACCAAAAGATAAACCTAATGTATAGGTATTTGATACAGCATTGCCATACTTATCTATAATAGAGAAATGCGTTGTGTCCTTGCCCTCTATTCTTGGCTTAAATGCTTTTATTTGGTCTACTGAACTTGATTTATTAGAATCAATTGTTTTAAACAACTCTGCAATTCTATTTTTTGAAAGAAGATCAGAAATTGGCACATCAAAGTAGTCTGGATCTCCGACAAAATGCGATCTATTGTTATGACCTCGTCTCAAGGATTCAGCAAGAAAATGATAGGTTTTTGTAGAATCACTTTTATATTTACTTATATCAATATTATTCAGAATGCTCAAAGCAGTAAGCAGTGTTATTCCACCTCCTGATGGAGGAGCAGCTGTAAACACTTTATAGCCTTTATAATTTATTGCAATCGGCATTCTGAAAAATGATTTATAGTTTTTAAGATCTTCACTTGAAATTAAGCCATTATTTTCATTCATTGCATTTACAATTTTTTCTGCAACTACTCCTTCGTAAAAGCCCTTAGTTCCATTTTTTGATATTTCTTTAAATGTGTTAGCTAAGTCAGGTCTTTTCATGATGGAAGATTCTTTTAGTGCTTTTCCATCTTTAAAAAATATAGAAAAAGATTCCTTATCTGCCCTAATTTGAGGTGTTACTTCAATCACATAATTTAAATCACTAGAAACAACAATACCTTCTTCAGCCTGTTCAATAACTGGTTGCATAATTTGTTCTAGATTTAATGATCCAAAATTTTTATGAGCCTCTAAAAGTCCATAAACTGTTCCAGGTACTGCAGATGCAAGATATGTGTAATCAACTCTTTCCCATAACTTAGAATTTCTTTCTGGTATTTTTTTTGTTCCAAGTAATTTCTCGATTGATGAGTTTCTTGGAGATTTGCTTCTGTAATCTATATAAAAAATTTCATCTCTTTCTTTTAAATAAATCAACATAAAGCCGCCGCCACCAAGATTTCCTGCTCTAGGCAAAGTAATTGCTAGAGAAAATCCTACTGCAACTGCAGCATCAACTGCATTCCCTCCCATATCAAGAATTTTTACTCCAATATCTGAAGAAAGAGCGCTTTGACTTACCACCATCCCTTCCTTACTTTTGGTAGGATGAAAAGGATGTAAATAATCTATGTAATCTGTACTATTTAAAGAAGAAACAAATAAAAATGTAATTAATAAATTTCTCAAAACTTAAAAAATTAAAGGAGCAAAATAATAAGCAAATACTGTAACAACTAGTATGCCAATGATATTAAGTGCAAAGCCAGCTCTCATCATTGTTGCGATAGTAAACTTATTAGATCCGTAAACAATAGCATTTGGTGGAGTTGCGACCGGAAGCATGAAAGCACAACTTGCTGCAAGGCAAACTGGAACTGTTAATGATACGGGTAGTATACCAATAGCAATTGCAAGAGCTCCAAAAACAGGTAAGAAGGTTGTCGTGGTTGTTACATTACTTGTGATTTCAGTTAAGAAAATAATTAAAGTTGCGACTGCCAAGATTAGTAATATTGGTGGAACTGAACTCAAAACTAAAAGACTGTTTCCAATCCAAACTCCAAGACCGCTTGAGCTTATTTGAGCAGCAAGTGACAAACCACCACCAAACAAAATTAAGAGTCCCCATGGGAGGTCTTTTGATCGCTCCCATTTTAATAAATCGCCTTTTTTAGATGCAGATGGCGTCATAAA